>NZ_JACCAS010000001.1:4425729-4741853 GCF_013409255.1 Paraburkholderia bryophila
CATGCGCCGCACGTAACGGCGAATATCCATCGACGTCACCAACGCCACGCCCTCGCGCGGCGTCGCGCCCACGAACGACTGGATCTTGTCGATCAGCAACGTGGCTTCATCCGGCGGCAAGGCGAGGAAATTGCCGGTGGGCGTTTGCTTGATCGACTGGCGAATATGCTGCTCGACCGGCATGTCGAACAGCACCGCCGACAAGGTCCGCTCGCCGCTCGCCGCCCGATGCGCAAGAAAGCGCGAGAGATCGCCGCGCACGTACTCGGTCAGCATCAGCATGTCTTTTTCTTTCGGTCCCCAGGTGATCAGGCTTTCCATGATCGTGCGGACGTTGCGGATCGAAATCTGTTCTTCGAGCAGCCGGCGCAGCACGTCGGCGATCCGTTGCGGCGGCAGGACTTTCTGCACCTCGGCGACCAGACCCGGATAGTCGTTCGCGAGCTGGTCGAGCATCCATTGCACTTCCTGAATGCCGAGAAACAGCGGTGCATGCCGCCGCATCAGCGCGACGCAGGCATGCGCAATGGCCTGTTCCGCGCGCCATACCGGCGTCTTCGGCGGCACCGCGCGTTCTTCGAGCCAACGTGTCGGCGCGCCGCTCGGATCGATCGGCGGACCGGCTTCGGCTTGTGCGATGAGCGCGTCCAGCGCCGCGCTTTCCTCGGCCGTCAGCGTGACGGCGGCAGCCGAATGTGCGAGACGGCTCGCTTCGGGCAACATCACCTTGCCGGCGGGCAGTTCGATAGTCCGTTGCGGCACGTCGTGCACGAGGATCTGACAGGTGGACGCCGGCAGCGCGGCATAAGTCCACATGGTGATGCCGGGAAACGGCAGGCCGAGTTCTTCCTGCAGCCGCGCGCGTTCGCTTTCGAACGACTTGTCGAGCGCCGGCATGGTGAGCCGGGCCACGAGGTCGGGGGCGATCCGCACACCGAGCGGGCAGGTGAACTGCGGCGCGCGCGCCAGAATAACCGGCACGTCGATCTTCGAGCCCGAGCGTTGCATGGCGTGCAGCGATTCACGTTCGTGGCTGCTCTGCTGCGGCTTTTTCGCGTCCAGCCGCCACGCGGTGAACGCAAGCGAGCCGGCCAGCAGCAGGAACAGCGCGGCGGGGAAGCCCGGCACCGCCGCGAAACCGAGCAGCAGCACCGCCGCGAAATACAGCGCGCGCGAACTGGAGCCGAGCTGGCGGCCGATTTCATCGCCGAGCGAAGCGGGTTTCGCTTGCCGCTCGTCGGCGACGCGCGTGATCATCACGCCGGCCGCGACCGAGAGCAACAGCGACGGAATCTGCGACACCATCGCGTCGCCGACCGACAGAATCGAAAAGCGGTTCGCCGCTTCGCCCGCGCTCATGTTGTGATACGCCACCCCCACCGCGATCCCCGCGACGATATTGATCATCGTGATGATCAGCCCAGCGATCGCGTCGCCCTTGACGAACTTCATCGCGCCGTCCATGCCGCCGTGCAACTGACTTTCCACGGCGAGCGTCGCGCGCTTGCGGCGGGCTTCCTCGGCGCTCAGCAGATTGGCGCGCAGGTCGGCGTCGATACTCATCTGCTTGCCGGGCAGCGCGTCGAGCGTGAAGCGCGCGCCGACTTCCGCGACCCGCTCCGAACCCTTCGCGATCACGATGAACTGCACCGTGGTGATAATCACGAACACCACCAGGCCGACCACCAGATTGCCGCCCACCACCAGTTCGCCGAAACTCTCGATAATGTGACCCGCTTCGGCATGCAACAGAATCGACTTGGTCGACGCGATGTTCAGCGACAGCCGGTAGAGCGTCGTGAACAGCAGCAGCGAAGGAAACGCCGACAGCGACACCACGTCGGGCACGTACAGCGTCACCATCAGCAAGGTCACGCTGATCGCGATGTTCACGCCGAGCAGAATGTCGATCAGCGTCGGCGGCAGCGGCAGGATCATCAGCGAGATGATCGCGACGATCAGGGCGACGATGCCGATTTCGCCGCCGGCAGGAAGTTTCAGTGTCTTCAGCATGGTGGGTCTCGTCAGTGGAGGGCGGGCGGCGGGGCGGTGGCGTCGTGCGAAGAACCGGACGACGCGGCGTCGGCGTCGTCGAACGCCGGCATGCCGGCCGAGCGCCGCGCGCCGATCGATTCGACCCAGCGCAGAATCGCCGCGACGGTCTCGAACAATTCTTCGGGAATCGGCTCGTCGAGGCCGACCTTGTACAGCGCGCGCGCCACCGGCGGATTGCCGATAATCGGCACGCCCGCATCGCGCGCCGCACGGCGCAGTTCGGCCGCACTTTCGTCCATGCCCTTGGCGATCACGCGCGGCAGCGGATGTTCGTCGGGGGCGTAGCGCACAGCGACCGAGTAGTGCGTGGGATTGACCACCATCATGTTGGCCATGCCCACTTTCGACTGCGGCGGCGAGTTCAGAATCTCGCGTGCGAGGCGCCGCCGTTCCCCCTTGATGCGCGGATCGCCCTCCTGATTCTTGTGCTCGCGTTTGACCTCGTCCTTGGACATCTTCATCTTCTTGAGGAACATGAAGCTCTGCAGCTTGACGTCCGCGGCGCCGACCAGCACGAACACTGCCGCGGCCACCATGAACAGCTTGATCAGCAACTCCCAGAACATCCGCACCAGTCCCGGCAGCGGCTGATAAAGCGAGCCGACGATCAGCGGAAACAGCCATTTGATGGTCTGCCACATCACGCAGAACACGATCGCCGCCTTGACGATCATCTTCGCGCACTCGATCAGCGTGCGGACCGAGAAGATCTTCTTGAGGCCCGCCATCGGACTGACGGCTTTCGGGTCCGGCGTGATCGGCTTGGTGGAGATCTGCATGCCGACCTGGCCGATCGAACCGGCGATCGCGGCGAGCGCCGCGATACACACGCACGGCACGATCGCCGAGAGGGCGAGGCCGCCGAGCCTGTACAACTGGGTCTGCATATTGGTCAGCGAATGATCGCCGTCCACGAACCCCGTGGCGATCAGCACCGTTTCGCGCAGCACGTCGCTGAAGTGGCTCGCGCCCGCCATCAGCAACAGCACGACCGCCGACATCGAGATCGAGTCGGTCAGATCGCTGCTGCGGGACACCTGTCCTTCCTTGCGCGCGTCTCGCAGCTTTTTCTGGGTTGGCTCTTCGGTTTTTTCGTCGCTCATGTCGGCTCGGTCGCGATTGGAGAGGGCGCTGGGTAGACGCTGGGCGGACGCTGCGCGTGCCGGGGGGCGGGTTCACGCGTCGAGCGTGACGGACGCCGCGAGGGACGCTTGAGACCCCGCCTGACGATAGCGCTCGCGCCGGCCACGCGCGCCGGGCGAGGCGAAGCGGCCGCACGCAGCGCGAAGCACCCGCGCGGCTTCGCATCCGGTGCGGCGACTTCGCATCCGGGCGTTGTCCGCCGCGCGGCGGTTGATATGTTTGCGTCATCCTTCCCGACCTGCTGCAGCCCGCAAGGTCGATTTCAACGCTTCCGTCAGGAGCCCATCGCCATGACCGTCAGCACGCCGGATTACCTGAACTGCAGCCCCGATGTCGTCGGCGGCCTGATCGAAACCGTCTCGACCGCCTTGCTTAGCCACTTCCCGAAAGTGTCGGCCGATCCGTACGACATCGAACTCGTGCTCGACGCGCTGCGCGTGCTGCGTCCGCGCGTCGCCGAAATCGATACGCTCGACGGCATCCTGCACATGGTGCGCGGCCACTGGGACGACGCCATTCACGTGCTGCGCCAGGTCGGCGAAAACGCGCCGCGCTTCGGCTACGCCAAGGCGCTGCTCGCCTTCTGTCTGTCCGCCAAGGGCGACCCCGACTGGAAGCAGTGCGCGGCCGAAGCCATGGCCGACAATCCGACCCGCGATACGCAGTCGCTGGTGCGCGCGCTCGAAGCCCGCGAGGATCTGCTCAACGCGATGAAGGTCAAGCGCGCGGGCGGCCAGTTCGTCACGCCGAAATCGTGCGAGACGCTGGCGGAGTTCGACGCCGAGACCGCTGAAGGCGCCGAAGCCACTGCCGCCGCCGGCACGGCGGAACCGGTCGCGCATGCTGCGGTGGCGGCCACGCCCGCGCCGCTCGACTACGCGAACCAGTCCTTCCTGCGCGCCTGATTGCGGAGCCGCATATGACCGTCAATGCCACCACGACCGCCCTGCAGGCGTCGCTCGATCAGATGTCGCAAAGCGCGGCCGCCGGGCCCGCCGCGCAGACTTCGCCTGAACTGGCCGACAAGTTCCAGTCGCTGATGCAGAAGGGGCAAATGAGCGCGCCCGCCACGCCGCAGCAGGACGGCACCGCGGTCGCCTCGAAGCTGGTCGCGACCCAGGACGCCGAGCTGCAACACACCGTCAACGACGCGCTGCAACTGGCGCAGCAGGCGCCGAACATGACGATGAACGAGATGAGCGCCGGCACCATTCGCATGACGCTCGAACTCGCCAGCACGCAGCTCGATCTGGAAGCGAAGATGGGCGTGGTGGATTCGTCGAAGTCGGCGATCGAAACGTTGATGAAGAACCAGTAACGCTGCCACGGACGCCGCCACCATGTTCGACCGATTGCCCACTGCGCGAGCCAGCCGCCGCGCCGCGCCGTTGCTCTGCGTGCTCGCGCTGTGCATCGCGCTCAGCGGCTGCAAGAAGGAGTTGTACGGCAATCTGTCCGAGCAGGACGTCAACGAGATGGTGGTGGCGCTGCTCGAACGCGGCGTGGATGCGTCCAAGGACACCTCGGATGCCGGCAAGACGTGGTCGCTCGACGTCGACGATACGCAGATGGTGCGCGCCATGGAGGCGTTGCGCGCGCGCGGTTTGCCGCACAGCAAGTTCGACGACCTCGGCGCGCTGTTCAAGAAGGACGGCCTCGTTTCGACGCCGACCGAGGAGCGCGTGCGCTTCATCTACGGCACGTCGCAGGAGTTGTCGTCGACGCTGTCGAAGATTGACGGCGTACTCGTCGCACGCGTGCAGATCGTGCTGCCGAACAACGATCCGCTCGCGCAGACCATCAAGCCTTCGTCGGCGGCGGTGTTCATCAAGTACCGGCGCGATTCCGATATCGGCGCCCTGGTGCCGCAGATCAAGACGCTGGTGATGCATAGCGTCGAGGGCCTCACCTACGATCAGGTCAGCGTCACCGCCGTCGCGGCCGACCCGGTCGAATACTCGCAACAGCCGCAGAGCGGCGGTATGCCGGCTTGGCTGCTGGGCGTGCTGGCGGGTGTCGTGGTGCTGGCGGCCACCGCGCTGCTGGTGCTGGCGCGCCGTGGCGTGCTGGCCGGGCGGCCGCGCGCCGACGCGGCGGGCGGCGACGGCGCGGCGAGCGGCCGGCTGGGCGGATTGCTGGCGCGCCTGCGCCGCTTGCGACCCGCGAACTGAACGGGCGACGCGGCAACGATGAACGCGCCGACCGATCTGCCTTTCCAACGCGTGGCCGCGGCGCTCGATGCGTATCGCCGCAACCTTGCCACTGTGGCCCGCTGGGCCGATCCCTCGTGGAGCGCCGCGTTGCTCGGCGCCGACGCCGCGCAACTGGAGGCCTGGCGCGGCGCGCTCGAACGCGCTGGTGCGGCGGCCGTCGAAACCTGTTCGCAGGCGCTCGCCGATGCCGCGGGCGTTAAACCCCCTTCATTCGCCGCTCTGACGCAAAGCGCGCTCAAGGCGTCGGCCTCCGGCGCGGCTCAACCGAACGCCGTGCTGCTCGACGCGTTGCCGGTGCGGCACGCGCTGCAGGTGCTGTGCATGCGCGCGTTGTCGTTCCGGCGCGCGGAAGCACGCCGTCTGATCGACAAACGCACGCGCTCGCTGCTCGCCGAGTGGACCGGGGTCGGCGTCGACCGTCTCACGCAGGACGCGCATCTGGCCGACGCGCCCGATATCGCGCGTCTCGCCACGCGCGCGGCGATGCCGCCGCTGACCGCGCTTGATGCGAACGCGCTCGCTGTCGAAGGTTGCGCGTTGCTGTTGCGCGATCTGGGCAGCGCAAGTGCAGCGCAGGGCATGCATGACGCGCAGGGAATGTACGCGGCGAACGCGGGACACGCGGCCGGCGAAGCCAACCGGCTGCCGTTCCCGTTACTGCGGCTCGCGTTGCCGCGCGTGCTGCCCGCGCCGGCCTGGCTCGCCGCCGTCCCCACAGCGCTCGATGCGCCCGGCTCGGCGCGCCTCTTCGCGCGGCTGTCCGATCTGCTACCGGAGTTTGCATGGCTATTTGGTTGAAGCACGCTCGCTCCGCTTTTGGTGAGAACGATGCACAGGGATGGGTCGCGCGCGTCGGCGTGTCGACGGATGTGATTCCGCGCGCGACCTTCGGTGAACTGGTCTCGATCGACGAAGCCTACGCCGCGCTCGCCGTTGAACGCGAGGCCTTGCTGGCCGACGCGCGCGACGAAGCCGCACGCGTCGTTGACGCCGGGCATGCGCAGGCCGCCGAGATCGCCGCGCAGGCGCAGCGCGATTACGACACCGCTAGCGAGCAGGGCTACCGCGACGGCTGCGATCGTGCGCTGGCCGACTGGATGCAGCGTCTCGCTGACGTGGCCGACGCGCAGAGCCAGTTGCAGATCCGCATGCGCGAGCGGCTGGCGCAGATCGTCGCGTCGGCGGTCGAGCAGATCGTGCGGGTGGAGCGTCACGAAGCGTTGTTCGAGCGGGCGCTCGCCACGGTCGATCGCATCGTGGAAGGCGCGACCTATCTGCGCGTGGCCGTGCACCCCGACGACTACACCGAAGCCAAAGCCACCTTCGACCGGCTCGCCTCGCGCTGGCGTGATCTCGGCCAGCCGATTCCGCTGTCGGTGATCGCGGATAAACGGCTCGATCCCGGCAGTTGCGTCTGCGAGTCCGACTTCGGCACCGTCGACGCGAGTCTCGACACGCAATTGCGCGCCATGCGCAGCGCGGTATCGCGTGCGTTGAAGCGTTCGGTGGAAGTGGCCGACGCGCAAGGCGAAACACCATCGCCTGACAGCGCGGCCGACGCGCGCACCGACGAGGACGCCGCATGAGCACGCCGTGGCTGACGGGCACGGTCGATTTCGACCGGCTCACCGACGAGATCGAACGCGAGATTCTGGCCGAGCCGGGTGTCACGCGGACCGGTAAAGTGCTCGAAGTGATCGGCACGCTGATCAAGGTCGCCGGACTCGATCTGTCGCTCGGCGAGTTGTGCGAGTTGCGCGCGGCGAACGGGACCTTACTGCAGCTTGCCGAGGTGATCGGCTTTACCCGCGACGTCGCGTTGTTGTCGCCGTTCTCGCGGCTGGAAAACATCTCGCGTTCGACCCAGGTGATCGGCCTCGGCCGTCCGCTCTCCGTCAAAGTGGGCGACATGCTGCTCGGCCGCGTGATCGACAGCCTCGGCGAACCGGTCGACGGCGGCCCGCCGATTGAGTCCGACACGCTGCGGCCGATCTTCGCAGCGCCGCCTGCGCCGATGAGCCGCCGCATGATCGACGCACCGTTGCCGACCGGCGTGCGCGTGGTCGACGCCATGATGACGCTGGCCGAGGGACAGCGGATGGGGATTTTCGCGCCGGCCGGCGTCGGCAAGAGCACCTTGCTCGGCATGTTCGCGCGCGGCGCTTCGTGCGATGTCAACGTGATCGCGCTGATCGGCGAACGCGGCCGCGAAGTGCGTGAATTCGTCGAGTTGATTCTTGGACCCGAGGGCATGGCGCGTTCGGTGGTGGTGTGCGCCACTTCCGATCGCTCGTCGATGGAGCGCGCGAAAGCGGCCTATGTCGCGACCGCGATTGCCGAATACTTTCGCGACCGCGGCCAGCGCGTGCTGCTGATGATGGACTCGCTGACGCGCTTCGCTCGCGCCGGCCGCGAGATCGGCCTCGCCGCCGGCGAACCGCCTGCGCGGCGCGGCTTTCCGCCGTCGATTTTCGCCGAATTGCCGCGCCTGCTGGAACGCGCGGGGATGGGCGAGACCGGTTCGATCACGGCGCTCTACACCGTGCTCGCCGAAGACGACAGCGGCAGCGATCCGATCGCCGAAGAAGTGCGCGGGATTCTCGACGGCCACATGATCCTGTCGCGCGAGATCGCGGCGAAGAACCAGTATCCGGCCATCGACGTGCTGGGCAGTTTGTCGCGTGTGATGCCTCAGGTCGTGCCGGACGATTATGTGCAGGCGGCCGCGCGGATTCGCGAATTGATGGCGAAGCATCGCGAAGTCGAGATGCTGTTGCAGATCGGCGAATACCAGCCGGGCATGAACGCGCTGGCCGACGAGGCGATCGCCAAGGCTGACGCGATCAAGGCGTTCCTGTCGCAGCGTACCGGCGATTACGCGGCGCCGCAGGACACCGAGGCGCAGCTCTACGACCTGAGCGGGCTCGGTGCATGAGCGCGTCGAAAGGCATGCAACAGCGGCGCATCGTCGCGCTGGAACGATCGTGCACGCGGCGTCGCCGTCTCGGCGAGACTTTGCGTGCCGCGCTCGCGGCGCAGCGCAATGCCCACGCGCCGCTCGAAGCCGCGCGCGACGCGAAGCAGGCGCAGTTCGCGCACGAAACCGGCGTGCTGCGTTTTTACGAGCATCGCATGGACGGCATGATGACGGGCACCGAGCCGTTCTCGCTCGACGACTTCAACAATTGCCGCTTGTATATCGGCGTGGTGAACGACCGGTTGCGTCTTCTCGAAGCGGAACTCGCGCAAGCGGAAGCCGCCGTGCAGGCGAATCTTGCGGCGATTGCGCAGACGCAACGCGAGATCGCGTTGAATCAAGGTCGCATCGATCTGTGCGGCGAGCGGATTCACGACATTCGCCGCGCGCAGGACAACGCCGAGAGCGACGCGAGCGACGAAGAGGCCGAAGAAACCGCGCTCGCACGACGCTTCCACGCACGCGGGGCGCACGCATGAACGACATCGCTTCCGCGCTGCCGCAACTCGGCGCGCTGCTGGTCGGCTACATCACGTTGATCGGCGTGTGCTCGTTGCGTCTGTTTATCGTGATGTTCATCTTTCCGCCGACCGCCGACGGTCTGCTGCAAGGCGTGGTGCGCAATGCGGTCGTGCTGCTGTTCAGTTCCTATGTGGCCTATGGTCAGCCCGTCGCGTTCATGCAATCGCTGCACGGCGTGATGCTGCTCGAAGTCGGTTTGCGCGAGGCGCTGATTGGGCTCGTGATCGGCTTCGCGGCGTCGATCGTGTTCTGGGTCGCAGAAGGCGCGGGCACCTATATCGACGATCTGACGGGCTACAACAACGTGCAGATCACCAACCCCACGCGCCAGGAGCAATCCACGCCGACCGCCACGCTGCTCGGGCAGATTGCCTCGGTGGCGTTCTGGGCGCTTGGCGGCATGACCTTTCTGCTCGGCACGCTGTACGAGTCGTATCACTGGTGGCCGATTGTCTCGGCGGCGCCGAACGTGTCGAACATTCTCGAATCGTTCGTGCTCGCGCAGACCGATTCGCTGATGCAAACCGTCGCCAAGCTCGCGGCGCCGATGATGTTCATTCTGCTGCTGATCGACTTCGCGTTCGGCTTTGCCGCGAAGTCCGCCTCGAAGCTCGATCTGATGACGCTCAGTCAGCCGGTCAAGGGCGCGGTCACGGTGCTGATGCTGGCGCTGTTCGTCGGTGTCTTCGTCGATCAGGTGCGCGATCAGGTCACGTTGCGCGGTCTCGCCGCGGAGTTTCGCGTGCTGTCTGATTCGACGAAGACGCCGGATGCATCGCAAACACCGCGCACGCCGGATGCCGCCACGCCGACGAACCACCCTTGAGCTTGCGTTGAGAATGTTGCATGACGTACCGCATAAATCGCTGCGTCGCAGCGAGATCGCGGCAAAACTCAAACCTTCTCAAACACGCCGCGAATGTCAGATTAATTGAAATTTCGCTCGAGCCGCCTGGCTACATTGACTCCACCGACGCAACGCGCTTGCCGCCTGCGACGCGTTCCCGCACTCAGAGGAGTCGTCCATGCTTTCGATGCTTTATTTCCCCGTGGTCTCCGCGCTCGCGACACCGACGCCGTGTGCTAACACCGCGCCGTCCAGCCGCTTCCTGGACACCTTGCTCGACGGCAAACTGAACGCCGCGAGCCAGCTCGCGAGCCGCTGGACCGATGAAGCCGGCAATGCCGATTTCGCGCCTCACGCGCTGCAATTGCACGCCGATCTGCAACTGATGCTGGGTATCGAAGTCGAGGCGGAAGAAAACTATCGCCGGTCACAGAAACTGATTCGTTCGTCGAAGCACGCGATCCGCACCGCATCCTGCCGGAATGCCGCCTGGCAGGCATTTTTTCGTCATCGGCTAGGCACGGCGCTCGCGTGTTTTTCGCGTGTCGCCGACGAGCCCGAAATCGAGCCGGCGCGTGCCGTGGAGGCCCACTTCGGGATGGTCTGCGTGCTCTATGAACTGGGTCGCACCAGCGAAGCCGCCGACGCGCTCGACGATCTGATCGAACGGGTGGAGCGCGACCTCGACGATACGCAGGGCGATTGGCACACGCTGCTCACGACCTTGCGTTTCGACTTCGCCGTGCAGGCGGAAGTGCGCGGCGCAACGGCGCTGCGCGATCACGTCTACTGGCACTCGGGTTTGTCGAGCGAACGCGCGCCGCGCCCAGGCCAAGGCACGGATGCGAGTGTCGACGGTCTCGCGCGAGCGGTGTTCGGCGTGCGCTCGCCGTTGCTGCGTGCGCGGATCGACTACTTGCAGCAATTGAGGCTGGCTGCGTGTGCGGATCGCGATGCGATCGGCGAATTGCAGCGGCATTTGCAATGGTCGCGCGAGCAGGGACTCGCCGACTATCAGCGCACGCTGCGCCTCGAAATCGCCCTTGCGACACTGGCCGGCGCGGCGCCGCATCTGGCGTGCTCGATTCTCGAACCGCTGCATCAGGTCGGCCGTAACGGCACGACCGGCCACCGTCAGCTCGAATACCTCTACTGCAGCGCGAAAACGCGTCAGGCCGAAGGGCGCGCGCAGGAATCGCTGCAGCTTTACAGCCGCTATGCGCTGGTCGCGATGCAGTGCCTGCGCGAAGACTCTCAGGTCCGCGCGCCGTTCCTGCAGCGCAGCGCGAAAGCCTCCCCGCAACTGGACGACGTGGGCGCGCGTCTGCCGGCCAAGTATCGCCGCGCCTACGTCTACGTGCTGGACAACCTCGACCGGCGCGATCTGTCGGTGCGCGAAGTGGCCGCCGAAATCGGCGTGACCGAGCGCGCCCTGCAAAGCGCCTTCAAGAATTTCCTCGGACTGTCGCCGACCGAATTGATCCGCCGTCAGCGCATGGAACGGATTCGCGCGGAACTCACCGACCGGTCGTATTCGAGCGAGCGCGGCGTGCTCGGCGCGGCCAGCAAATGGGGCGTGCAGAACCGTTCGACGCTCGTCAACGGCTATCGCAAACAGTTTCACGAAGCCCCGTCCGAGACGCTCGAACGATAGCGCGGCCACGGCTGCTTACTGCGGCCCACCGCGGCGGTGCGAGCGGGCATTCATCATTTTTCTTTCACCTTCACACAGTCGACTCCATGAAATCGAAGACGCTGTTCTGCGCCGCGTGGCTCGCGGCGTCCCTTACGTTGGGCGCGCTGCAACCCGCGAGCGCCGCGCCGGTGCGCTGGCGCGGCACGACCGTACACATTGCCGTCGAAGGCAAGGATCTGAAAGACGTGCTGCGCGATTTCACCGCCAGCCAGGGCGTGGCCGCATCGATTGCGAGCAATGTTCAGGGCGCGGTGACGGGGCGTTTCGATATGTCGCCGCAACGCTTTCTCGATACGCTTGCGTCGACCTTCGGCTTCGTCTGGTTCTATGACGGCAGCGTGCTGTCGATCAGCAGCGCCAACGACGTCACGCATCAGGTGATCAAACTCGACCACGCGTCCGCCAGCGATCTACGTGCCGCGCTGCACACCATGAGCGTCGACGACGCGCGTTTCCCGGTGCTTTATGACGAAAGCGCGGGGACGGCGATCGTCAACGGGCCGCCGCAATATGTGCAGATGGTCGGCGAGATCGCGAAGCGGCTGGACGAGAACGCCAGCCGCCGCAGCGGCTCGGTGATTCGCGTGTTCAAACTGAAGCATGCGTGGGCCGCCGATCACAAGGTGCAGATCGACGGCAATACGATCACGGTGCCGGGCGTGGCGACGGTGCTGTCGAACATGTATCACGCGAAGCAGGAGAAGGGCGGAGGCGGTGGGCAGTCGCAGACCTCGGTGTCGCCGAACCTGCAGCGCGTCCCGCCGATGACCGACGTCAATGGCGGCAACAACGGCGGCGGCCAGGTGAACAATCCGCCGTTGCCGCCCAACATGGCAGGCGGCGATGGTTCCGCGCTCGGCGGTCTGGTCGGCAATGCGCAGCCTTCGAATTACGGTAGCAGCGGCGCCGTGGGCTACGCGAATACGCCGGGCTCCTCGGGGATGAGCCAGCCGAGCGGCGGCGATCTGACGTTGCCGATCATGCAGCCCGATCCCACCACCAACTCCGTGCTGATCCGCGATACGCCGCAGCGCATCGACCAGTACGCGTCGCTGATCGAACAGCTCGACACGCGGCCCAAGCTGATCGAGATCGAGGCGCACATCATTGAAATCGACGACGACCTGCTCAAGCAGATCGGCGTGGACTGGCGCGCGCATAACAGTCATCTCGACTTTCAGACCGGCAGCGGCACGTATCAGCAGAACAGCTACGCGAACGGTTCGATCAATCCGAACTTCGGCACCTCGACGCTCGCCGACGGCACCACGGTCGTCTCGGCCACGCCGGTCGGCGCGTCGATTACCGCCGTATTGGGCGATGCCGGGCGTTATCTGATGGCGCGCGTCAATGCGATGCAGAGCAGTTCGAAGGCGAAGATCGACGCGTCGCCGAAGGTCGCGACGCTCGACAACGTCGAAGCGGTCATGGACAACAAGACCAGGTTCTTCGTGCGCGTGTCCGGCTATACGTCGGCGGATCTATACAGCGTGTCGACCGGCGTGTCGCTGCGCGTGTTGCCGATGGTGGTGCAGGAAGACGGCCAGACGCGCATCAAGCTCGAAGTGCATATCGAGGACGGCCAGCTCACCGGGCAGCAGGTCGACAATATTCCAGTGATCACCAGCAGCGAGATCAATACGCAGGCTTTTGTGGGCCAAGGCGAGAGTCTGTTGATCGCCGGTTATAGCGTGGACAACAACTCGAACGGCATGACCGGCGTGCCGGGCTTGTCGAAGATTCCGCTTATCGGTGCGCTGTTCCGTTACAACAATGACGAGCGCTCGCATATGGAGCGGGTCTTCCTGTTGTCGCCGCGAGTGCTGGATCTGTAAGCGGGTGGGCTGAGGCTGGATCGACGCAGAGCAGGGGGCAAGGCGGTGATGGTCGCGCTTGCCCCTTTTCAGCCGCTGCCTAGCGGCGTCGTGCGTTGCCGCCCAACAGCGCGGCGGGAATCGAGAACGAGGTCAGCGCGACCGATGCCTCGCCGTCCGAAGCCTCCGCGCCGGCCGCCGTAAAGCCCGCCAGCCGATGCACGACGTGCGTCGTACCGCTGTGCCACATGGCGGCATACTGGCCCCACGGTTGCGCGTTGCGTGCCGTCTCACTGTCTTTTGCATGGATGTCCGCGCGTACCGGGCGTGCCGTCTGCGTGGCGCAGTCGCTCGCGATTTCCTCGCGCGCGCTGTATACGGCCTGGGTGATCGCGACGATCGCATCCGCGGTCCGCGTGGCTCGCGTGCTTTGTGTGGGTTGTGTGGCTTGGGCGGTCCGCGTCAGATCCGCCGCGATCACCTCGCCCTCTGCCCGGCCGTCGCACAACTCAACGCGATAGCCGTGCGCATACATCGTGCGGAGTTGCACACCGGACGCACCGTTCAACGCCAGCTTCTTGCGCAGCTTGTAGATGTGCTGCTCGAGCGTGCGTCCGACGATATCTTCCGTGCTGCTCCAGATCGCACCCGCAATCTGCCGGCGGCTCACATACTCGCCGGCGCGCGAGAACAGCAGCCACGCAATCGCGAATTCGCGCACCGTCAGGCGGATTTCCTGATCGTCGACCAGTACGGTGCCCGTGCGCCGGTCAAGCCGGTACGGTCCGAGTTCGACCCAGTCTTCGGACTGCACCGGTGTAGGCGACTGGAAGCGGCGTAGCGCCTGGTAGGTGCGTGCTTCGAGTTCGCCGCGGTCGATCGGCGAGAGCACGACGTCGTCGGCGCCGATTTCAAAGGCCCGCGCGATGCTGTCGCGATCGGCAAACGCGCCGATCACGATCAACGGCGCGCGTCGGTCGCCGTAACACGCGCGACGGGCGAACACGGCGCGCGTCGCGTCGATCCCCGTAGCGGCGTCGACAAGAATGGCGTGATAGTCCTCCCGATAGATCGCCCGGGATAGCGCGACGTCATCGAGGAAACGGCAGCATTCGATTGCCTCGTCGTGAAAGCATTGGCAAATCAGATTGAACAGACTGCTGCTGGTGGTCATCACGGCGAATTTCAACATGCCCTCCCGGGACTGATGCTTAAGGTTGCTTCCCAAACCATCTGGCGTGCCCCGAAAATTACGGCCCTTAAAATATCAGGGCTGTAACGAATTGTTTCGCTCTAAGAAGTAGAGAAAGTGCATGAAATTCAGGCGAAGGGTTTCGAATCGCTTTATGCCGGCCAATAAGGTTAAAGATGGCGCACGTTGAATGGAGATGAATGGTTGAACCGGTTTACGGTATCAATTTCACCCGATATGAATAGGGCCGGTAAAAGAGACCCAAATCGGCCGGAATCGCACGCGAAGCAAGGTTCGCAGCACCTTTCAGCGTTGCAAGGCCTATTTACTTTTGTTGAGAATCGCGCGACTGCGTTTTATGCGCATAGCTTCGGATTGGCATGAGTTTTTTTGAAACTGTGGGACAGCCGGCTACTTAGACTCGCATGAGGCGCCCGGAAAGCGGCGCCACGCTATTTTTTTTCATGCCGATTCCATTGCGAGTGCGTCCATGTCCTTTCTGCTAAATGCCTGGTATGTCGCCGCGTTCTCCCACGAGGTTCGTCCCGGCACGCCGTTTTCGCGCGCGCTGCTCGGCCGGCCGGTGGTGTTGTATCGCGATGCCGAACAACGCGCGATCGCGCTGGACGATCGTTGTGCGCATCGCTTCGCGCCGCTGTCGCAAGGCCGGGTCGTCGACGGCGTGCTCGAGTGCCCTTATCACGGTCTGCGCTTCGGGGCGAGCGGGCAGTGCGTACACAATCCGCACGGCGACGGCCGGGTGCCGGCGGGCGCGAAGGTGCGCACTTATCCCGCGCTCGAACGTTACGGCGCCATCTGGTTCTGGCCCGGCGACCCGTTGCGCGCCGACGAGGCGCTGCTGCCGTCGTTTCCGTTCGTCGATCCCGCCACGCACGTCACTCACGATGGTTATCTGCACACGCGCGCGCACTATCAACTGAGCGCCGATAACCTGCTCGATCTGAGCCACTTCCAGTTTCTGCATCCCGATACGCTGGGCAGCGAGGCGATCGCGCGGGGCGACGTGCAGTCGGGCAACCTCGGCGACATCGTTTGGGTGCGCCGCAGCGCGTACGACGAAGCACTGCAGCCGTTCGTCGCGCAAGGCTTCGGGATTCCGCCGGGGACGCGGGTGGACCGCTGGATGGATGTGCGCTGGACGCCGCCGGGGCTGCTGTCGATCGTGATCGGCGTAACCGCCGCGGGCATGCCGCGCGAAGCCGGGTTGATCGCGCCGTCGGCGCATTGGCTGACGCCGGAGACGGAGCGCACGACGCATTACTTCTTCGCGTTCGGTTTGCCGAAAGAGATGGGCGAGGCCGCGCACGAACTGGTGCGCTATGCCGTCGACGGGTTGATGAAGCCGTTCGAGTGCGAAGACCTGCCGATGCTCGAAGCGCAGCAGAGGAACCTCGGCGACAACGACTTCTGGGCGATGCAACCGGCGCTGCTGCCCATCGACGCCGGCGCGATTCGCGCGCGGCGCGTGATGGAGCGGCTGATCGCGGCGGAGCGGGCGGCGGGCGAAGTGCCCGCGCGCACGATCCCGATCACGCCGGTGGCGGGCGCTTCGCGAGCGGTCGCGTGATGGCGGTCGTTTTTGATGATGCGACGATGCGCGATGACGTACTTCGCGGCAGCGACGCGATGGATGAGGAAGTGCGTCACGGTAGCGACGCGACGGACGATGAAGCGCTTCGCGGCAGTGCTGCTACGGATGACGAATCGCTCAATGCGGTCTGGGTGGAATGCATCGTCGAGATGTTGAGCGCGGCCGGTGTGCGTCATGCGGTGTTGTGCCCAGGTGGACGCGCCAGTGCGATGTGCCTCGCGGTCGATGCGCATCCGCGTATCGCCGTCGAGATGGTCTGCACCGACGAGCGCAGTGGCGCGTTCGTCGCGCTTGGACTCGCGAAGGCGAGCGGGTCGCCGGTGGCGATTGTCACGACCTCCGGCTCGGCGGTCGCGAATGTGTTGCCGGCGCTGACCGAAGCGGACGCCGCCGATGTGCCGCTGGTGGTGCTGACTTGTGATCGTCCGCGAACTTTGCGCGGTACGGGTTTCGGGCAGATGGCGGATCATCTCGGCGCGACGCGCGCGTTCGTGCGCGCCCAGGCGGATCTGGGCGATCCTGTCGATTCGCCCCAAGCGGTGGAGCAGGCGAGGGGCAGCGTGGCGGCGGCGCTCGCGGCGATGGCCGAGGGCGTGGATGACATCGACGATGGCTTGTCGCGCGCCGATGCGCATCCACCCGCCAGGCGTCCGACGCGCGGACCGGTGCATGTGAACGTGCCGCTGGCGGGTGTCTACGATGCGGTCGAGACGCAGCCGGTGTCGTGCGAAACGGTTCGCGCGGCGCGTGCGCAGCGGGGGGCCGGTGACGTGGCCGGTGTCGTACGCGGGATGGTGACGCAGCGCGATGTCGCTGACGCCGCAGAAATTCAGGCGTTGGACGCGCAGGCCGCACGCGCGGTTGAGCAGGTGAACGAGCACGTGGTTGAACGGGCGCGCGTGAACGAGCAGGCGAACGGGCACACGAACGAGCAGGCGATTGACCAGGTCGTTGCGCGCGTGATGTCCCGCGTGCTGGCGAAGCGCGGCGACCGACCTTTCACTGAACGTCTCGATGGCTTGATCGTCGTCGGACCTGAACCCGGCGTGCCGCTTGACGCGATTTTCGCGCTGGCTGCGTCGAGCGGTTTTCCGGTGCTAGCCGATGCCGGCAGCGGACTGCGTTCGGGACCGTCCGCACTAGCGCCTCAGACGGCAGCGCGCGGCGCGGCGGGCGCGCTGATCGTCAACGCCTTCGACGTATTCGGCGGTGCCGCGCGGCTCGCGACGACGCGTGCGGAATTGATCGTGCGCTTCGGCCTCGCGCCGGTGATGCCGGTGCTGCATGCCTACCTCGAAACGCAGGCCGACGTGCCCACCATCAAGATCGCGCCGTGCCGTGTGGCGCATGACTATCTGCATCAGGCGCTCGATTCGCGCGATGTCGTGGTGGCGCCTTCGGTTAGCGCTTTGCTGGAGATGGGTCGAGCATTGGGCGAAGCGGTGCGCGGCGGGACGCATTTGCATGCGTGCAACGAAGCAAACACCGGAGCAAACACCCACCCCAGCCAACCCGCCGCGCCCGTTGCCTTCTCGTGGCGCGACCGCTGGGCCAGCGTCGCGAGCTACGGCGCGCGCGAGCGACGCGCTTTCGTCGCGTCGCTCGAATGGGGCGAAGTGTCGGCGGTGCATCGCGTGCTGGCTGCGCCGGGTTTCGCCTTCGTCCATCTCGGCAATTCGATGTCGATGCGCCATGCCGATATCGGCTACGACGTGCGCGCCACCCGCCAAGACATCTATGTCAATCGCGGGGTGAGCGGTATCGACGGCACGCTGTCGACGTTCATCGGCGAGGCGCTCGCACGTCGCGACGCGGGGCTGCTGCTGCTCGGCGATCAGGCGTTGGTCCACGATCTGTCCGCGTTGGCCAGCGCGCAGCGTGTGCAGACTCCCGCCTGCGTCTGCGTGGTCGACAACGGCGGTGGCGCGATCTTCGATTTTCTGCCGATCGCGCAAGCGCCGGCTTATCGGCGCGCGATCCGCAATCCCTATCGGCTCGACCTTGGTGCGCTGGCGCAAGGATTTGGATTGGCGCACCGGCGGGTCGGCACGCGTGCCGAGCTGGACGCGGCTCTCGCCGATGCCAACGTCCACGCTGGCGTGACCATCGTCGAAATCGCTGTCGAATCGTACTCCGGCGCGACGCAGATGAATCAACTCGCGCAAGCGTTGGGGGCGGCATGATGGATTGGGACGTCGTGGCCAGTCAGTTGGAGCGCTCGCTCGCGGCCTTGAACCGGTATGCGAGCGCGAGCGCGCCGGATGAAGTGTTTCTCGATGACTTGCAGCAACGCATCGGCGCGGCGCGGCGTGCGTCGGCGCGCGGGGGACCGCGTGCGCCGGGCGAGGGGCTAGGTGCGCCGAGCGCGGCAGTTGCGTCAGGTGCCTCAACTGCGGCAACTGCCTCAACTGCCTCAACTGCGCCAGGCGCCTCAAGCGCCGCGCCGCGTGTCCTCCTGCTCGGCTACAGCGGCGCGGGCAACACCGGCGCCGATCTGCGCACGATCGAAACGATCGCGCAGCTACGCCGCCTACTCGCGCCGCGCGTGCCGCAGATCACACTGTTCGCGCTCGGCGACTGCTTCGATCATCCACTGCTGGCCGACACGCCGCGCCTCACCCCGGCGCTACCTTATCTGCCCGATGCCCTCGATGCCGCCGTGCGCGAAGCCGACCTCGTGCTGAATGTCGAAGGCTCGACGTACACGTCGAAGTTTTCGGATTCGCTGGCGGGCGTGCTGATCGGCGGCCTTGCGCTCGCGCACGCGCATGGGCGGCCGGCGATTGCCTATGGCGTCGACAGCGGCACGATGAGCGCCGCGCTGACGCGCTTCGTCGAACGTAATGCCGATGGCGGCGAGATCATCTGCCGCAACGACGCGGCGCGGCAACAACTCGCGTCACTCGGTGTGCTCGCGCAGGCCGGCGCCGATACCGCATGGACTTATCGGGCGCGGCCTGAAGCAAGCGACGCGACGTCGCCCGCCGCGCGCCGCGTCGCGCTATGTCCGAACAATCCATTCTGGTGGCCGGTGCGCGCCGATGCCGCGCGCGCTCGTGAGCTCGACGCGCGTGGTGAAGCATCGCCGTTGCGTTATGGGCCGCTGCATTTCCACAGCTGGGACGCGGCGCGCGCCGAGGCTTATCACGCGTATCTCGATCGCTTCGCACAGGTCGCCATCGGCTTGCGGGAGCAGGGTTATACGCCGGTGCTGGTGGGCATGGAGCAACTCGACCACAGCGCCTGCGTCGATCTGGCCGCGCGGCTGCCGTTCGAGATCGAGCTCGTCACGCGTGGCCCGCGGACGCTCGACGAAGTGGCCGCGGCGGTCGCGCATGCCGCCTGCGTCGTGACGACGCGCTATCACGCGGCCGTGCTTGCGATATCGCACGGTGTGCCGGTGTTCGGGCTGTCGATGGACACGCGCATCGAGCGTTTGCTTGGCGAAGTGGGATGCCCGCAATGGAGCGCGGCTTGTGACGACGCGGACGGCGCGAAAGCCGCACTGACGGCGATCGGATCGCTGTGCCGCGACGAGGTACGCACCGCACTGATCGCCGCTTACGCAGACTATGCAACGTCGCAACGCGCCCGTATCGATGCGATGGGCCACAGACTGCGCGCAGCACTCGAAGGCTGAATGCAAATCGCGCGAGTGCACGGATGCATGCGCCTTGATGTGCCGTGCCACGACGCGACTCGACCTCGCCTGACCTGACCTGACCTGACGCGGCGCGACCCGCCGCACCGCGCCGCACCCATCCGTCCCGCATCAAAACTTCCCACAACCGTCATCACGCTGACAAAAACTTCGCGTGGCCGTTCGGCAGTTCCGTTTTGCGTTGGGTCGACACATCGATTTCCGATGTACTGACGAATCGAGCCCCGACCGCCACGGAGAACCGCATGTCGACACCGTCCATTCCAAGTTCGCCCCGTGCTGGACATGTGCCGGACCCGGCCAACGGCGAGCATCCGTCCACCGATCCTTCCCACCCGGCCCCCGCATCGACGACGCCCACGCCGACGCAGCAAAGCAGCGCGCAATTGTCGACGCTCGGCAAGCTGAAGGCGAAGCTGTCGAAGACGACCAAAAAGACCGGCGAAGGCATCGCGGCAATCGAATCGCCGCTCGGCACCACGGCGTCCGGCGGCTATCTGGGGTGGGGCGTGAACAACGCAGCGTCGTCCGGCGGCGGCCTGGCAAGCGCCGCCGGCCACGCCTCCGAAGGAACGAAAACGCTCGCCGAAGTCGCGGGCTCGCTCGGCGCGGTGCCTCAGGCGCTCGACATCGTCGCCACCACCGTCAGCACCGCGCACAAGGCCTTCAAGGTCAAGAACAGCGCGAACAAGGTCAAGACGACGGAAAAGGGCACGCTGGACGGCGACGAAGCGCGGCGTGCGCTGGCTCAGGACAAAGGCAATCTCCAGCGCGCCGCGCCCGGCGCGTTTCGCGATGTCGGGCTGGGCGCGCTGAACATGACCAGCCGGATGGAATCGGTCACGCACCCGGGCACCTCGCTCTACGGCAAGGCGCCGGGGCCGGTGTATGCGGACGGCGCGCTCGCGATCGCTTCCGGCGCGATGTACACGGCGGCCGGCGCGCTGCAAAGCCGGGCGGTCGACCGCAAGGTGCAGCGCACTCACGCGTTCAGTACCGCGCTCGACCGTCCGGCGAGCGCGCGCACGGACGCGACGAGCCCGGGTCTGCAAGAGCTCGACGATCTGCACGCGCGAGGCAGGATCGACCCGAATGTTTATTCGATCCTGCGTCAACGCAGCGATGCCGAGGTCACGAAATTCACGCAGAATTTCGCGTCGGTGGGCGGCGGTGGACAGACGCGACTGAACCAGATGCTGCATTTCCCCGGCGAGCGGATCAAGCTCAACGTCCTCAACTTCAACCGCAAGACCAATCTGAATACGGCGAGTACACGTCGCGCGATTCGCGAGGACGTGATCGACGCCTTCATCGCCGCCGACGTGAGGCCGGGCCGAACCGATTCCCTGTTCTCGCATCTGGCGACGGTCCGGGAAGAGTCGCGCGGCAAACGGGCCGGCCCAGATCTGGGCAAGCTGGACCCGCACTTCGCGACACACGGCTTGCAGAAGAGCGAGTTCGACAAGAACGCGCTGACGGCGATCGCCCGCTCGGGCAATCCGGATGCGTTTCTCGAACGCTACAAAGGACTCTCCGAGACCGACCGTTCGCGGGTGCGCGACACGTTGCACTTCGGCTCATGGCGTTTCTGGAAAAGCGACGCCACCTTGCCCACGACGAAATATCAGCGCGGCGATATCCGCCAGGCGCTGGCGAAGCACTTCAACGGCGGTGCGACGATCGAGCGGATGCAGGAGCTCAAGACGCGCTACAACGCGAAAGTCGTGCCGTTGAAGTCGAGCGGCACGACACCGCAGACCGCCGCGCCGCCGGAGATGCTGAAGCAGCATCTGTCGGCTTACCAGGCTCTCAATCTCGACAATCTGAAAGAGGAAAAGCGGCACGCGAAGGTGCAGGTCGCCTACGGCGCCGTGAACATGGCGGCCGGCGTCGCCGAGCTCGCGGTGAATCCGGTCGCCGCGGCGACCGCGGGCCAGGTGAGCGCGTCGCGCGCGGTGCTGAGCCCGGTGTATCTGATCTATGCGGGTCGCCGGGGGATCGTCAGCTATATCACGCAAAAGAACGCCCGGCCGATCGACGCGAAGATGCGCGAGGAAGCGCTGATGCGCGCGCTGCCGCGGGTGCGTGAACGGATCGAATCAGGCGCCGCGTCGACGCAGCGTCTGCAGCACCGGGACATGTTCCTGCGCAACGAACTGAAACTCGGCGACGCGGACATCAAGAAGCTCGATGGACTTGAGCGCGCCGGCAACCATGCGGGCGCCCGCGAATTTCTGGCGTCTAAAAACCCGGAGAACAATGTGCTGGTCGCGCTGCGTGTTATGGCCGACGAACGCGGCGGCGTCGCCTCGCATTTTCACCGCAATCAGGCGCGGCAAACGATCGATGCCGAGGCGCAGACCCATAATTCCGCCGTCTTGCGCGCGATCGACGACGACTCGAATCCGGACGAGTCGTTTGCCGCGCTGAAGACGCATTTCCTCGATGAAGCGGCTTACCATCCGGCCGCCGGAATCGGCACGCTGTCCGAACAACTGTCGACGGGGCACGCCACGGGCGACCTCGGTTTCGATAAGGCCGGCTATCAGGGCAAGACGCCCGCAGCGATCGCGGAGCACCTGAAAACACGTTTCGCGCAGGACAATCCGCCGTTCGCGGTTCGCCAGTTCGTGGCGGGTTGGCGCGACGGCGGCGAGGGCGCGGTGGCGGCGCGGAACATGCTGCGCGATTTCCGCTTCACCGAAAAGGATATCGCTGGCCTGGAGGGTATGAGTCGCAAGGACGCGTGCAAGTGGCTCGAAGGTCATCTGTTCGGCGAAAACGTGCGGCGGCGTTTCTCCACGGTCACGCTCGATCAGGCGGGCCGCAATCGCGCGGCGGACGCGGTCGAACGGGTTCAGCTTCAGCCCTCGGATGCGGCCGAGCCGTTGCAGTGGCGCAACCATTTCGAGGAGGCTGGTGTCGATGTGATCGACAACCCGGGTACGCCGGGTCTCGATTCGATGTTGTACGCGTTGCACCAGAATATCTCGGGCAAGAGCGATGCGTCGTCGAGCGAGATGAACAGGCAGGTGATGCAGGCGCGTGCGCAAGTGATTCAGACGCTGCGTCAGAGCCAGGGCACACCGCCCGGCGCCAGCGCGCCGCCGCTGCTGCCCATCGACGTGGCGCAGCATGCCGACGTGATCGCACAGGTCGCGGCGCAGGTTTATGGCAAGCCGGGCGCGGCGGTCAAACTCGTGGATGCAACCGGCGCGCAAGCGCATCAACGGATTGGCGGCGATGGCAATCCTGCCGCGCCGGTCGCTGCCGTGCTTTGCTACGACAGTCAGTCGAAGCGCACCTTCACGTTGCACGGCGGGAAGCCGGCTCCTACGCCGGCGGTGAGCCCGCCGGCGTCCGGTTTCAGGCCGCTGCAAAATGTTGGGGGTTCCGGTCTCGACCCGAATGCCACGGGCGCGATCGAGATGCAGCCGATGGCGGCATTGCCTTCGGGTTCGTCGAGTAGGTTGCCGGGGCCGAGGCCGATGCCGATGGCTAGTCCGCAGAATAGGCCGTCGGTTACGGCGAGTGGGGCGCCGCCGATTACGCCGCCTATTGCGCCGCCGATCACCGCGAGCGTGTCGCAGTTGAACACGCTGCCGGCGTCGACGAATACGTCGGCGACGCCCAAGCCGCCGAAGCCGGCGGTCAGCGCGAGCTTGTCGCAGCCGCTCAATTCGCCGCCGCCATCGACCACGTCGCAAACGCCGCCGTTGACCACGCTGCAAACGCCCACGCCTAAATTGAACACCGTGGCCGCTTCGAGCGCTTCGAGCGCCGCATCATCGTCCAGCTCAGCGGCCACGCCGGTCTCGCCCTTGGCGCCGGAGCGCGAGGCGCGCGACGACCGGATCAATGCCGCGTTGAGCGCGCTCAAGGCACTGCCGCAAAGCACGCCCACGATCACGCCATGGAACAAATTGCCCGGCGAGATGAAGGCGGTCTACGGCAATAAGCAGTGGGAGTACGAAAAGCAAGCGACCATGGCCGCCACCGATTTCGGTTCAACGCGAGCTAGCCTCGAGCAGAGCGGCTTCAGCGTCGTGACAAACAACGGCGACATGAACAACTGTCTGCTCATTTCCATGGTGCAGCATGCGACCGGCGACTATAGCCAGCCTCACACGCAGCGGGTGGACGAGTACCGGCAGAAACTGGTGGGCGAAGGACACGTCCTCAATGGTGAACCGATGACGTTCACCGGCGATGCCGGCAAGCGTCTGGTGGCGTTGATCAACGATGACCCGAAGACACAGCATCCGCTGCATGTGGTGGGTGTCACGCAGGTGGCGGGTAGAACGCACCTGGATCACATCGGCGCGGATCAGCAGGCTGCAAACGTGCGTGAGGTGATGATCTGGGATCAGGGCGGTCACTTCGAAGCCGTCAAGCCGAAGGACCTACCGGCGGTCTGAGTGTTTCCCGCAGGTCGAGCGCCGGGCATGCCGGCGCTCGATCGCTTGAAACCGGGTGTGGTGCGCTAGTGCTGCTTGCCGCTCAGCACTCAGCACGCACCACGGCCAAATTCACCACGCCAGCGTTGACTCCCACTGCGGACGCGGCGACGACTCCTCGCGCGCATCAGCCGCCGTTTCGCGCGTGAACGCCGGCATCACATCCCGCGCGAAACGGCGCATGGATGCCATCGCCATGTCATGCGGCATCGAACCGAACCAGAAGCTCGCGCTGAAGTAGTCGCAGCCGAGCCCGGCTTGAATCCGGCGCAGTTGATGAATGCATTCGTCCGCCGTGCCGATCACCAGAAAATCGTTGCGCAACGTGTCATCCGATGGCTCGTCGGGCAGCGGCTCCGCGGGCACGATGCCGTCCACCACGTCGCCCCAATCGTGACGCAGACGCAGCGTCGCCCGTCCGTTCCAGCGCGCATGCTCGACGGCCTCGCGAGCCTGCGCTTCGTTCTCGGCGACGAACACCGGCCGCTGCGTGCCGATGCGCACCGTCGACAGCGCATCGGCGAGATCCGGATAGTGGCGCCGCACATCGGTCAACTTCGAAATCGGTTCGAGCACGCCGGTGAAGAGATTGGCGCGCCGCTTCACGGCCTGTTCGACCGACGCCCGCCGGCTCGAATTGACCACTAGCCACAGCGGTATCACGCGTTGCAGCGGCTGCGGCACGAGGCCGGTGCGGGGAATGTCGAAGTGCTCGCCGTGATGCGAGAACAAGGGCTCGCGCAATGCCTTCAGGAGTACGTCGATCGCTTCGTCGTCGCGTGCCGCGCTTGCGCCTTTGGTGAGCTGGAAGCGCTCGTACTGGTAGCGCTGATAGCCGCTGCCGAGACCGGCTTCGACACGGCCGCCGCTGAGCACGTCGAGTGTCGCGAGCTCTTCGGCGATCACCAGCGGATGATGCAGCGGCACCGGAACGATCGCCGGTCCGAGACGCAGATGACGCGTGCGCGCGGCGATATGCGAGAGCAGCATCAGCGGGCGCGACGAGTGCGAATAGTTCGTGAAGTGATGCTCGGCGAGCCACAGATGACTGAAGCCGAGCGTATCGGCGGCTTCGGCCATGGCGAGCGCGCGCTGGTAGAGCTCGGCGGCGGGCGTGGGTTCAGGCGCAGGCAGCGTCAAGAACAAACCGAATTGCATGGTCGACTCCCGGGTAGTCAATGCAGGGTCTGGTTCGCCGACAAGGCGACCGGCGCGAGCCCTTTGGCGCGATAGAACATATAGGTCGCGCCGTAGGGCACCAGCAGATGAGCGCCTTCCAGTTCGCATGCGGGCAGAGGCGGCAGGCCACCCGAGGTGTCGATGCGCTGGATCGAACTGATGTCGGCAAGCCGGCCCTCGCCGGGGCGTCGTGCCGCGACGAAGCGCGCGGTGTAACGCACCCAGGTCAGCGCGTTCGCGCCGACCTGGCTTTCGCCGGCCACGTTGCCGATCACGTAGCTGCCGTCGTACGCGAGAAAGTACCGGCCGGGTGCGATGGTGCCCACGCTCTGGCCGCTTGCGTCGACGAGCAGGGCTTCGGATCCCAGCGGATCCCACAGCAGTTGCGTGCCGTCGCGGGCGATGCCGGGCTGCAACGCGGCGCCGACGGCGGGCACGTCGGACTTGATGCGTCGGCAGACGTAGGTTTCATCGCCGTGGGTGGTCATCACTTCCTGGAGCACTTCGTTCTGGCCAGCGCGTAGGTCGAGGGGGAGGGACTCGTTGGCGGTGGGTGGCGGCGTTCTGGACGTCGTCGCGCAGGCGGCGAGCGCGAGCAGGCAGCCTGCCGCGAGACAGGTCAGCGATGGGCGCGATAAAGGCGCGAGTCGGGCGAATGGCGCGAATGGCGCGAATAGTGCGGGGCGGGGCGGGAAACCAGTCATCGGCGGAAAGGGAAGGCGAACGATGCTGGCATCACACCCGATCCTGTGCGGTGCCGTGGGCGCCGACACGAAAGACTGCATCGAAAAGCGCACGCAACGAGGCCGGGCGCGTTACCTGCCAGGCGAGGTAGCGAGGTAGCGAGGTAGCGAGGCAGCGGGACGCGGCGGTTCGCCTGAGCATGCAATGGTTCGCGCTTCGGCCAAACGCGTTCGGATGGCGGCCGATACTGACTCAGGCTTGCCGCCACGCTCAACGTAGCGTGACACCAGCGGTTTCGCCTCTCTTCCGACCAACGGCCCGAGCGCCCACCCGAACCCGCGATGGAATCGACACTTTCGAACTCCCCTGGCTTGCCCCGCGTCTCGTGGCTCGACATCGAGCCGATGCCTCTCACGCCGCTTGCGGACGAAGACCGGGCGTACCCCTATCTGGCGATGATCCGCCGCTACATCGGCGGTGCGGCGGATACCGACGCGAACACCGACGCGAACACCGACGCGAACGCCGATACGCCCGCCACGGCCGACGCCCCGATCAACGCCGCCGATTGTCTCGAACGGCTAGCCGAAGCGGATCGCGTCTTCGCCGACTGGCTCGCGCCGCTGCATCGCACGGCGGCCGAGGTCGCCGGCGTCGATCCTTCGCGCATGGCCGATGCGCTCAATCACATGCATCACGCGTCGCACCGTTTGACCCTGTGCGATCCCGTGCTGCTCGACAACGTCGTCGACCTGGCGCGCGTGACGATCGACGAACAGGTGCCGGGCGACTTCATCGAAACCGGCGTGTGGCGCGGCGGCGTGACGATTCTGCTGCGCGCCGCGCTGAACGCGTTCGGCGACCCGGGCCGCAGCGTGTGGGTGGCCGACTCGTTCGCGGGACTGCCCGCGCCGGACCCCGCGGTCGATCTGCGCGAGGCCATCTGGCATCACCTGATGGGGGCGGTCGGCGGGCTGCGCAGCGATCTGGCCAGCGTGCGCGAGTCGTTCGCCCGAGCGGGACTGCTCGACCGCCGCGTGCGCTTCCTGCCGGGCTGGTTCGCCGATACGCTGCCCGCCGCGCCGATCGAGCGGCTGGCGCTGATGCGGCTCGACGGCGACTGGTACGAGTCGACCCGCGTGGCGCTCGACGCCCTTTATCCGCGTCTGTCGCCGGGTGGCTTCGTGATCGTCGACGATTACGGCTTGCCGACCGGCTGCGCGCGTGCCGTCGATGAATATCGCGCCGCGCATGGGATCGATGCGCCACTGACGCGTGTCAACGGGCAAGCGGTCTACTGGCGTAAGCCATGGTGAGCCGTGACGCGCACGCGGCGTTGAGTGCGCTGCTGGAAGCGCGGCTCGCGGAGCACTATGTCGCGCCGCCGCAGGCGTTAGCGGTCGATCTGATCGTCAGCGATTGCGCCGAGCTTTCGCGGCGCTTTGTGCTCGGCCCTTCGATTGAGTCGATGCCGACGCCGACGCCGACTCTGACGCCGATGCCGACCGCGACCGCGACTGCGACTGCGACTGCGACTGCGACTGCGACTGCGATTGCGACTGCGACTGCGACTGCGACTGCGACTCCAGTTCCTGTTCCTATTCCGACGCCCTCTAGCGGCGCGCACCCCGCCGCAGCGCGCATCACCCTAAACCACGCGCTACTAAGCGCGATGCTCGACGACCCAACCGGTTTCGATCCGCGCAGCGCCACCTCCCTCGCTCTCGGCGGCATGCGAATCGACGGCTCAGCGCGGCTCGCGGCGTACTGGCTGCAATTGCTCAAACGTCCTTCAACAGCGGGCCGCGCGGCGCTCGAGCGGGCCAGGCAACGCGCGCCTGCCGCCCTAGCGACGGTGCGTGTGATAAGCACGCAAGGTTGCAATCACAACGGCCTGTGCACGGCCCTGGCCGACGCGCTCGACGCCTCGGTCCCACTCGTTCTGCGCCACATGATCGACTGGCCGGAAGTCTCGTGGACCCTCGACGACTGGTGCCGCCATGAAGGCTCGACGGTGCTGCGCCCGGACCCATCGAGCGGCGCGGCGCAGACCGTGGCCCGCTTCATCGACGGAATGGCCGCGCGGTGCGTATCCGAAGCCGGCGCCGCGACTTACACGGAAGGCTGCCTGCTGCCACCGGCATGGGAAGCGCGCTTTGCGTTGCCACGCTTGCCGGCGCGTCTATTCGGCGCGGGTCAGCTCTGGTTTGGCCGAGCCAGCGGGGCGGCGCTGGTGACGCGTTTGCACTGCGATCTGGCGAACTCGTTCCTCGCCCAGATTCACGGCCGCAAACGCGTGCGTCTTTACGCGCCGGGTCAGGAAGCCACGCTCTACGCGTTCGATTCGTTCAACACGTATCGCCCGTGCCGTGTCGATGTGGCGTCGCCCGATCTGACGCGCTTTCCGCGGTTTGCCCAGGCGCGGGGCGTCGATATCGTGCTGGAACCCGGCGACCTGCTGGTGATTCCAACCGGCTGGTATCACTGCGTCTGGGCGCTGGATCACGTGCTGTCCATCAGCCGTTTCACCGCCGATACCACCGATGCCACCACCGCTGCGATGCTGCGCGACGATACGACTTCTCAATCGAAACTCACGAACACGGCGAGGACTGGATGAATGATGCAACCCGAAGCGACTCGCGTCGCGCGCGCTTTCTGATGCGGGTAGGCTGCTCGTGCGCGGCGGCGCTGTTGGCGTCGGCCGCGTCGCTGAGTCCGCTTCCCGCACTAGCGCAAACGCAACCGCAACCGCAACCGCAAACGCAACCGCAACCGCAAACGCAAACGCGAGCCCCAGCGGCGATGACACAGGTCTGCGCGATGCGCGCGAACAACGCGAAGCTGATCGCGCAGGACCGCGACGCGGGCATCAGCAAACAGGACGAATTACGCAAGACGCAAGCGGTGGCGGCGGCGATGCCGATCGAGCGACAGGTCTACGCGGAAGCGGAACTGGCGACCTTTGTCGAACGGCTGTACGGGCGCTACGCCAAAACGCCGCCGCAGCAAGCCTACGACAAGTATTTCGCCTATTGCGAAGGCCAGGCCGCGCGCGGCGCCGCTCAGGTGCAGTGACGTTCAGGGGGGCAGTGCCGCCCAGATGCGTGACGCGTCGCGACGCAGTCGTCGCTTCGCATTTCCAGCGCGCTTTTCGGATGGCGCGCCATGGTCCCAATGCGACCCCCTAGCATTAGTCGACCCCGGACCGCCGCTGTGTGTGTTTCGCATCCGCTTCACCGATGGCGGTCAATCTTCCCTTGCAGAGGACGCCATGACCGCAGTCGTCAACGACACCGTTTCCAGTTTCTCCACGCCCAACACCGACGATTCGTTCTCGTCGGAGAATCAGAACATCAAGCAACTCGAGCAGCAGGTCGACCAGATGATCAATCAGGCGCTGCAGCAGAGCTCGTCTTCGCTCGGCCAGAACACGACCGGGCAGGACGCGGCGGGCACGCTCGCGAGCTACATGAATCAGAACGGCATCTCGTCGCTCGACCCGAACAAGCTGTATCAGCTCGCGAATAATCCGCCCGCCGGCACGCCGCCCGAGGTGTCGTCGGCGTCGTCGTACATGCTGCAGAATCCGGATGTCTACCAGCAGATCGAAACGCACGACGTGTCCGGCGCGGACGGCATTTCCGGCGTGGGCAATTTCGAATGGGCGGCGCAGGGCGGTCTCGACAGCGAGCCGTCGTCGAGCACGACCGACTCAATGAATTCGACGTCGACGCAGGGCGCGATGATGGGCGCGCAAGACGCGGCGGGCACGCTGTCGAGCTATATGAGCCAGAACGGCATCTCGTCGCTCGATCCCAACAAGCTCTACCAGTTGGCCAATAATCCGCCCGCCGGCACACCGTCGGACGTATCCGCAGCGGCGTCGTACATGCTGCAGAATCCGGACGTCTACCAGCAGATCGAAACGCATGACGTATCCGGCGCGGACGGCAAGTCCGGCGTGGGCAACTTCCAGTGGGCAGCGCAAGGCGGCCTCGATCAGATGGTGTCCGACGGCACGTCCAAACTGCCTGACATGAACCTCGATCTGTCGATGAACATGCCCAATATGCCGGACTATACGCAGACGCTGTCTGCGTGATTGCTTGCGGTTGCGGTCGCGGTTGCGGTCGCGGTTGCGGTCGCAGTTGCGGTCGCGCGGCGTTCAAGATCAAGTTCAGGAACTGACTGGTGGCATAGGAACCTGTGCCACCCAGTTCGCTTCACCCTTCGACGCGTGTTCGGTGCGCTGGGTTTATTTCCCCAGCGCGCCGCCAGCCGTCTTCGTTCCCCACACGACATCCCCATCCACCGCGTAAAGCCGGCAACCGCTATGACCGTTTGCGCAAGCAACGAGCGCATCGTTCATTGGATCCAAACCCGAAGCCACGCCCCACGCGCCATCGGGTGCAATCGCGAACGCCCGTGGCCGGCGACTCGTCAGGAACGCGCCATAAGCCTTACGTCCTTGCACGTTCAGATACGGAATCGCCGATGCATCCGTCAGCGCCGCAAAGTGCGTGCTCGGCGGTTCCGATTCGAGCCGAGGCCAGACGACCTTAGTGTCGACCGCGTACAACTGGCAATAGTGCGTGCGTTCCGAACAGTGCTGCATGGCGGTCGCGGCGGCATCGAAACCGCCCGATGACCAGACCGCATCGGTCGTCCCGATAGCGATCGCACGCGGCAGCGGCGCCGCCAGAAAACCGCGATACAGCGTCTCCCGTTGTTTCGCGTCCAGATAGGGCAGCGCGCTGACGTCATTGAGATCGGCATACGCGCTCGTCGTGTAGGCCTGGTTCGGAAGATACTCCGGATTGACCTCGCGACCGGGCATACCGATGCCGGTGAGGAACGCATCGGCTTTCTTCACCCACAGAGGCAAGCCCGCCGCCGACGCCGTCATTGCATGCGCATCCTTCTGGAATACGCCGTAGTCGACGAGTTCCGCAGGCGCGCCGGCCGCCGCGTATTGTCGAAACATGCCGCGCCAGGTCGACGTGGCGAAGGTCTGATCGTTGTCGCCGAAGAACCAGATCGAGTGCAGTTTCGTGTGCGCGCCGAGCTGGCCGGCGCCGTTGATCAGGCTTGCGTCCGGTTCGTGGCAATCGGATTCCTTTAGGCCGCCCGCGAAGCTGACGAGTCCTTTTACATCGGGCGGGCTCTGCGCGCCAAACACCAGCGTGTTCCATCCGCCCATACTTTTGCCGACCATGACGATCCGCGAGGCATCCACGCCAGGTTGCTGTTTCACAGAGTCGAGTACTTTGCGAATGTCCCGCGCGGCGTCCATGCCGGTTGCCACGAGATCGCAACCGTGCGGACGCATGGTGCCTTCAGACCCGGCGTAGCCGCGCATCATCGGCATGGCGACCGCGTAGCCGCGCGATAGAAAGTAGTACGGGATGAAGTTATCGGCAATGCGCGGTGCGTTCGCCGGATCGTGCGACGCACCGTGATTGATGAGCGCGAGCGGGAATGGGCCGCCGCGCGATGGCATATACACGGTCACCTTCAGCCGCACCGGCGGTGACGAGTCGACGGGCACCGTCAGGATGCGCTCGTTGAGCGGCGCGCTGGGTGAATCCGACGCGGTTGCGGCCGTATTGGCGAGACCCGAATAGGCAAGCAACGCGAGCGATGCCAGGAGCGGCAGTACTTTACGCGTGCTTGCTTTCTCCATGGGGCGCGGGATCACTTCAGAAACGAGGGGTTTTATTCGAAAGGATATCTTTGCGATAACGGCTGGTCCGGCGTTTTCTGTAGCCCGCGCAGCAACCTTTATCTTCCTGGCGCAAAATGGACGCCCCGTGCCGGAAACGATTCCGTCCACGGGCTTCCCACCACGAGCGCAGGAGACAACCATGACATTCGACGGTTCGGCCATCAAGACGTTGCTTAACGACGCGGTTTCGACAGGCGGCATTCACGGCATCGCGGCCGTGGTCGTCGACCGTAACGGTCCGCTGTTTCATCACGCGACCGGCGAGGCAAGCCAGCATACGATGTTCCGCAACGCGTCGATGACGAAGGCCGTGGCCACCACCGCGGCGCTTCAGTTCGTGGAGAAGGGGCTGCTGAATCTCGACGCCACCGTCGAATCGATTCTGCCGGCGTTCGGCGAGTTGCAGGTGCTGGACGGTTTCGACGGCGACACGCCGCGTTTGCGCGCGCCCGCCAGCAAAGCCACCGTGCGCCAACTGATGACGCACACCGCCGGTCTCGGCTACTTCTTCCTCAGCGAAAAGCTGATGCGCTATCACGAGTTGACCGGCGTGCCTCAGCCGCTCACGGGATTGAAGCAGAGTTTTTCCGCGCCGCTCGTCAACGATCCCGGCACCGTCTGGGAATACGGCACCAACACCGACTGGCTCGGGCTCGTCGTCGAAAAGCTGGCGGGGCAGAGTTTGGGCAGCTATATCAGGCAGCACGTGTATGAGCCGCTGGGGATGAACGACTCGACCTTCGAACCGAACGCGGATCAGCGCGGCAGATTGCTGCGCGTGATGCAGCGCCAGGCCAACGGCACGCTCGCGCCTTCGGCGATCGATCTTCCGCCAGCCTCCGAATGGGACGCTGCCGGTCACGGCTCGTACGGCACCGTGCAGGACTACGGCCGCTTCGTGCAGGCATGGCTCAACGACGGCGCCGGCATCCTCGAACCGGCGACCGTGCGGATGGCGCTGCAAAACCATATCGGGCAAATCACGCTTCCGGAGTTGATGAAGTCCACCCTGCCCGAACTGTCGAACGACACGCCCGGCGCGCCGTGGCCGCAGAGCTGGGGGCTGGGCTTCCACCTGACGCTCACCGATCTGCCGGGCATGCGCAGCAACGGCACCGGCGACTGGGCCGGCGTGTTCAATTCGTTCTACTGGATCGACCGCTCGAAGGGCATCGGCGCGGTGCTGATGACACAGTTGCTGCCGTTCTTCGACATGCCGGTGATCGAGACGTTGATCGGTTTCGAAACGGCGGTGTATCAGCAGGTGGGGGCGGCCGTACCGGCGGCGTGATGTCCGCGCGCGTAGAATCCCGGCTCTCTTGAAGCGCTACCGGCTTGTCACTGCAACCCACGCGGAACGGACATGGAAATCAAGTGGATCGAAGACTTCATCGCGCTTGCCCGCTATCAAAGCTTCTCCCGGGCAGCGGAATTTCGAAGCGTGACGCAGTCCGGCTTCAGCCGACGCATTCAGTCACTTGAACAATGGGTGGGCGCCGATCTGATCGACCGGAGCAGTTTTCCGCCGACGCTCACGCCGGCAGGCCGTCTGTTCCGCGAAGCCGCCGAAGACATCCTGGAGAAGCTTTTCGACACCCGCGCGATTATCCGCACCGAGCAGAGAATGGCCGGCAAAGGTCTACAGATCGCAGCCGGCCACACCATCGCGCTGAGCTTTCTGCCCGCCTGGTTGAAGGCACTGACCGCGCATGTCGGCGAGGTGCGCGCGCGGGTGATTCCGACCAACGTGCACGACTCGATTCTGATGCTCGTCAACGGCAACTGCGAGCTGATGTTTGCGTATCACCATCCGGAGTTGCCGCTGCATCTCGATCCGGTGCGTTACCAGCATCTGACGGTCGGCGTCGATACGTTCATGCCGGTGTGCCGGCCCAATGAGCGCCTCGCGCCCGCATTCCGCTTACCCGGCACCGCGAACCGTCCGCTGCCGCTCATCTCGTACACGGAAACCAGCTACTTCGGCCGCTGCCTCGCGCTGCTTCTCGGTCGCGCCAGCGCTGCGCCGGTGCTGCAACTGCATTACGAATCGGACATGGCCGAAGTGCTGAAGAAACTCGTGATGGAAGGCGAGGGTTTGGCGTGGCTGCCCAAAAGCTCGATCACGACCGAACTCGAATCCGGCGAGCTGGTTCCCGCCGGACGCGCCGAATGGCATCTCGAAGTCGAATTGCGCGTGTACCGCGACGCGTCGAATCGCAGCGAGTTTCTGGAGACGCTGTGGGGGCACATTCGCGCGGCGAGCCAGCCTTCGTGATAGGGTTTTCACGGGTTATGCGAAATCAGCATAGGCGCATGCAGTACTAGCATTGCCGTCTTTTTGAGGTTCCTTAATATCCGTCCAGACACAGAGACCGGCCAACACAGCATGGTTTCTGCCTTTCCTGCGCGTGGTGTGCAACTCGTCCACCAGCGCTACTCCTGGACGGATTCACATGAAGAATCGCCTCACTCTCTACATCTTTGTCGGCATGGTGCTCGGCGTTATCGTCGGGTACCTCTGTCACCGCTCGGTGGCGAATGCCGACGAAGCGAAGGCCGTTGCCGGCTACTTCTCGATCATCACCGACATCTTTCTTCGCCTCGTGAAGATGATCATCGCGCCGCTGGTGTTCGCGACGCTCGTCTCGGGACTCGCGGGCATGGCGGGGACCAGCGACGTGCGCCGCATCGGCTTCCGCTCGGTGGGATGGTTCCTGTGCGCGTCGCTGCTGTCGCTCGCGCTCGGCCTGGTGCTGGCGAACGTCTTCCATCCCGGCGCGGGGCTCAATCTGGTGCAGACCAGCGCCGACGTCAGCACCGGGCTGAATACCGCCGGTCTGAACTTCAAGGATTTCGTCACTCACGCGTTTCCGACCAGCATCATCGACGCGATGGCCCGCAACGACATTCTGCAGATTCTCGTGTTCTCCGTGCTGTTCGGCGTGGTGCTGAGCGTGATCAAGAGCGACCCGCGTGTCGCGCCGCTGGTGGCCGGCGTCGATGCGCTCGTACCCGCCATGCTGAAGCTGACCGACTATGTGATGCGCCTTGCGCCGATCGGCGTGTTCGGCGCGCTGGCCTCGGCGATCACCGTGCACGGGCTGGACGTGTTGACCACCTACGGCAAGCTGATCGGCAGCTTCTACGTGGGCCTCGTCTTGCTGTGGACGCTGCTCGTGGCGGTCGGCTATCTCTTTCTCGGCAAGCAGATCTGGGTGCTGCTGAAGGCGATTCGCGAACCCGCCATGCTCGCGTTTTCGACCGCGAGTAGCGAAGCGGCGTACCCGCGTTTGACGGAAAAACTCGAGGAATTCGGCGTCGACAAGAAGGTGGTCGGCTTCACGCTGCCGCTCGGCTACGCGTTCAATCTCGACGGCTCGATGATGTACCAGGCGTTCGCGGCGATTTTCATCGCGCAGGCTTTCGGCATCGATATGCCGCTGGGCACGCAGATCATGATGCTGCTCGTGTTGATGGTGAGCAGCAAGGGCATGGCGGGCGTCGCGCGTGGTTCCGTGGTGGTTGTCGCGGCGGTGGCGCCGATGTTCCACCTGCCGCCTTCCGGCGTCGTGCTGATCCTTGCGATCGACCAGATTCTCGACATGGGGCGAACCGCCACCAACGTGATCGGCAACAGCATCGCGACGGCGGTGATTGCGAAGTGGGAAAGCAAACGTGCGCTCAAGCAGGGGACAGTGGCTGTCGCGGACGAACCGGCTTTCGTGCAATTGCAAGGCGAGATGAAATGAACGAAGGGCCAGTAAAGAGCGCACGTAAGTTTGGCGTGGTGGGCGGACTCGGACCGCTCGCGAGCGCGGATGTGTTTTTCAAACTCGTTAAATCGACGCCGGCGACGAGCGACGCCGAGCACTTCGACGTAGTCTTCGAGCAGCACCCGTTCCGAACTTCCGGCACGGGAACGGAGGCGACGACGGAGCGCAAGTTGTACATCTTCGATCTGATCAGCCGCTTCGAGAAGCAAGGCGTGACGACGGTCGTGCTGCCTTGCTTTCTCAGTCATACTTTTATCGATGAACTGCGGGCCAACTCGCCGCTGCAGATCGTCGACATGGTCGAGGCCGTGCGCAGTCACGTTCGACGGCGCTTTCCGTCGGTGCGTCGCATCGGCGTGCTCGCCTCGGACTACACGCGTCGCAAAGGGCTATTCGACAGGTATTTTGCGACGCCCGAATTCGAGGTGGTCTATCCGCGCCAGCAAGATGGCCTGGATCTCGTCACCGAGGCCGTGTATGGCGCGGAAGGTGTGAAGAGCGGGAATCTGAATGGCCGGCCGGTGACGCTGTTACGCGAGGCGTGCGAAGACCTGATCGCGCAGGGCGCGACGATCATCGTTCCGGGGCTGACGGAAATCGCGCTGGTTGCCGGAGAGATCGGGCCGTTGCCGGTGCCGCTGCTCGATTCGAATCTGGCGTATGCGCAGTACGTGGTGTCGGGGCAGTACTCGTCGCCGGAAACGCTGTTCAAGGTGGGCGTGGTTGGCGGCGTGGGGCCGGCGGCGACCGTCGACTTTATCCACAAGATCGTGCGCAATACGCCCGCCAAACGGGACCAGGATCACATCAAGCTACTGGTCGAACAGAACCCGCAGATTCCGGATCGCACGGAAAGTCTGATTGGCGATGGCCCCGATCCGACCATCTCCCTTTACGCGACTTGCAAGAAGCTCGAAGCGGGCGACGCGGATCTCATCGCGATTCCGTGTAACACCGCGCACGCGTTCGTCGAACGCATCCAGCCGTATCTGAGCATACCGATCGTGAACATGCTGACGGTGACGGTTCGCTATCTGCGCGAGCACTTTCCGGCGCTGCGTTCGGTCGGCGTGCTGGCGACCTCGGGGACGGTGGAAAGCGGCGTCTACGAAAAGGCGCTGATGTCGCAAGGCTTGCAGCAGGTTCTGCCGGGCCCGGCTTTGCAGGCTCGCGTCATGGACGCCATTTACGGTGAAGAGGGCGTGAAGGCGGGTTTCACTAGCGGACAATGCCAGCTCGATATCGCCGCCGCGATCGACGGACTCATCGCGCAAGGCGTGGAAGTTGTCATTCTCGGCTGCACCGAGTTGCCGCTGCTGCTTCCGCAAGCGGACTACGTGGGGACGAATGGCGCGTCGGTCCGCCTCGTGGATCCCACCGACGTGCTTGCCCGGCAATGCGTTGCGTACGCCACGGCCGCTGCCACAGCCGCTACCGCTGCCGTTACAGCGGGAACACTCTGTGTATAACGACACCATCACCTCTTCGCCCGGCCTCGTGGCATGCACGAGCGCCGGTTGACGCACTACGTCTGTCATTTCTAACTATCGAGGAATTCATGCTCTCAGCCAACGAACGTATCGAACACGATCTTCTCGGCGACCTCGCCGTGCCCGCGTCGGCCTACTACGGCGTGCACACGTTGCGCGCATTGGAGAACTTCCCGATCACGGGTATTCCTATTTCGGTGTATCCGAATCTCATCAACGCATTGGCGAGCGTCAAGGAGGCGGCTGCGCTGGCGAATTACGACCTCGGGCTGCTCAGCGAGCTCAAGATGTCGGCGATCGTTCAAGCGTGCAGACAGGTCCGCTCCGGTGTTGCGCATGAGCACTTTGTGGTGGACGTCATTCAGGGCGGTGCCGGCACGTCCACCAACATGAACGCCAATGAAGTCATCGCCAATCTCGCGCTCGAACACCTCGGGCATCAGCGAGGCGAGTACGGCATTCTCCATCCCAATGAGGACGTCAACCTCGGCCAAAGCACGAACGACGTGTACCCCACAGCGCTGAAGATCGCGACCTATGCGGGCATCATGCAACTGATCGACGCAATGGGCGTGCTGCGTGCGTCGTTCGAACGCAAGGCGGAAGAGTTCAGAAGCGATCTGAAGATGGGCCGGACCCAATTGCAGGACGCCGTGCCGATGACCTTGGGGCAGGAGTTCAGCACCTTCGCCGTGATGCTCGGTGAAGACGAGGAACGCCTCAGGGAAGCCTCGAGATTGATCTGTGAGATCAACCTGGGCGCAACGGCGATTGGAACGGGCATCAATACGCATCCGCAGTACGCGGGACTTGTCTGTACTCACCTGAGCAGCGTGACAGGGATTGCGCTCACTACGTCGCCAAATCTGGTGGAAGCGACTCAGGACGTCGGCTCGTTCGTGCAATTGTCCGGCGTGTTGAAGCGGGTCGCCGTGAAACTGTCGAAGACCTGCAATGATCTGCGGCTTCTGTCGAGCGGCCCTCGCGCGGGGTTCGGAGAAATCAATCTGCCGCCGGTGCAGGCGGGCTCCAGCATCATGCCGGGCAAGGTCAATCCGGTGATTCCGGAAGTGGTCAATCAGATCGCGTTCGAGGTGATCGGCAACGACGTGACCGTCAGTTTCGCAGCGGAGGCGGGGCAGCTTCAGCTCAACGCGTTCGAGCCGATCATCGCGCACAGTCTGTTCAAAAGCGTGGCCCATCTGCGGGCAGGGTGCTTGACGCTGGCGTCCCGATGCGTCGACGGGATCACCGCCAATCGCGACCGGTTGCGTGCGATCGTTGAAAACTCGATTGGAATCGTGACCGCGCTCAACCCATACATCGGCTATACACATGCGACGGAAGTCGCGCAGGAAGCGCTAGCTTCCGGTCGAAGCGTGGCGGAGATCGTGGTGGAAAAAGGACTGTTGAGTCAGGCGCAACTCGATGAGATTTTGCAGCCTGCGATGTTGACTCAGCCGAGGAAGGTGGGATCCGTGTCGTAAGAGTAGATTAACCGGCGTCGCATGTGACGCCGCTGGTTATCTGTTGACTTCAGGTCCGGTGCGAGACGATCGCGCTGGCTTGCAAAGGCTGCGTCGTTATCTGACGCGAACTGCTACATCCTGGCCTGCAACAAGGTACATCTGTGCTTCTAAGCGGAGAGTTCTTGCGCGAGAGCGCGAGGCATTCGTGGCGCTATTGAGTGTTGCGTACGAAAAAGGCCGGAATCATAAGCCCTTGGGCGTTTCTCTCAATGACGATTCAGCATGATCCAATGCGTTCGCGGCATGTCATGCGATCATTCGACACCTACCCATGAACGCTGCGTGCTTCCACCAGGAGCAAATAGATGTCGTCGATGGCTGCCGGAACACCTTCCAACGCGTACGCCGTTAAAGCCGCCGCTGTCGTCGCGCCATTCGTGGACGCCAACCTTTTTTCCGGCCTGATTCTGGTCGCGCATCGGGGCAAGCCGATCTTCCACGAGGCATTCGGGCTGGCGAATCGAGAATGGATGATCGCCAACACGCCGGATACCCGATTCCGGATCGGCTCCATTACCAAGCAGTTCACGGCGACGGCCATCGTTCTGCTTGCCGGGCGCGGCAAACTCAATCTCGCGGATCCGGTGTCGACGCATTACGCAAATGCGCCCGAGAGTTGGTGTGACATCACCATTCATCAGTTGCTGACACACACATCGGGCATTCCTTCATACACGGGTCGTCCGGACTTCGTTTCGCACATTGGGCGGATTGACCATACACCCGAGCAGATTCTCGATCTGGTGCGTGACTTGCCACTGGAATTCACACCCGGTGAGCGTTTCTCCTATTGCAATAGCGGCTATGCGCTACTCGGCCTGATCGTGGAAAAAGTAAGCGGCCAGATTTACTCCGCATTTCTGCAGAGTGAGATCTTCGATCCACTCGGTATGAGCAATACGGGCTACGACGAGACTCGCGCTATTCTTCCGCGGCGGGCGGCGGGCTATGAGCGCCACGGGGGAAAGTGGATCAACGCGCTTTTCTCCGCGATGAGCGTCCCGTATGCCGCCGGCGGCCTTTATTCGACGGCCGACGATCTTCTGCGCTGGACCGAGGCACTTTCAAACGGGAAAGTCATCAGCGCGGGCTCGCTGGACGAGATGCTGCGCGATCATGGCCACGGGTACGGTTACGGCTGGTTCATCGTCAATCGATCCGACCGTCGCTTGCATCATCATGGCGGAGGAATCAACGGCTTCGTGTGTGCACTGGACCGCTACCCGGACGACGAACTGACGGTCGTCGTTCTGTCGAATCTTCAACATGCCATTATTCCCGCGATCGCGGAGCGGCTGGCGAACCTGCACTTCGGACGCCATGAACCGCGCGCAAGCGTGCCGATCGATCCGCCGCTGCTGGAGACCTACACGGGTTGCTATCGACTGGGACCGAAGTACTTTGTTCGGGTCACTACCGAAGCGGGCGCGCTGAACATTCACGCTCGCGGACAGGAGCCGTTGCGGCTAGCGTACGCGGGCGCCGATAGCTTCTTCTGCCAGGTTCGGGACATGCAGATCGATTTCCAGCGCGCCGACGAAGGCAGCGTCGTCGCGCTAGTGGACCGCGAGCGCGGTCGTGACTTCGTGGCTCATCGAGTGGACGAAGCGCTTGTGCAGCAGATTGAACAGGCGCCGCTGCAAGGCGCCGACCATGCCGGGGCGGAAGCGCGGGACTTCGCCCACTATGCCGGATGGTATCGGCTCAGCGCTTATATGGACCTTGAAGTGACCTGCGATGCAGGGCAGATCCATGTTCAGGCCACCGGTCAGGAAAAGTTGGCAACCGTTTATCGCGGCATGCGCCGTTTCGAGCTGGTAGGTCCAGTCACCGCCGCTGTGACATTCGAACTCGACGGCGACGGCACGGTGTGCAATCTGATCCTGCATCAGGCCGGGGTGGATTGGCGTGGTTTCAGGCTGAGCGAGGCAAACCGCCCAGCCCAATAGACTCCTATAGCCGCACCGATTGGTCAATAGAGACGTGTGCTCAATTGCTCATCGGCGACGCCAGTCCGATACTCGCCGTAACGTCCCCTCGCTCATAAAAATCATGGCCATGCCAACGATGAGAGCAGACCTATTCGACGCCGCGCGTTCCCGGTTCTTATCCGGGTTTGCCCGCAAGATTCAGGGCACCGCCGGCACAGGGGCCGCGAGACTCAAGGGAGCCTGACATGGCGTACACCGATCTGGCGGTACTTGGGGGAGTCGGGGTGCTCGCACTGGCTTGCCTCACCGTATGCGGCGTGTATGTGTACTGGGGCAGCGACCGATATCGCCATCGGCAGCGGCGACGCGCGGCGCAAAAAAGCGTCGCCCAGTTGGTGGCTCCAGATAACAAAAAGCTTACAGGAGCGCGCGCAACCATGGGTACGGAACTCAGTCACCTTTGCAAGACCTCCCTGTATCGGGCCGTGTTCAGCCATGATCGCGACGAGAGCGTCGTGTTTCTGAGCGCCGACAGCCGCGACGACGCGCGAGCGCGCGCGGCCGCCGCGCTAGCCGCGATTCATCGCCTCGAAGTCCAGGAAGTGACGCTCAGTAATCTCGCTTCGTTTCGCGAGCTGGTCGACATCGGCGTTAGCGACGATGAAGACATGCGGATCTTCGAGCTGGCGTGGAAAGGGCCGCAGGTCAGCGCATGGGCCGAGCATCCGCTGTTTCTGATCAACGATCCGAGTCTGCTCGGCAAGTGGGCTGAGCTCTATGCGGATCTGGCGCGGGAAGTCGCGCTTGCCGCGATCGATCGGGCGCGAGGCTAACAACGCCACCTCCCCAGCAGCGCTCGGTGATTGTCAGGGCGCATGCGCGCCCTGACAATCCTCGCCGCCGCCGCTATTACTTCTTGTCCACCGTCACCAGATCCTTGTCCTTGCTGTCCGCGACGAAAATAGCGAGCAGCTTGGCGGGTTCGGTGTCGCTCGCATTCTCGCTGACGGTGTGATGGGCGCCCGGCTTTTCGGTCCAATGCTCGCCGGCGTGATAGACGTGCGTTTCGCCGCCGTTGACCTGACTGCGGATCGCGCCGGACAGCACGTAGCCGACCACGAACGCCTGACCATGTCGATGCGCGGGCGTCTTGCCGCCAGGCGCGTAGTCGACGATCAACGCGGTCATCGTCTTGCCCGGCACGTTGGCGATCGGTTCGACGAAAGCCGGCGCGATGGTTTCGCGCGGCGCGGCGGAGGAAGCGGCGGGGGCCGAGGCTTCTGCGGCGTAGACGGTTTGCGAAGCGGTGGCAACCGAGAGAGCGGCGAACGTCGTCGCCGTGATGAGTGAACGGAGGTTCATGATGAGTTTCCTGCCTGAATGATTTCAATGGCCGTTTTAACGGCGACACGCTTCCCGACGATTCGAATCGCGAATCGTCCAATACGTCAGTACGGGAAGTAGTTCGACTGCTATTACGCAGTCAGCGACGCTTCGTCAGCTTCGACTTGCGACGGCTCATTCGCCCATTGCGCGGCGACGGCGTCCAGTTCACGATGCGCGCGTTCGAGCGCTTCGATGCGAGCTTGCTGATCCGAGAACTGCAGCGGCTGCGCATCGACGAACGTGGGGTTCGCCACGCCGATGAATCCGAACGCGGCCTTCAATGCCGGTGTGAGCGCATCCATCGACGAGAACGGGGCGGCGCGCAGATCCGCACCGCGACTCGTAATGAAGACGGTTTTTTGCCGCTGAAGTTGCCCTTCGATACGGCCGTCTTCGGTATTCACGTACGTGAGCCCGGTGCGCGTGATGTTGTCGATATAGGCCTTGAACGCGGACGGCATCGACCAGTTGTACATCGGCATGGCGAAAATCAGCGCGTCGGCATCGAGCAGGCGCCGGCACAGCGCGTCCGAAGCCGCCAACGTCTCCTTCATGGCCGGTGTGCGCTCCTGCTCCGGCGTGTAGGTGGCAATCGCAAACGCTTCGGTGACGTGCGCGGGTATGTCGACCGTGACGTCCAGATAATCGATGTCGAGCTCCACGCCTTCACTGCGCAACCGTTCGATGAAATAGCGGCTCAATGCGCGCGAATTGGAACGTTCGCGCTTGGCGCTCGCGTCGACGTGCAGGACCTTCATGACTTCTCTCCTTGATGTGCATTTCGATGAGGATTGCCGCTTTCGCTGCGGCGTGTGGACGAGCGGTGCCCGAGCCACTTGACGACCTGATGCCCGTACGCGGCGGGCGCTTTTTCGACCGTGCGTGTCGCCAGATCGGCTAGCGAATGCGCGGCGAGGGATTCGGTCATGCGCTTTTCGGCGTCCAGCATCACGGCATGGATCGAGCACACGCCGCGCGTGGCCCATGCCGGCGGCTTGTCGCCGAACACCGCGCAATTCGCGCGGATTTCGCGGCAATCGAACAGCGCCTTGTTGCCGTCGATCGCATTCACGACGTCGAGCACGCTGATCTCGGCCGCCGGCCGCGCCAGCCGGAAACCGCCCCGCACGCCCTCGGTCGCCGCGACGATGCCGGCCCGCGAGAGCTTGGTGAACAGCTTGGCGACGTACTCCACCGGCACGCCCTGAAGCTCCGCGAGATCTTTCGCGCTGGCGTCGCTCACGCCCGCAGCGGGATCGCTGAGATAGAGCAGGCAATGCAACCCATACTCGACACCTGTGCTGATGTGTGACATTTCCTTAACTCCGACTCATGATATCGTAGTTAGAAATGTAATCGACTTTGGGCTCAGGTGCAACCCCAGGTTTCTGGAACAGATTGTTGCTTGATCGTGGGGATGAGGGCTCGGCGGCGGCGCTGAGTTCGGCAGGTCTCGTGCGGCAGGGCACAGATTAGGCGGTGCGTCGGCTGCGGCAAATAGCCGGTTCCGGCGATTTTCAGGTGACCAGCGCGGAGCAGAGCGCGATGGTGGTTTAGATGTGGGGATTTACGCAATTCGGGAGCGACGAGCCGCGCTCCCGAATCGGTCTTGTGCGAAGAGCGGTGTTATTCGAGCGCCGCGGCCGGACCGAAGAACTCGTAGCGGCTTTGCGACTCCGGCACGCCGACCGCCTTCAGATGCTTCTTCATGGCTTTCATGAAGGCGATCGGGCCGAGAAAATAGACATCGACGTCGCGCGTTGTCGGCAGCCAGCGATCCAGCCGCGCCTCGTCGAGATAGCCGATCCCGTGCGCGTCGGCGTCCTGCGCGCGGCGCTGTTCATAGCAGTAGAAGCGCTTCAGTTGCGGATGACGCGCGGCCAGTTGATCGATCGTGTCGCGGAACGCATGCACGCCACCGTGCCGCGCCGAATGGATGAAATGCACCGGACGTCCGCTGCCGAGCGCAGCCTGCAACATCGCCAGTGTCGGGGTGATGCCGACGCCGCCGCTGATCAGCACGAGCGGTTTGTCGCCGGGTTGAAGGGTGAAATCGCCGGCCGGCGCGAACAGGTCCAGCGTATCGTTTTCGGCGATCTGCTCGTGCAGGTAATTCGACACCTTGCCATTCGGCTCGCGCTTTACGCTGATGCGGTACTCGCGGCCATCGGCCATGGCCGACAGCGAATAGTTGCGGCGCACTTCAACGCCGTCTATCACGAGCCGTACGCCGATGTACTGGCCAGGCTCGAACGCGAGCAACTCGCGGCCGTCGTCGGGCCGCAGATGGAACGACGTGATCTCGTCGCTCTCGCGCACCTTGCGGGCCACGCGGAACAGCCGCGTGCCGCGCCATCCGCCCGGCGCCGCTTCTCTGCTGGCGTACATCGTTTCTTCGATGCCGATCAGCAGATCGGCGAGTTGCTGATACGCGGCGGCCCACGCTTCGATCACCGCGTCGGTGGCGATCTCCGCGCCGAGCACTTCGCGGATGGAGCGCAGCAGGCACTGGCCGACAATCGGATAGTGCTCGGGCAGGATATTCAGCGCGACGTGCTTGTTGGTGATTTGTCCGACGAGGCCGCCGAGTTGATCGAGCTTGTCGATATGGCGCGCGTACATCAGCACGCCGTTGGCGAGGGCGCGTTGCTGCGCGCCGCTGGCCTGATTCGCCTGGTTGAACAGCGGGCGCACCTCGGGATGCTCATTGATCAGCAGGTCGTAGAAGTGCGTGGTCAGCGCTTCGCCGCCGCTTTCGAGAAGCGGCACGGTGGCTTTGACGATGGCGCGATGGTCGGGGGAAAGCATGGATGAGTCCTCGTGGTGAGTGGATGACGGGCCGCGACGCGGCCGATGCCTTCTCTATCCATGTTTCGTGCCAGGTGTAAAATCCAGATAAATCAACGAGATAATTTTTGATATGGTCGATTCGACTCTGGTTAAAGAGACTCCATTAGCAGTCGGATTGACTGCGCGGGCGGTGCTGGACGTGCTGACGCCGCTGATCCAGGATCTGTCGCGCGAGCTGTCCGACAGCGAGCGCTTTCGCCGCTTGTTGAGCAGCCTGCGCACGCTGTTTCCCGGCGACGCGGCGGCGCTGCTGCGCCTTGAAGGCGACACGCTGGTGCCGCTCGCCATCGACGGCTTGAGCAGCGATACGCTCGGGCGGCGCTTTCGCGTCAGCGAGCATCCGCGCTTCGCGCAATTGCTATCGCGACCCGAGCCGACCCGGTTCGCCGCCGACTCCGATTTGCCCGACCCCTACGACGGCCTGGTGCAGGGCGTGGCGGGGCATCTCGAGGTCCACGATTGCCTGGGCTGTCCGCTGTTGATCGGCGGCCGCCCGTGGGGGCTTCTCACTCTCGACGCGTTGAACCCGGCACGCTTCGACGCGATCGATATGGCTTCGCTGCAGGCCTTCCTGAGTCTCGCGGCAGCGACCGTCAGCGTGGTGGAGCGCATCGACACGCTGGCGCGCACCGGCGAAGAAGAGCGGCGGCGTGCCGAAGCGTATCGGCAGGCGAGCGGCCAGAGCCGTCGCGAAATGGTCGGCAGCAGCGAGTCGCACAAACATCTGATCGAAGAAATCGAAGTGGTCGCCGGCAGCGATCTGACCGTGCTGATTACCGGCGAGACCGGGGTCGGCAAGGAACTCGTGGCGAACGCGATTCACGCGCTGTCGTCGCGGGCCGGCAAGCCGATGATCAGCCTCAACTGCGCGGCGTTGCCGGATACGCTGGTGGAAAGCGAATTGTTCGGGCATGTGCGAGGCGCGTTTTCCGGCGCGTCGTCGGACCGGCGCGGCAAATTCGAACTGGCCGACGGCGGCACGCTGTTTCTGGACGAGGTCGGCGAATTACCGCTCGCCGTGCAAGCCAAGTTGTTGCGCGTGCTGCAAAACGGTCAATTGCAGCGCATCGGCTCGGATCACGAACACAAGGTCGACGTCCGCCTGATCGCCGCGACGAATCGCGATCTCGCCGAAGAGGTGAGGGCAGGTCGCTTTCGTGCCGACTTCTATCACCGTCTCAGTGTCTATCCGTTGCGTGTGCCGCCGTTGCGCGAACGCGGCCGGGACGTGTTGTTGCTGGCGGGCTTTTTCCTCGAAGAAAACCGCTCGCGTCTCGGCTTGCTGAGTCTGCGTCTCGCGGCCGACGCGCAAGCCGCGCTATTGCGTTATCCCTGGCCGGGCAACGTGCGCGAACTCGAACATCTGATTGGACGTAGCGCGCTCAAGGCGCTGGCGAGCAATCGCGAACGTCGGCGGATTCTCACGCTGAATGCGGCGGATTTCGCTTTTTCCGGCGCGCTCGGCGGCGAACCGCAGGAAGCCGTGCCGGCCATCGTGGAGAAGGATTTTCGCAGCGCGGTGACGGCGTTCGAACGGAGTATCGTGGTCGAGACGTTGGAGCGGCATCAGCAGAATTGGGCGGCGGCGGCGCGTGAACTTGGCCTCGATCGCGCGAACCTCAACCGGCTCGCGAAGCGGCTCGGCTTGAAGTAGCGCGGCCTGCCGGGAAGCGGGCGTGGCGCGCATCCCAGGTTAGACTTCGTGGATGGAAAACATCGATCTAACCAGCGTGGTTCGTCGGCTGTCGCCGGGAACGCAATTCATCGCCGGCAAGCCGGCCGATGAAGACGTGTGGACGTTCAACGGAGAAGCAGATGAGCAGTGAAAAATCGAAGCGCGCGCGCCGCGCCGCCGAAGACCTTTTCGGCGGACTGCCGGCCAAGGGTTCGACGGCCGCGAGCCGTCCGTCGAACCCTTTCGGCGACCCCTTCTCCAACTCAACCAGTTTCGTGCCCGCTGACGACCTGCTGGTCACCTTACCGGCTGAAATGGAACTGCCGCCTGGCTACGCCGATTCAGCGGCCATGCGCGACGCGCTCACGCGCGCCTGGCGGATGGACTGGATCAAGGTGGGGAAAGACGTGTGCGTCGTCAGATTGCCGGTCGACTGGATCGCGGACAAATCGGTGGACGGTGTGCTGCGCATCAAGGGCGGTGGAATCGTGCGCGCCGAGGGTCGGCTGGTGAAAGGCGCCACGCTGTTGATCCTGCCGCGTTACTACCTGAAGGCGGAGTTCCACGACCTGAACGAACATTGCCGGATCGTCGTGCGGGACCGTGCGCGCAACAACGCCATCCTCAAGGAATCGTTCTGGGACACCCGCAGCGGCCCGAATCATCCGCAGTGGAAGGTGTTGTCCGACTGGCTCGACACGCAATTCCCCGCGCACCGTGATCCGCTCCGCTATTGGGACGATTGCGAAGACAACGTTCGCTCTGCCTGAGTCGCGCATTGCCATGTCGCATCTGAAATACCTGACCGGCTATCCGGCGTCGCTGCAAGAGAAGGTCAAGAAGCTGATCGCCGACGAGCAACTCGGCGCGTATCTCGCCGAGCGTTATCCGAATACGCACGACGTGCAAACCGACCGTGCGTTATACGCGTACTGCGCCGATCTGAAGCGCGAACATTTGCGCAGCGCGGAGCAGATCGACAAGGTCACATACGACAGCAAGCTCGACGTCGTGCGTCACGCGCTCGGTCTGCACACCAGCATTTCCCGCGTGCAGGGCGGCAAGCTGAAGGCGAAGAAGGAAATCCGCGTTGCGTCGCTGTTCAAGGCGGCGGCGCCGGAGTTTCTGAAAATGATCGTTGTCCACGAACTGGCGCATCTGAAGGAAAGCGATCACAACAAGGCTTTCTACCGTTTGTGCGAGTTCATGCAGCCGGGTTACCACCAGATCGAATTCGATTTGCGTCTGTATCTGACGCATCGCGACCTGGCGAAGAGCCAGGTCGCGCGCTCGATGCTTTAGGTTTTAATTAACCCTCAAGCCTCAAGCCTCAGGCCGCCACGGCCTCGTGCGTTTCGAGCAACTCACCCGTTTCACTCACCATGACTTTCGACGCCTTCAACAGCACCGGAATCGACTTCGACGTCGGCGTGCCCGCGCCGTCGGCGACGGAAGAGAGCGGCACCAGCGGATTCGTCTCCGGATAGTAAGCGCCGAGGCAGCCGCGCGGAATGTCGTATTCCACCAGCAGGAAACCGTCGGCGTGACGCTCGATGCCATCGGCCCACACGCTCGTGATATCCACGCGCTGACCGACCACGAAACCGAGCATCGCGATATCGTCCTTATGGGCGAACAGCACGCGCCGTTGTCCATAGACGCCGCGATAGCGGTCGTCGAGGCCGTAAATCGTGGTGTTGTACTGGTCGTGCGAACGCGTCGTCATCAAGGTCATCAGACGCTCGCCGTATTGCTTGCGCGCCTGGTGAATCGGCGTGTCGACGGCGATCGCATGCACCAGAAACTGCGCCTTGCCGCTCGGCGTTTTCCAGATCCGCTCGCGTGACGCGACGCCCAGGTGAAAACCGCCGGGGGTCTTCAGCCGCTCGTTGTAATCGTGAAAGCCTTCGATCACCTGCGCGATGCCGTCGCGGATCAGCGCGTAATCCGCCGTCTGCGCGAGCCAGTCCACTTTCTCGCTGCCGAGCGTGGCCCGCGCCATACGCGCGACGATCGCGATCTCCGACAGCAGATTCTCCGACGCCGGTTTGTTCATACCGTACGAGATGTGCACCATGCTCATGGAGTCTTCGACGCTCACGCCTTGCGCCACGCCGTTCTGCAGATCGATCTCGGTGCGCCCGAGCGTCGGCAGAATCAGCGCGTCGCGGCCGTGGATGAGATGGCTGCGATTCAGCTTGGTGGTGATGTGTACGGTCAGTGCGCAGGAACGCATCGCTTCCCACGTACGCGGCGTGTCCGGCGTCGCGATCGAGAAGTTGCCGCCGAGGCCGATGAACACTTTCACCTTGCCGTCGAGCATCGCCTGAATCGTGTTGACGACGTCGAGTCCGTGCTCGCGCGGCGGCTCGAAATCGTAGACCTCGCCGAGACGGTCGAGAAACGCATCGGTCGGCCGTTCCTCGATGCCGACCGTGCGGTCGCCCTGCACGTTCGAGTGGCCGCGCACCGGGCACAGACCCGCGCCGCGTCGGCCGATATTGCCGCGCATCATCATCAGGTTCGACAACAGCTGAATGGTCGGCACCGAATTCTTGTGCTGCGTGAGGCCCATGCCCCACGTCGAAATCACGGCGCGGCCCTTCACGTAGATGTCGGCGAGCTTCAGCACCTCGTCGAACGGCACACCGGCTTCGGCGACGATCGTGTCCCAGCTTTCGGCGCGCAGGTCGTCGGCGAACGCATCGAAACCCACCGTGTGTTGCGCGAGGAAGTCGAGGTCCAGCACGCGCTCGAGACCGGAGGCCTGCGCTTCGTCGTCGAGTTCGATCACGCGTTTGGCCACGCCCTTGATCAGCGCGAAGTCGCCGCCGACCTTCGGGCGAATGAACACAGAGCTAATCCTGGTGCTGCCCATGGTCAGCATTTCCACCGGATGCTGCGGGCTCGCAAAGCGTTCGAGACCGCGCTCCTTCAGCGGATTGATCGACACGATGGTCGCGCCGCGCTTCGCGCATTCGCGCAGTTCGCCGAGCATGCGCGGATGGTTCGTGGCCGGATTCTGGCCGAAGATCAGCAGCGTGTCGGCGTGTTCGAAATCGTCGAGCGTGACCGTGCCCTTGCCGACGCCGACCGTGCCCGGCAAACCGCGGCTGGTCGCTTCGTGGCACATGTTCGAACAGTCGGGGAAGTTGTTGGTGCCGTACATGCGCACGAACAACTGGTACAGGAACGCGGCTTCGTTGCTGGCGCGGCCCGAGGTGTAGAAGGCGGCGTCGTCGGGATGGTCGAGCGCGTTCAGATGGCGCGCGATCAGGTCGAAGGCTTCGTTCCAGCCGATCGGCACGTAACGGTCGCGCAGCGCGTCGTAGACGAGCGGATCGGTCAGGCGGCCGTGCTGTTCGAGTTCGAAGTCGGACTGCGCCATCAGCGCTTCGACCGTGTGTTCTTCGAAGAACGCGGGCGTGACGCGTTTGCTGGTCGCTTCGGCCGCGACCGCCTTCACGCCGTTCTCGCAGAACTCGAAGGTGGACGCGTGCTCGCGATCCGGCCACGCGCAGCCCGGGCAGTCGAAGCCGTTCGGCTGATTCTGCTTGAGCAGCGTGCGGTAGTTGCCGCCCGCCACCTTTTCCTTGAGCAGGTTGATGGCGACATATTTCAGCGCGCCCCAGCCGGCGGCGGGGTGCGTGTAGGGTTCGATGCGAGCTTCAGGTTTCTTCATGATCTTGCCGCCGGATGGGCTTTGATATGGCTTTTGAGCCGATACGGTGAGCCTACTGTGTTCCAAATAGCGCGCAGCATACAGAAAATTGGAAAGGGGAGGGGTACAGTTGCTGGGCTTTTGGCATAGACTGGCGTCCCAGCCCATGCCGGTGTGAGCGTGCTCGGAGTCTGCTCTGAGTTTTCTTTTGCGCGCCCCCGGCGTTTTCTGTGAGCCCAAGTTCTTGAAACTGTACGAAAAGCTTGCCGCGGAAATGACGGAAGCCGTACGCCGCGGCGTGTTCGCGCCGGGCGAGCGGATTCCGTCGGTGCGGCAGGCCAGCCAGCAGCACGGCGTCAGCATCAAGACGGTGCTGCATGCGTACGCGTTGCTGGAAAGCTTGGGGATCGTCGAGACCCGTCCGCAGTCGGGCTATTTCGTGCGCGACGCCGCGGCGACGGCCGCCGCGCTGGACCGGGCGGCTGTCTCGGCGATCTCTGCTATCTCCGCCGTCTCCGATCAGCAGCGCCTGACCCGCCAGCCCGCGCCGCAGGCGTCGCCGGTCGCCGCCGCGGTCGACGTGAGCCGGCTGGTGCTGTCCACGCTGCGCAGCATTCGCGCCCACGACGCCGTGCCGTTCGGCTCGCCGTATCCCGATCCGTCGCTGTTCCCGTGGCGGCGCATCAACCAGTACGCGAACGCGATCGCGCGACGTCAGGCGAGCTGGAATCTGATCGACGATTTACCGCCGGGCAACCCCGAATTGATCCGTCAGATCGCGCGACGCTATGCCGAGAACGGCGTGCCGGTCGATCCGGGCGAGATCGTCATCACGCTCGGCGCGACCGAGGCGATCAACCTCAGCCTGCAAGCCGTCGCCAAACCGGGCGACACGGTGGCCGTCGAGTCGCCGACCTACTACGCGATGCTGCACGCGATCGAGCGTATGGGCATGCGCGCGATCGAGGTGGCGACGCATCCGGTGCACGGCATCGATATCGAGGCTTTGGCACGAGTGATTGCCGGGCAGAAGATCGCCGCCTGCATGGTGATGCCGAACTTCCAGAATCCGCTCGGTTTCCAGATGCCCGACGCGCGCAAACAGCAACTCGTCGAACTGCTCGGCGCGCACGACATTCCGGTAATCGAGAACGACGTCTATCAGGAACTGTATTTCGGCGACACGCGGCCTTCGACGCTGAAGAGCTTCGACACGCGCGGGCTGGTGCTGCATTGCGCGTCGTTTTCGAAGAGTCTGACCGCGTCGTACCGGATCGGTTGGGCGCTGCCGGGACGGTATCGCGCGCAGGTCGAGAAGCTGAAGTTTCTCAACACGCTGACCACGCCGTCGGTGCCGCAGGTCGCTGTTGCAGACTATCTGCGGCACGACGGTTACGATCGGCATTTGCGGCACGTGCGCAAGGTTTACCGGCAGCAGGCGCGCATCATGACGGCGATGGTGCAGCGATTTTTTCCGGCCGGCACGCGGATGTCGACGCCGCAGGGTGGCTATGTGCTGTGGGTGGAATTGCCCGAGCGGGTGGACTCGATGCGGCTCTATCAGGCGGCGCTCGCGCGTAGCATCACGGTGGGGCCGGGGATGATGTTTTCGACGCGTAACGACTACCGGCATTTCATCCGGCTGAACTACAGCTATCCGTGGACGCCGCAGACGGAAGCGGCGTTGAAGACCCTGGGCGAACTGGTCACGCAGATGGCGTGAGGGTGAGTCTGCGAAGCGGTATCGGATGAGATTGACGGGTTAGGCAGAGAGACTGGGAGACAAAAAATGGAAGACGACGAAATCGATCCCGTGCTGGTGGCCGTGCTGGCGCAGTTGTGGCGGGCGCAACGCGAAACGCCGGGCGGCGCGTGGTCGCTCGCCAAACTGTCGAAGCAGGCCGGCGTGCCGATGAGCGGCCTGCGCCGGCAACTGACGGCGTTAGCCGATGGCGGCCTGGTGGACACCACTTTCAATGAGGAAGGCACCGGCACGGCGCGCCTGAGCGAACTCGGCGAGGGATTGTGCGCGGAGTTGTTCGGCGAGGGCGATGGCGCGCGCGATGACGACGATGACGATGCGCCCGATCAACACCAAGCCGACCCGCCGCCGAAGATCCACTAAGTCATCTCCACGAGCGCGTTGCCAGACACAGCGCCGATCAACGCGTGCTCATCCAAACCTGTTTGCCTCGCGCCAATACGCGAAAAATTCATCCGCACCACCACCGCAAAAAAATTTTCGCGCTGAAATTGACCTCCGAATATGGCCCCCTATGCTGGAGCCTTGCCTGGCGATGTCGAGCCATGCCAGGCGCTGCGACGGGCACCTTTATCCATCTTCGGAGAATCCATGAAAACAAAGCTGGCGCGAGCACTCCATCATTCATTGAGCATTAGAACCGTCCGTGCCGTGCTGGCCGCGACGCTCACGTTAGGCGCGGCCGGCGCCGCCCATGTCGCGGTCGCGGCCACCGCGCAGCCGCTCGGCATTGCGTTCGTCTACCTCGGCAATCCGGGCGACGCCGGCTGGACCTACGCGCACGAACAGGGCGTCAAGGAGGTCGAGGCGAAGTTCGGCGACAAGGTCAAGGTGACGCGTGTCGAGAACGTGCCGGAGTCGGCGGATTCGGAGCGCGTGTTTCGCGATCTGGCGTCCAAGGGCAACAAGATCGTGGTCGGCTCCAGCTTCGGTTTCCAGGACTTCGAACTGAAGGTCGCGAAGGATTTTCCGGACGCCGTGTTCGAACACGCGACCGGCTACAAGAAGGCGGCCAACTTCGCCACCTATGACGTGCGCACTTATCAGAGCGCGTACCTCGCCGGTCTCGTCGCGGGATACACGACGAAGTCGAACACGCTCGGCTTCGTGGGCTCGGTGCCGGTGCCCGAAGTGGTGCGCAACATCAACGCATTCACGATGGGCGCACGCTCGGTCAATCCGAAGGCGCGCGTGAAGGTGGTGTGGATCAATAGCTGGTTCGATCCGGGCCGCGAAAAGCAGGCCGCCGAAACGCTGATCGGGCAGGGCGCCGACGTGCTGATTCAGAACACCGATTCGACCGCGACCATGCAGACCGCCGAGCAGAAGAAGGTGCACGCGTTCGGTTGGGATTCCGACATGAAGAAGTTCGGGCCGAATGCGCAACTCGGCGCGTGTGTGAGCAACTGGGGCGTGTACTACACGCATCTGGTGGATCAGGTGATGGCGGGCACGTGGAATAACGCGCCGGTCTGGTGGGGGCTGAAAGAGAAAGCGATCGACCTCGCCGACATCAACACCGACGCCGTCTCGCCGGTCGCGCAAAAGGCGTTGAGCCAGAAGCGCGACGACATCATCGCGGGCCGCTTCAATCCGTTCGCCGGGCCGATCATGGATCAATCCGGCGCGGTGAAGGTGGCGGCCGGCAAGTCGCTGAGCGATCCCGAGTTGCTGCGCTTGAACTGGTTCGTGCAAGGCGTGGACGGGTCGCTGCCTAAGTAACGATGGGCTCGGGCGTGAGTGGCCGCGTCACGGCGCAGCGGCCGCTGCCACCTCCGTCGTCGCGGCGGGGTCGAGCATCGCGACGCCGCAGAACCAGTCGCCGCCGTGCGGCTTGTATTTCCATCGACTGCCGTTCTCCCTGAGCACGGTGGCACACTGGTCGTTCACCACGATGCCGGGATTCGCGGCGGTGCATTGAAGCATCGCCGTGGTGGTTTTTGGCGCGGGTGGGAGCGGCGGTTTGTGCTGATTATTCGAGGCGGGCGGTGTGACCGCTGCGATTGATTGCGTCGGTCTGGGCGCTGCAGTTGCAGCAGTCGCAGCCGCCGGTGCAATTTGCATAGCCGACGCAGCCAGTGACTTCACCGCCGGTTGCGTGCCCGCCTGCAAAGTCGCGTTCAAAACCTGCAATTCCTCGATACGCGTCGCGTACCACGTCGAGAGACACGCCGCATCGCGGCAGTTCGCTTCCCGCCATGCCCATTTGCTGTCGCTGTCGTTGAGAAAGGCGCGCCGGTCGACGACTCGCCGACGTGCTTTCCAGTAGAGTTGGCCTAGCAGGCTGTTGAAAAGCGCCCCGTCATGAAGACGGGAGCAGTGTTCACGAGGCTTCCAAATGCGATGTGCTGCTGAATTGCGGGTTCGCACGGTGGTTTTTGTAGGCAATGCGCGTGCGCGCAGGCGGCGCGCCGTGCATTCGCCATGCCGTGGCGGCTCATCGCGTCGCTCCTTGCGGCACCACACCTGGCATTCGCGCCATGCGGGTCAGATTGCTCGCAACCATCGTCAGCTTGAAGTGCTGGTCGACTCGCCGGATGCCGCGATAGACCGTCTGCCGGATCCGACCGACGGTTTTACCCCAGCCGAAGTGCTCCTCGATACGCTTGCGGATGATCTGACTGGTCCGGTAGCCCGCATGCCGCGAAGTGCGCCCGTCGATTGCGCTGCCGCCCGAACGCTCATCGTTGCGCGCGACATGCGGTGTCACGTTGCGAGCGCGGCAATCGTTCACGAAGTCACGGGTGTCATACGCCTTGTCGGCACCGACTGTCTTCGCATGAGCGCCTGGCACGCAATCGAGCAATCGCAACGCGCTGGCCCGCTCGGCGAAACCATCCGCGTGACTAACCACGGCACCGACCACCAGCCCTGAGCGATTCTCCATCAGGATGTGCCCGTGGTAGCACAGGATGGCCGGGCTTTTGTGGCTCTTCTTGAACAATCGCGCCTCCGGATCAGTAGTCGACTCGTGCGTGGCATTGCTACGTCGCTCGCCTCTCCAGTCAGTATCGGCGTTGCGGCCACCGCCGGCGGGCGGACCATCCTCCGGGCCGTCCTTGCGGCGGAAGCTCTTGTGACTGGCCCACGCCTGAATCAGCGTGCCGTCCACCGAGAAATGGTCCCTCGACAACAAGCCCCGTTTGTCCGCCAGGCTCATGACTTCGGTGAAGAACGCTTCCACGACTTCATGCTCCAGCAACCGGTCTCGGTTCTTCGAGAACACCGAGTGGTCCCACACGGCGTCCTCAATCGCCAGCCCGACGAACCAGCGGAACAGCAGGTTGTAGCGCATCTGCTCCATCAGCATGCGCTCGCTGCGCACCGAGTAGAACACCTGCAACAGCAGCGCTCGCATCAGCTTCTCAGGTGCAATCGAGGCACGGCCAGTGTCCGCGTAGATGACGCTGAACAGCCCGTTGAGCCGTTTCAACGCATCATTCACCAGCACCCGGATCGGTCGCAACGGGTGATCTGCCGGGACGAAGTCCTCCAGCTTGACCGTCGTGAACAGGGTTTCCTGCATCTCATCCATTCCGCGCATCGCATCCGCTGCCAAAGATCATGAACACGATATCCATAACGCCCGTCCCTCAAACCCCGCTTACACGGGACCAAAATTCAACAGCCTGCTAGGGTGTCGTCGAGCGTCGAGAGCGCGGGGTCGTTGCAAATCATTCGCTCCGTGAGCGAGCGTCCCTTGTTGCAATTGAAGCTTGTCGCGTGCGCGGACAGGCTGACGAGCATCAGCGCGGCGATCAGGCAAGGGCGAAGGTTCTTCATGGCGGTCCCGGCAGTGCATGGCTTTTTCATGCCGTCGATGATCGGTCGAGTCGCCGCGACCCGGACGCCGGAACAACGCGTGAGTTCGGGTGGGTGATTACGAAATCTTGCCGGTCGAGACGAATGCGAAGGCTTATCGTGACGAATGCGAAGGCTCGACAGGCTTGGGGCCGCGCGTTGACGGAACGCTTTCAGGCATGCGCCGTGCAACTCACGGAGCAGCGGACGGGGGTGTGGGGCTGCCACGGTCTTCATCACCTGCGCAGGCAGGCCGGCAGTCGGAGCGCGGCCGTTGAGAAACGGGAAAAACAGCAGGCAACGGGAGGCAGAATGAAACAACACCTCGTTCGACGTTTTCGATGTCTTTATGCAGCGGCCGGTTTGCTCGCTGTGTCCGCGGGGGCTCACGCGCAGTCGCAGGCTTATACGAGCAGCACGGTCAATGTGCGCGCCGGTCCCGCGTCGGATTACCCGATCGTCACGCAGTTGCCCGGCGGCGTTCCGCTGACGGTGATGGGCTGTCTCAGCAACTATCAGTGGTGCGATGTCGCCGCGCCGAACCTGCGCGGTTGGGTATATGCGGGACGCCTCACTTATCCGTACCAGGGCGGCAACGTGCCGGTGATGAACTACGGCACGGTGATCGGCTTGCCGATCGTGACGTTTTCGATCGGCGCTTACTGGGGGAATTATTATCGCGGCCGGCCGTGGTATGGGCAGCAGTCGCGCTGGGCGCATCATCCGCCGCCGCCTCCGCCGCGACCCGGTGCGGGACGGCCGCCGGGCGGTGGTCGACCGGGCGGTCCGCCGCCGGGGAATGTAGGTGGTGGTCGACCGGGTGGACCGCCGCCGGGGAATGCGGGTGGTGGTCGACCGGGTGGACCGCCGCCGGGGAATGCGGGGGGTGGTCGTCCAGGTGGCCCGCCGCCGGGGAATGCGGGAGGAGGTCGACCGGGTGGACCGCCGCCGGGGAATGCGGGTGGTGGTCGACCGGGCGGCCCGCCGCCCGGGAATGGAGGTGCCGGCCGTCCAGGCGGGCCTCAGGGCAATGCGGGTGGCCGTCCTCAAGGCGGTCCTCCGCAAGGCGGTGGAGGCAGGCCACAGGGCGGCGGCAACGGCGGTGGCCGTCCACCCGATCAGCACTGAACGCGGGAGCGGCGCTCGCGACCGGAACGCCAGGTCTCGACGCGCCCGCTCAACCAGAAAACCTGCGACAACGACCGACACCGACACCTCGGTCCACGCAACGCGGCAAGCACCACCCATAACCGATCCGTCCGCCGACAAATCAAGTCAAATTTCATGCGTCGCGATTAAATCGCGACAGACTCGCGTAAACCCCGGTGCGCCGCGTACACTAAGCTGCCGATGTTGGATTGGGGGGAGCGCACATATGACTTGTGAAGCGACATCTGGTAGCGCGGCGGAAACCACGCCTGAGAGCACGCCGGACAACACGCACTATCGGCCGGAACTGGCCGAGGAGATGCTGGCGTCGGAGCGCAGCGTGTTGCGGCTGATCTCGCGCAATACGCCGCTGCCCGAACTGCTCGACGAAGTCTGCCGTCACGCGGAAGCGTTGCTCGGCGGCGGCGCGTTGTGCTCGATCCTGCTGCTCGACCCCGACGGCGTGCATGTCAGGGTGGGGGGCGCCCCTTCGCTGCCGGCGCACTACAGCGCCGCGCTCGACGGCATCGTGATCGGCCCGCAGGTGGGCTCCTGCGGCACCGCGATGTACGAACGGCGCCTCGTCGCCGTCGACGATATCGAAACCGATCCGCTGTGGGCGGATTACCGGCACCTGGCGTTGCCGCTCGGCCTGCGCGCCTGCTGGTCGGTGCCGTTCGACAACGACGCCGGCGTCGTGCTCGGCGCGTTCGCGGTGTATCACCGCACGCGGCGCCGGCCGACCGCCGAAGAAGAAACCGTGCTGCGCGACATCAGCCGCAGCGTCGGTCTGGCCGTTCAGCAGGACGCCATCTCGCAACGTCTCGAACAAAGCGAAGAACATCACCGGCTGGTGGTCGATCATCTGATCGAAGGGATCGTCGTGCAGTCGCGCGAGGGTGTCGTGCTGGCCTGCAATCCGAGCGCGCAGCGCATGTTGCGCACGACCTCGCAACTCGTCGGGCGCAGCATCCAGAGCGTCATGAAGCGCGCCTATCACGAAGACGGCGCGCTCGTGACCGAGGCCGAACGCCCGACCGTGCGCGTACTGGCAAGCGGCGAGCCGATGCTGGGCGTCACGATCGGTCTGGAATTGATCGACGGCAACGTCGTGTGGCTCACCGAAAACGTCGTGCCGATCTTCAAGCCGGGCGACACCGTGGCGGCCTCGGTGCTGATTTCATTTACCGACATCGGGCCGGTGCGCGAGGCGCAACGACAGCTCAAGTTTCTCGCCACTCGCGATTCGCTGACTGGTCTCTATAACCGCGCCTATCTGACCGAGCGGATGCGCGACCTGTTCAAGCCGGGCTCGGCGCCCGGCATGCCGGAACTGGCGAGCGTCGCCGTGCTGTTCGTCGACCTGGACAGCTTCAAGAAGGTCAACGACACCGCCGGCCACGAAGCCGGCGACGCCTTACTGTGCAGTGTCGCGGAACGGCTGTCGGCCTGTATCGGCCGCGACGACACGCTCGCGCGCGTGGGCGGCGACGAGTTCGTGATCCTGGTCAGCGCGTACGAAAACTCCGCGCATCTGATCGGCCTCGCGCGTCGCATTCTCGACATGATCGCGCTGCCGTTCGCGGTGGCGGACACCGAGTACTACCTGGGGGCATCGATCGGCATCAGCCTGTTTCCCGAAGACGGCCAGGACGTCGCCACGCTGATGCGCAACGCCGATTCGGCGATGTACCACGCGAAGCAGCGCGGCCGGAACAACTTCCAGTTTTTTACCGCCGAGCTCAATCAGCATCTGCAACGCCGCTTCGTGATCGAGCAGGCGTTGCGGCGCGCGCTCGCCGGCAACGAGCTGAGCCTCGTGTATCAGCCGATCGTCGATAGTCAGGACGGCCGCACGATCGGCGCGGAAGCCTTGCTGCGCTGGTACAACAGCGAGCTGGGCAACGTCTCGCCGGTCGAATTCATTCCGGTCGCGGAAGATTCGGGCCTGATCGCCGAGATCGGCGAATGGGTGCTGGCGCGCGCTTGCGAACAGGCCGCGCAGTGGCGGCAGACGCTGGCGCCCGAGTTGATCGTCGCGGTGAACCTGTCGCCCCGGCAGTTCAACGATAGCCTGCTGGAGCGGATCGAGCGCTGTCTCGCGCGCTCCGGGCTCGAACCGGCGGCGCTGGAGCTGGAGATCACCGAACGGCTGCTGATGCATGACAGCGACACCGTGCTGCCGATCTTACGCACGCTGAGCGGCATGGGCGTGCGGATTTCCGTCGACGATTTCGGCACCGGCTACTCGTCGCTGTCGTATCTGAAGCGGTTCCCGCTGCATAACCTGAAAATCGACCGGTCGTTCGTCGCCGGCTTGCCGGATCATCGCGATTCGATCGCGATCACGCAGGCGGTGGTGGCCATGGCGCATTCGCTCGGCATGAACGTGACCGCCGAAGGCGTCGAAACCGTCGAACAGGCGGCGTTTCTGCGGTCGATCAATTGCGACAAGCAGCAGGGCTATCTGTACAGCCGGCCCGTGGGCGCGAGCGCCTATGCCCGCGGGCTGGGCGATGCGCAGTTGGGCATGATCGACGGCGCGGTCCGGGGTGCGATTCATACGCGTTAAAGCCGCATTGAAGCCGTACTGAAGCCGCACTGAAGCCGATTGTTCTGTTTGGCAAACAACTGACTTCGCTTTCCTGGTATTTATCCGGAGGCGCGGTCTCCCTACAATTCACCCATCGAAACGTAAATGGTGCAGGGCGTCGAAGCGGCGCCGGGCGATGGGAGTTGTCATGCCAGCTTTGATCAGAGATCAGCTTTACCGGCCGTCGGTGGTTCTGCCGATGGTCGCGCTCATGCAGGTGATGGTGTCGCAGGACTTCAATCTCGGCCAGGTCGGTTGGGTCGTGGCGGCGCGCGGTGCGCAGGCGGCGTTGCAACGCTCGCGCCGGCTGATTTGCGCCGCGGCCCATTGCGAGGCTTGAGCACGCGGATAGACGGGTGAAAGAGCACCCAGCACAGGCAACCTGAAGCGCCGAGGGTAAGATGCTACGACCTGCACTCAAGCCCCTGGAGCGTTGCCATGCCACAGCACTTCGACGCGGTCGTGATCGGTACGGGACAAGGCGGTTCGCCGCTGGCCGTACGCCTCGGTGAAAGCGGCCGCAAAACGGCGGTGATCGAGCGGGGCGCCTTTGGCGGGACCTGCGTGAACGTCGGCTGTACGCCGACCAAATCTTATGTGGCCAGCGCCCGCGCGGCGCACGTGGCGCGTCATGCCGCAGAACTGGGCGTGCAGGTGAGCGGGACGGTCAGCGTCGATCTGGCGGCCGTCAAGGCGCGCAAGGACCGCATCATCGGCCAGTCGCGCGACGGCGTCGAGAAATGGCTGCGCGGCGCGGACAACGTCACGGTGTTCAACGGCCACGCGCGTTTTAGCGGCGCCCATACGCTGTCCATCAGCGGGCCGGACGGCGCGGTGATCGACGAACTCAGCGCCGACGAAATCTTCATCAACACCGGCACACGCGCCGTCGTGCCGCCGCTCGAAGGACTCGAGCGGATTCGCTACTACACCAACTCCAATCTGCTTGAACTGACGGAATTGCCGGAACATCTGGTGATTGTCGGCGGCAGCTATATCGCGCTCGAATTCGCGCAGATCTTCCGGCGCTTCGGCAGCCGGGTGACGGTGCTCGTGCGTGGCGAACGCGTGCTGACGCGCGAGGATGCCGACTTTGCCGAGTCGGTGCGCAAGGTGCTCGACCGGGAAGGCGTGGAGTTCCGCTTCGGCGTGCAGCCTTCGCGGGTCGAGCCGCATCCGCATCGCGAGAACGACGTGTGTATCGGCTTCGAGCAGAACGTGCCCGCGCTGGAGGCGTCGCACTTGCTGTTCGCGACCGGGCGCGAGCCGAATACCGACGACCTGGGGCTTGCCGCCGCGGGCATTGCCGTGGATAAGCACGGCACGATTCCCGTCGACGGACAACTGCGCACCACGGTGCCGGGCGTCTGGGCAATCGGCGATGTCAACGGCCGTGGTGCGTTCACCCATACGTCGTATGACGATTTTCAGATCGTCGCGGCCAATCTGATCGATGGGGGTTCGCGCAGCGTCGACACGCGCATCATGGCGTATGCGGTGTTCGTCGACCCGCCGCTGGCGCGGGTGGGGATGTCGGAGGCGGAGGTGCGCAAGGATGGGCGCGCGGCGTTGATCGCCACGATGCCGATGTCGCGAGTAGGCCGCGCGCGTGAACGCGGCGAGACGGCTGGCTTCATGAAGGTGATGGTCGACGCGCACAGCAAGCAGATTCTCGGCGCGGCGATACACGGAATTGAAGGCGATGAGGCGATTCACACGTTTATCGACATCATGACGGCGGGGGCGGCGTATCCGACGTTGCAGTTCGCGATGCATGTGCATCCGACGGTGAGCGAGCTGGTGCCGACTTTGCTGGATGGGTTGAAGGCGATGGAGTGAGTGGGGTGAGGGCGAGCGTCGGCGTGGCAGGCGGGGCATTCGACAAAGCCTTCCCCCATCGCACATAATCGCCCTCGGCGCGGGCCGCCGGTGACGGGTCACACACACCGGCGGGTTGTGCGCCCAACCGCATTCATCATCAGGAACCGAGCGATGGGCAAAGGACGAATCGAAGCCTTCAGCGATGGCGTAATCGCCATCATCATCACGATCATGGTGCTCGAATTGAAGGTGCCGGATGGTTTCGATCTGGCCGCGCTGCGTCCCGTGGTGCCGGTGTTTTGCGCGTACGTGTTGAGTTTCATCTACGTCGGCATCTACTGGAACAATCACCATCATCTGTTCCATACCGTGCAGAAGGTCAATGGCGCGGTGCTGTGGGCCAACCTGCATCTGTTGTTCTGGCTGTCGCTGCTACCGGCCGTCACGCATTGGGTCGGCGAAAACCATCTGGCCTCCTGGCCCACCGCGATGTATGGCGTCGTGCTGTTCATGTCGGCGATCGCGTATTTCATTCTGACTCGCGTGCTGATCCGCGAGCATGGCGTGGACTCGACCATCGCCAAGGCGGTCGGCAACGACTTCAAGGGCAAGGTCTCGGTGGTGATCTATCTGGCGGGGATCGTGCTGGCTTTTGTCGTGCCGTGGGGTTCGGTGGCGATGTATACGCTCGCGGCTGCCTGGTGGCTGGTGCCGGACCGGCGCATTGAACACGTGCTGGAAGCGTAGGGCGGCGCGGTGGCGCTTGAGGGATCAATCATGTCTTCAGCCACACTCAACCTCGTAGCATCCGCGGTCGCTCGTATCGGCTTGATCTCCGACACGCACAACCTCGTACGTCCGGAGGCGTTGCCCTATCTCAAGGGTTGCGATGCCATCATCCACGCGGGCGACATCTGCAATCAGGCCGTGCTCGACGCGCTGACGCAAATCGCGCCCGTCACCGCCGTGCGCGGGAACAACGACACGGGCGACTGGGCCGCGTCGCTGCCGACGCACGCAAAGCTAACTGTCCACCAGGTGACGATCCTCGTCGTGCACGATATCGCTGACGTACCCGCCGACCCGCGCAGCGAAGGCATCGGCGTGGTGGTGACCGGCCACTCGCACAAACCGTCGATCAGCGAGCGTGACGGCGTGCTGTTCGTCAATCCGGGCAGCGCAGGCCCACGGCGTTTCAAGCTGCCGATTTCCGCCGGCATCTTGCTGGTGGACGGCGCGCACGCCAGCGCTACGTTCGATTTGCTGCTGACATAAAAAAACGGGCCGACATGTCTGTCGGCCCGCTTCGTGCGATTTTCAATCAACCAATCAATCAGGCACGCGCCGTTGCCGCCGCCGCATAGCCTTCATCCATCTCCGCCGCTTCACGCTCGCCGCGCAGCACCGCATGCGCTTCCGCACGCGTCGCCACACACGGACCCGAGCCCAGCAACGGCTTGCGCGCCGTTTCACGCAGTGCGAGCACCGACACGATACCGATCAGCGACGCGCCCATCAGGTAGTACGCGGGCATCATCAGATTGCCGGTGCTGTTGACCAGCCACGCGGTCACCAGCGGCGTCGTGCCGCCAAACAGCGACACCGAAATATTGAAGCCGATCGCCAGCGCGCCATAACGGATTTTGGTCGGAAACAGCGCCGGCAGCGCCGACGGCATCACGCCGGTAAAGCACGACAGCAGCACGCCGAGAATCATCAGCCCGCTGAACACCGGCAGCACCGTGCCCATACGGATCAGCAGCAGCGCGGGGATCGACAGCGCGAACAGACCCACGCAACCGAACAGCATGACCGGCTTGCGGCCGATCGTGTCGGACAGGCGGCCGGCGGCGAGCGTCATCGGCATCATCAGCACCATCACGAGCAGCACGAGGAACAGGCCGTGCGTTTCGTCGAAGTGCAGCGTGGCCGACAGATAGCTCGGCAGATACGACAGCGCCATGTAATCGGTGACGTTGAAAATCAGCACCAGGCCGACGCACAGCAGCAGCGGCTTCCACTGTTGCGCGAGTAACTGGCCGAACGACTGCTTCGGCACCGCTTTGTCTTCGGCTTCGCGTTGCTCGGCCTGCTTCTTGAACGCGGGCGTTTCTTCGAGCTTCATCCGGATATACAGACCCACCAGACCCAACGGACCGGCGATCAGGAACGGCACACGCCAGCCCCACGAGAGCAGCGCGTCGTGCGAGAGCGTCGCGGTCAGCACGGCGACCGTGCCCGCGCCGAGCACGTAACCGATCAGCGTGCCGAACTCGAGAAAGCTGCCCATGAAGCCGCGGCGCTTGTCCGTCGAGAATTCGGCGATGAAGGTGGCCGCGCCGCCGTATTCGCCGCCGGTCGAGAAGCCCTGCACCAGGCGCGCGACCAGCAGCAGCATCGGTGCGAAGATGCCGATCGTCCCGTAGCTCGGAATCAGGCCGATCGCGAAGGTGCCGACCGCCATCATGATCATGGTCATGGCCAGCACGCGTTGCCGGCCGATCCGGTCGCCCAGCGGCCCGAACACCATACCGCCCACGGGCCGCACGAGGAACGCCGCGGCGAACGTGCCGAACGTGGCGATCAATTGCGCGGCCGGACTCGCCGACGGGAAGAACACTTTGCCGAGCGTGACGGCGATGTAGCTGTACACGCCGAAATCGAACCATTCCATCGCGTTGCCGAGCGCCATGGCGCCGACGGCCCGCTTGAGGAGAGATTGGTCGACGACGGTGATGTCGTCGAGAGAGAGGCGTTGTTCTTCTTTGTGATGTCGCCAGAAGCCGTTGCTGGAAGCGGTCAAGGTAAAAACTCCAATGACTGCGACGAAACTCATGATGCGCATGAACGTTCCGCCACGGGTGCTGGGGAAGTGCAGTTTCGCGAGCCAAAGCGAAGGCGGCGCGCCGTCGCCGGAGCCGGCGAAGGAGCGCAATGGGCGCCAAAACGAAAACGCCCGTGCCTCGCGAGACATCTCGCGAAAAAACACTCGTCTAGATTGTGCTTGCTGTTGCACCTGCGTGGCCGTGGAAGGGGGGCAGGTACATGAGGACGCTGGGGTGGCTGGAAGCTGGCCCACGCGCCGCTGGAAGGCTTGAAACGAAAAAGGCCGGTGTGAATTCACCGCTCACTGAGTGACATGAGGCGGGGAAGCGACCGACGAGCCTTCTTGTATAAAAACTGTTCGATTCAGGTCTGCGTGTGCCCAAAAACAGGCGCGAAACTCGCACGGCAAGCCATGTTGAAAAGAACGCGAATGAAGGTGAAATGCAGTTGGAACGACGCACATGTTAGCACGATGACAGAGGATCGCGCAAACCCAAGGCTCGGTGCAAGCCTTGGTGGGCCTGCTCAATCCCTTGCAGGGCGGGGGATTGGGCGAATTGAAACGGTATGTAAAAGCGGCTTAAAAGTGGCCCAGAAATGGACCGTTTGGAGAATTTTGGGCGAAAAAAATCCGCGCACGCGGCGCGGATTTTTGCAGGCGTCACGGGCTGCTTTAAGACCTTTTTTGCAGCGCGCAAGCGCGTCGCTTACTCCGCCGTTGGCGGCACATACCCTTGCGCGGTATCCGCGCCTTCGCCGAAGAAGAACTTTTCGGTCTGCTTCATCAGATATTGGCGTGCGCGCGGATCGGCCATGTTCAGGCGGTTTTCGTTGATCAGCATGGTTTGCTGCTTCAACCACGCCTGCCAGGCTTCCTTCGAAATGCTTTCGTAGATCCGCTTGCCGAGTTCGCCGGGCAGCGGCGGGAAATCGAGGCCTTCGGCTTCTTTGCCGAGCTTCGCGCATTGAACCATACGAGTCATGCTGTGCTTCTCCTTGAATCCTGTTATCGATGTGGGGGGGCGGGCAGTCGCCTGATCGCGGCGCTGCTCAGAGCTGTTTCATCAGCACGAGCGATTTGCGCTGCCAGTTATAAAGTCGGCGGCGATCTTCCGGCAGGTCGTCGACCGTTGCCTTGACGAAGCCGCGCTTGAGGAACCAGTGTTCGGTGCGCGTGGTGAGCACGAAAATACGCGTGAGGCCGCGCGCCCGCGCGCGCTGCTCGATGCGTTTCAACAGCCGTTCGCCGTCGCCGGTGCCTTGCGCTTCGGGGGCGACCGTCAGGCACGCCATTTCGCCGATGCGCTCCTGCGTGTACGGATACAGCGCCGCGCAGCCGAACAGCACGCCATCGTGCTCGATGACCGAGAAATGGTCGATGTCGCGTTCGATCTGATGGCGGCCGCGCCGCACCAGCGTGCCGTCCGATTCGAGCGGATCGATCAGCGCGAGAATCCCGCCGACGTCGTCCGGCGTGGCTTCACGCAGGCTTTCGAGGTTCTCGTACGAGATCATCGTGCCGACGCCGTCGTGCAGGAACAGTTCGAGCAGCAGGCTGCCGTCGAGCGCGTAGGGGATGATGTGCGCCCGCGCCACGCCGCCGCGGCAGGCACGAATCGAGTGCTTCAGGTAGAAGCCCGCGTCGCCGGTGACTTCGCCGCTTTCGTGCAGCTTGTAGGCGTCGTCGAGCGACAGTTCGCGAACCAGTTCGGGACCTTCTTCGCCTTCTTCCATCAGGCCCGGCGTTTCGGTCAGGAACACGATCTTGTCGGCGCGCAGCGCGATGGCCGCCGCCGAGGCCACGTCTTCCATGGACAGATTGAACGCCTCACCGGTGGGCGAGAAGCCGAGCGGCGACAACAGCACCAGCTTGCGGCTCGCCAGCGAATGGCGAATCGAATCCGCGTCGATCTTGCGCACCACGCCGGTGTGGGCGAAGTCGACGCCGTCGAGAATGCCGACCGGCCGCGCCGTCACGAAGTTGCCCGACACCACGCTGATGTGCGCGTGCGCCATGGGCGTGTTCGGCAAACCTTGGCTGATCGCTGCCTCGATATCCAGACGCACTTCGCCGGCCGCTTCTTTCGCGGACTCGAGCGCGCGGGCATCTGTAATGCGCATGCCGTGCGAAAACTCGGATTCGACGCCGTGCAGGCTCATCTGCTCTTCGACCTGCGGTCGCGAGCCATGCACCAGAACGATCTGGATACCCATGGCCTGCAACAGTGCGATATCGGACACGAGCGCATTCAGGAGCCCCTGATGCACCACCTCGCCGCCAAAGCCGACGACAAAGGTCTTGTTACGGAATGCATGGATGTAAGGGGCGACTGAGCGCATCCAGTCGACGAATTGCGCATGCTGGGCGAGGTTTTCCGTTGCTCCGGCGGGGGCCGGAACGCTCGCGGGCGCGGGGACGAGGTCGGTTTGGGAATTCATGCCGGGGATTATAATGCGCCCCCATGTCGAATGTACCCAAAAGTCCCGCTGCGGCGAACGAGAATCCGGCGCCGGCCGCCGATCAGTTGAACACCGGCGACGCCGGGCGCCGTCCTGCGCAGGACGCCAACCGAAACACGCCGCAAAAGGCGCGCGAAACGCGTCGTCCGGAGCAGGGCGCGCAGCCGCACGCGCAGAAAAAAAATCCGCTGCGTGAGGCTGGTGCGAGTGGCGCGCAGGCGCCGAATCAGCCGAAACGCGGTGAAGGCCGAAGCGACCAGCCGCGCCGTGAACCGCGCGCCCCTCGCCCGCCGCGTGTCGTCGAACCGAATCCGATTCCACCGATCACCTTCCCCGAAGCGCTGCCGGTTTCCGGCCGTCGCGAGGAGATCGCCAAAGCGATCGCGGAAAACCAGGTCGTGATCGTCTGCGGTGAAACCGGCTCCGGTAAAACCACCCAACTGCCGAAAATCTGCCTCGCGCTGGGGCGCGGCCTCGGCGCGGGCGGCACCGGTCTGATCGGCCATACGCAGCCGCGCCGGATCGCCGCCTCGGCCACCGGCCGCCGGATCGCCGAAGAACTCGGCACGCCGTTCGGCGAAGTGGTCGGCTACAAGGTGCGCTTTACCGACAATCTGTCGCCGGGCGCGTCGGTCAAACTGATGACCGACGGCATTCTGCTCGCCGAAACGCAGACCGATCCGCTGCTCAAGGCCTACGACACGCTGATCATCGACGAAGCGCACGAGCGCAGCCTGAACATCGATTTTCTGCTCGGCTATCTGAAGGAAATTCTCGTCAAGCGTCCCGATCTGAAGCTGATCGTGACCTCGGCGACGATCGACGCCGATCGTTTCGCGCGCCATTTCGGCAGCGACGAAAAACCCGCGCCGGTGATCGAAGTGAGCGGCCGTCTGTATCCGGTCGACGTGCGTTACCGTCCGGTCGTCGAAGACAGTCCGGCGGTGAAGGCCGCAGAGGGGACGAGGAGCGCTGCGGGTTCGCCGGCAGCTGGGCGCGAGCGCCCCGATCGTCCGAAAACCCAGCGCGAAGCCGACCGCGATCTGATGGACGCGATCGTCGACGCCGTCGACGAGTTGTGCCGCGAAGGCCCCGGCGACGTGCTGGTGTTCCTGCCCGGTGAGCGCGAAATTCGCGACGCCGCCGAAGCGCTGCGCAAACACCATCCGCCGCACACGGAAATTCTGCCGCTGTTCGCGCGACTCTCCGCCGCCGAACAGGAACGCGTGTTCCGCATTTCGAACACGCGCCGCATCGTGCTGGCCACTAACGTTGCCGAAACCTCGCTGACCGTGCCGGGCATTCGCTACGTGGTCGACACCGGCCTCGCGCGCGTGAAACGCTATTCGTACCGCAACAAGGTCGAGCAGTTGCAGGTGGAATCGATTTCGCAAGCCGCCGCGAACCAACGGGCGGGGCGTTGCGGCCGGGTCGCCGACGGTATCTGCATCCGTCTGTACGAAGAAAGCGATTTTCAGGGCCGCGTGCGTTTCACCGATCCGGAGATTCTGCGTTCGTCGCTGGCGTCCGTGATTCTGCGGATGAAATCGCTGCACCTGACCGCGATCGAAACGTTTCCGTTCATCGAGCCGCCGCCGGGCCGCGCGGTGGCCGACGGTTATCAGTTGCTCAATGAACTCGGCGCGGTCGACGACGACAACCAGCTCACGCCGCTCGGCCGCGAACTCGCGCGCCTGCCGCTCGATCCGCGCGTCGGCCGGATGATTCTGGCGGCGCGCGATCAGCAGGCGTTGAAGGAAGTACTGATCATCGCCAGCGCGTTGTCCGTGCAGGACCCGCGCGACCGGCCGATCGAAGCGCAGGAGCAGGCCGACCAGGCGCATCGCCGTTTCGCCGACGAGCGCTCCGAATTCCTCCAGTGGCTAAAAATCTGGAACTGGTTCGAAGAAGCAATCACGCACAAGAAGTCGAACAAGCAGTTGCACGAGGAATGCCGCAAGAACTTCCTGTCGCAAATGCGTCTGCGCGAATGGCGCGACGTGCACTCGCAACTGCTGACGGTGGTGCGCGAACACGGCTGGCGTTTGAACGAGGCCGAAGCGACCTTCGAGCAGATTCATCTCGCGCTGTTGACCGGTCTGCTGGGCAACATCGGCTTGAAAGCCGACGACGAACCGTATTACCTCGGCGCGCGCGGCATCAAGTTTTATTTGTGGCCGGGCTCGGCGCTGGTGAAGAAGGCGGGCAAGTGGGCGATGGCTGCCGAACTGGTCGAGACGAGCCGGCTGTACGCGCGCTGTATCGCGAAGATCGAGCCGGAGTGGATCGAGCGGATCGGCGCACATCTGTTGAAGAAGTCGCTGTCCGAGCCGCATTGGGAGAAGCGCGCGGCGCAGGTGTCGGCGTTCGAGCGGGCCATGCTGTACGGCCTGCCGATCTATCACCGCCGCCGCGTGAGCTTCGGCCAACAGGACCCGGCGCGTGCGCGTGAGCTGTTCATTCGCGGCGCGCTGGTGGAAGGCGAGTTCGACACGAAGCTCGCGTTCTTCGCGCACAACCGCAAACTGCTCGCCGACATCGAGCAACTCGAACATAAGTCGCGCCGGCAGGACGTGCTGGTCGACGACGAGCTGATTTTCGGCTTCTACGATCAGGCGGTGCCGCAGGGCATCCACACCGGCGCGGCGTTCGAGCGCTGGTATCGCGACGAGCTGAAAGCGGCCGGCCAGACCGAAGACAAACTGCGCCTGCTGTACCTGTCGCGCGACGATCTGATGCGTCACGAGGCGGCCGGCGTCACGACCGATCTGTTCCCGAAGCGAATGACGATGTCGGGCGTCGAGATGGCGTTGACGTATCACTTCGAACCGGGTTCGCCGCGCGACGGCGTGACGCTCGCCGTGCCGCTGTATGCGCTGAATCAGGTCGACGCGCGACGCTGCGAGTGGCTCGTGCCGGGCATGCTGAAAGAGAAGGCGCAACTGCTGCTGAAGTCCTTGCCGCAGAAATTGCGACGCCACTGCGTGCCGTTGCCGGAGTACGCGGCGGGTTTCGTCGACCGGCATAGCGGGCCGCGTTACGGCGCGGGCGGCTTGCTTGAGTCGCTGATCGCCGATGTTCGCGAGCAGAAGCAGATCGCGATGAAGCAGGCCGACTTCAAGCTCGAGACCTTGCCGGCGCATCTGTTCATGAACTTCAAGGTCGTCGACGAACACGGCCGTCAGCTCGCGATGGGCCGCAACATGGCGCAATTGCGCTCGGAGTTGGGCAGCCAGGCGCAGCAGCATTTCCAGAAGATCGCGTCCAGCGCGGCAGGCGTGGCGCTGGCGGATGCGGGCGGCGGCAGCGTCGCGGCGGCCGCGCAGGCCGGTGCTCGAGGTTCGCAGGGTGCGCAGGGTGCGGAGTCCGGTGCGGCAGCAAACGCGGGCGCCGCGGCGCAACGCGGCGGCAAGGGTGGGTCTGGCGCTGCTTTGTCGCAAACCGTGCAAACCGTGCAAACCGCGCAAGGCGGCACGGCCGGCACTGCGCTGTACGAAAAACTGACCACGTGGAATTTCGGCAAGCTTCCCGAGTTGCTCGAAATTCGTCGCGGCGGCCAGACGTTGTTCGGCTACCCGGCGCTGGTGGATCGTGGCACGCATTGCGACGTCGAAGTGTTCGACTCGCCGGAAGAGGCCGCGCGGATTCATCGTGCGGGTTTGCGTCGACTGTTCGGCTTGCAGTTGAAGGAACCGATCAAGTATCTGGAAAAGAACCTGCCGGGCTTGCGCGAAATGGCGATGCAGTTCATGCCGCGCGGCACGCAGGAAGAGTTGCGCGATCAATTGATCGATACCGCGCTGGACCGCGCGTGTCTGCAAGACCCGCTGCCCGCCGACGATCTGTCGTTCCACACGCGCCGCGACGAAGGCCGTAGCCGACTGACCTTGCTGGCGCAGGAGATCGCCCGCCTGGTGGGGCAGATTCTCACCGAATACGCGACGGTGACGAAGAAGCTGATGCAGGCTCGCACCTTCACGGCCGCGCATGCCGACATTCAGAATCAGCTCGATGCGTTGATCGGCAAGCGCTTCGTGGTCGACACGCCGTATTCGCAGTTGGCGCACTTTCCGCGCTATCTGAAGGGCATCGTGCTGCGTATCGACAAGCTGCGAGCGGACCCCGCACGCGACGCACGGCAGTTCGCCGAGTTTCAGCCGCTGTTGCAGAACTACCAGCGCGCGGTGGCGCAACGCGGTGGGGTGCTGGATACGCGCTTGTCGGAGTTTCGCTGGCTGCTGGAGGAACTGCGGATTTCGCTGTTCGCCCAGGAGTTGCGTACGCCGATGCCGGTCTCGGTGAAGCGGCTTTATAAGGTGTGGGAGTCGATGCAGCGGTAAGCGGTGGCGCGGGGGCGACCCTGCTCCACTCACCAATGCATGCCCGCGCCGAGCGACGCGCCGATTTGCCCGCGCGAGTCTGTCGTGCCTTGCACCTTGTAGACCCACTTGCCGGTTGGCGACAGTTGCGACACGCCGATCGCGATCGCCGACTGTCCGCCGTAAGTGCCGCCGGCCATCGCCACCATGCCGCGTCCCGGCAGCACCGCTTGCGGCAGGCCTGCCACGGCGAGCGCGGCCGCCGTGCCGCCGTAGGCGTCGCGGCGGGCGGAGCGGATCTGGTCGTCGGTATAGCTGTTGGCCTGACTGACCGCGCCGCCCATGCTCTGCTGCAACTGGTTGACGTTGACCGCGTCCGTGCCTTGCACGCCAGCCGCGACGTTGGCGATCTGCCGCTCCTGCCCGGCCGCACCTATCGACACGGTGCCGGCCCGGTCGGCCACTGAGCCCTGACCCAAAGCCACCGAGTTATCCGCACTCGCGTTCGCCGTTGCGCCGAGGGCGATCGCGTTGCTGCCGCTCGCGCTCGAATTCACGCCCAGCGCGGCGGCGTTGCTGCCGGTGGCGTTCGCCGTTGCGCCGACGGCCACCGCGCCAGTTCCCGCCGCTTGCGCGCTCGCACCGGCCGCCACCGACAGCGTGCCCGATGCCAGGGCGCTTGCGGTCGGATCGCCCGCCGCGCCGAACAGCGGATTGGCGCCCGCGCCGTTCACGGCGACGTTGCTGACCGCGCCGCTGATGGCCGCGTTCAACTGCCCGAGGTTGACCGCATCGCTCGACTCGACACCGTTTGCCACGTTGTGAATCAGCGTGCCGTTCGCGGCCGGATCGCCGCCGAGCGTCACGTTATGCCGGTCGACGCTGCCGTCGGCATTTCGCGCGTAGGAGAGCGCGCTGTCGAGCGCCGCCGCGCTGCCGTCGATCCGGGTCTGCAGCGCCTTCAACTGGCTCACGTTGACCGCGTCGGTATCGTTCGCGCCGGCGGCGACATGGGTGAGGCGGCGCTCGTTGCCCGCTGAGCCGATCGACACCTGCCCGACCGCACTGAACCCTCGGATGACGGAGGCGTCCGCGCCGGGCGGAACGTAAGCGAGCCCGCCCAGCGGCGCCGCGACCGAGGCGGCACCGAGCGCGACGCTGTTCGCCTCCGTGACAAAGGCGCCGAAGCCGAACGCCGCCGACTGGTCGGCGGTCGCCCCGGCCGCCGCGCCGATCGCGGTGCTTTGCGTGCCGGTTGCCGCCGAGGACCCGCCGATCGCGACTGCCTCCGAACCGGCGGCGCGGGCCCACGTGCCCAACGCGAAGGCATCGGCGCCGCTCGCGAGCGCGCCGGCGCCAATCGCGCTCGCGTTGGTGCCGGTCGACGTAGCGAAGTCGCCGATGGCAATCGAGCCCGGATTGCTCGCGAGCGCACGGCGACCCATCGCAACGGTGCCATCGGCGTCGGAGATCGCGCCGACGCCGATGGCGAGTGCGGCGTTGCCTGTCGCGCGCGGTTCGGCATCGCCGGTGTCGGTGCCGGTGGCGCTGAAGTAGCGCGGCGTGGCGCTGTTTGCGGCGGCCGTGACTCGGTCGTTCACCGCCTTCAACTGGCTGACGTTGACCGCATCCGTCTCGTTGGCGCCGGCCGCGACGTGAGTAAGACGACGCTCGCTCCCCGCGGCGCCAATGGCGACCTGGCCCACCGCATTGACAGCCTGGATGGCCGCGGCGTCCGCGCCGGCGGGAACGTAAGCGAGCCCGCCCAGCGGCGCCGCGATCGAGGCGGCGCCCAGCGCGACGCTGTTGGCTTCCGAGACGAAAGCGCCGGCGCCGAACGCGACGGCCTGGTCGGCGGTGGCGACCGTGCCTGCGCCGACTGCAATACTTTGCGCACCGGCCGCCCGCGACCTCGGACCCGTCGCGATGCTGGCGCCGCCGCTCGCGCTTGCGTGAAAACCGAACGCGACGTCGGCTTCTTGGGTGGCGAGTGCATAGGCGCCGAACGCGGTGCTGCCCATGCCGTTAGCCTCGGCATTGCTGCCGAAGACCGATGCGGCATTGCGGGTAGCGCGTGCCGCGTAACCGACCGACGTGGTTTCTTCCGCGCCGGCCACCGAGTAGGGGCCCAACGACACGGCTGCACCGCCCGTTGCGTTCGCATTGGCGCCGAGCGCCATGCTTTGCCAGCCGGCCGCGCTGGCCAGGTAGCCGATGGCGATCGCACCGGGGTTGCTCGTGCTGGCCCGGTCGCCGACCGCGATCGATGCGGTTGCGCCCGCCCGGGCGTTCGGGCCGACGGCCACCGCGTTCTCACCGGCCGCGGCGGCGTTGTCCGCGCCCGTGGCGGGTGCGTCGACGTCGAGATAATGCTCCGCCTTATCCCAGGGCAGGGCGGCTTGCGCGCAAGTCATGCCGCCGAGCAGCGCGGCGCCTGACAGCGTCAATCGGGCCGCGACAGCCGTGCCGATTTTAAACTGGACGCGCTGCATTAATCCGGCCGCGATATCGGCATCGTCTTTCGATGTTGATTCAATCAATTTAATCATGTTTCTCCGGGATCCAGATATTAGAAAGAAAATGAGGGGCGACAATCCGGTTTAATTCACTATTTAATGGAGTGGGCGAAATTTCATCGCCTGCAAGATAAAACCATGCGAAAGGGTGTGGGTTTCGCGCGAACGGAAGTCGGGGCGTACCTTTGCCGTAAGGGTGTGGGCTTCGAACTGTTGTTATTGTGGATTCTATTGGCCCAAAGCCGTGATGGGACAAATCCGAAAATAAAATTCCGCTTAGCTGGCGATGTTTTTTGAATTCTTATTTCGGGGAAATTGATTAAGAAGGAAGGCTGGGGCGGTGGTGATTTTGGCTAATAATCCGCAATTCGCTTCTGCTGAATTTAAGTTGTCACGGTCGATGACGTGTCATTTTGGGAGGAAATAAGAAATATCCCGACGATAGCCCTACGGTATTTCGAAGTCCGCAGCGCGAATGCGTCGCGCCTTTCAGCGCCGCAACGTGCCAAACCATCCAACGCTCGACCCATGTCAACCTTGCATCACAGTAAACGTTCTACAATGACGAACGTTCTCCCGAAGTGAGTTTTCATGCGCAATTTTTCCTTCTCCGGCTTGACCGGCACGGTCCTGGCGGGCGCGGCAGTGGTCGCGGCAACAGGTTTTTTCTCTCCCGCGGCGCACGCAAACAACGTGATCGTGCTCAACTCCGGCGAAGCCACGCTCAGCCTGATCGACGAAGCCACGCACCAGGTCGTCGGCACGGTGCCGACCGGCAAGGAACCGCACCATCTGATGGCCACGCCGGACAATTCGTCGTTGATCGTCGCGAATTCGGTGTCCAACAATCTGATGTTCGTCGACCCGAAAACGGGTCAGGTGCAGCGCTGGGTCGAGAACATTGAAGATCCTTACCAGATCGGTTTTTCGCCTGACCGCAAGTGGCTGGTCACCACCGGCCTGCGTCTGGACCGGCTCGACATCTATCACTACGACGGCCAGAAGAACCAGATGACGCTGGCCTCGCGGCTGCCGCTCGCGGTCATGCCGAGCCACATGGCGTTCACGAACGACAGCAAGACGGTGTTCGTCACGCTGCAGGTGTCGGGCGAGCTGGCCGCAATCGATCTGGCCACGCAAACCGTCAAGTGGAAGATGAAAGTCGGCAAGGTGCCGGCCGGCCTGTGGATGACGCCGGGCGAAAAATATCTGCTGATCGGCATGACGGGCTCGGATTACGTCGCGGTAGTCGACTGGCGCAACCAGAAGATCGTCAAGACCATCCAGACCGGCAAGGGCGCGCACAACTTCCGCTCGCTTGCCGACGGCAAGCACGTCGCGGTGTCCAACCGGGTGGCGAGTACGATCAGCATCATCGACGAAGACACGCTCACCAACGTCGGCGACATCACCGGTCTGATGCCGGGACCGGACGACATGGAACTGACCGCCGACAAACGCTATCTGTGGGTCACATTCCGCTTCGCGAAGCACGTCGGCATCATCGACCTGACTACCCGCAAGCTGATCCAGACGATCGCCGTCGGCCGTTCGCCGCACGGTATCTATTTCTACAATCGCGCACCGGTCACGGCGCCGAACGGCGCTTGACGCCTGTCGGCCAGGCGCGCAATGACGGATAAGGTCGCGAGGCCAGCACCATGTTCTATCTGATCGTTTCTTCACTCGACAGCTTCGTCTCCGCCGTGCAGACGTTGCTGTACGTCGACGTGGTGCAGCCGCTGCTGTTCCGCTTCGACCTGATGGGCTATGACGAAGACACCTACGACAGCCTCTACTGGGTGATCGTCGGCGTGCTGGAAGTGCTGGCCATGTACGCGGTGCTGCGCCCGCTGGAAGCACTGCGTCCGGTGGAGCGGTGGGAGAACCGCCGCGCGGTGCGCGTCGACGTGATTTACACGTGGATCGCCAAGCTCGGGATTCTCAACCTGTTTTTCTTCTTCGCGCTGCAGCCTTTGTTCGACAACGTGCAGGCATGGCTGCGGCTGCACAACATCGCGAATCTCGAGTTCGACAATCTGTGGCCCGGCGTCACCACGCAGCCGCTCGTCACGTTCGTGATGTATCTGCTGGTGCTCGATTTCGCCGGTTACTGGTATCACCGCTGGGAACACCGCATCGGCGTGTGGTGGGAACTGCACGCGGTGCATCACAGCCAGCAGCAGATGTCGCTGTGGTCCGACGACCGCAACCATCTGCTCGACGATCTGCTGCAGGCGTCGTTCTTTGCCGTGATCGCGCTGGTGATCGGCGTGCCGCCGTCGCAATTCGTCGTGCTGGTCGCGATCACCAATCTTGCGCAGAGCGTGCAGCACGCGAACATCCGCCTGTACTTCGGCTGGCTCGGCGAGCGCCTGCTGGTCAGCCCGACTTTCCATCGCCGCCATCATGCAATCGGCTACGGGCATGAAGGGCTGAAGTACGGCTGCAACTTCGGCGTGCTGTTTCCGTGGTGGGACATGCTGTTTCGCAGCGCCTCCTGGAGCCGCGTGATGGAGCCGACCGGCATCAGCGATCAACTGCAAGGCCGCCGCTACGGCGACGGCTTCTGGGCGCAGCACGGGCTCGCGTTCGTGCGGATTGCCCGACGCCTCGCGTCGAAACGCGGCGGCGAACGCGGCGCGGGCAGCGACGCCAGCGCCGTTTGAGTCTCTCTTCCTTTGCGCCGCCGGTTCCCCGGCGGCGTGTCACGTGGTTTATCCTGTTCAGGTTTTCGCACGCCCCGAACCCGAAGGCAAAAAGCTTTGGGCGCGGCGCGCGGCTTTCCTTATTCCATCGTTATGTTCACCGGCACTGGCTCGCATGAATGATCTGTTGCGCTCGTTCGGGCGCGCGCTGGCAAGCGCGCTCCACCCGCGCATGCTCTGGCTGACCTTCATGCCGTTTTTCGCGGCAACGGTCGGCTGGGGCGTGACGCTGTGGTTCTCGTGGCAGACGCTGATCGGCGCCACGCGCGGCTGGCTCGATAGCTGGTCGTTCACGCTCACGCTGTACCGGCTGTTCGACTGGCTCGGCTTTTCGGCGCTGCATACGGCGGTCGCGCCGTTTATCGTGATCGCGATGGCGATTCCGCTGATCGTCGTCACCGTGCTGCTGCTGATCGCCACGCTGTCGATGCCGTCCGTCATCCGCTTTCTCGCGGCGCGGCAATTCGCGGGGCTCGAAATGCGCCGCGGCGGAACGTGGTACGGTAGCCTCGGCCAGGCGTTGTGGACCACGCTGGTCTGTCTGGTGCTGCTGATCGTCACGCTGCCGCTGTGGCTGGTGCCGCCGTTCTTCGCGCTGATTCCGCCGCTGCTGTGGGGCTGGCTGACCTATCGTGTGATGAGTTACGACGCGCTCGCGCTGCATGCCACCCGCGACGAGCGGCGCGCGCTGGTGCGGCGCTTCCGCTTGCCGCTGCTACTGATCGGCGTGGCCAGCGGCCTGCTCGGTTCGCTGCCCACTTTGCTGTGGGCGTCGTCGGTGTGGCTGATCGTGCTGTTTCCGGTGATCACCGCGGTGACGATCTGGATCTACGCGTTCATCCTCGTGTTTTCGGCGCTGTGGTTCGGCTACTACTGTTTGCGCGCGCTGCAGCGCATGCGCGCGGAAGAGCACGGCGGCGTGCGGCACGTGGCGCCGGTTACTTATTGATGAATTACTGACTAGGCAAAAGAGGCGGCAATGGCATTTGGCGTCATCATCATCGGCGATGAAATTCTGTCGGGCAGACGGGTCGACAAGCATCTGCCGAAGGTCATCGAATTGCTGGGCGCGCGCGGATTGTCGCTCGGCTGGGCGGAATATATCGGCGACGATCCCGAGCGCATTACCGCGACGCTGCGACGCACCTTCGCGTCGGGCGATATCGTGTTCTCGACGGGCGGCATCGGCGCCACGCCGGACGATCACACGCGGCAATGCGCGGCGGCCGCGCTCGGCGTGCCGCTCGAACTGCATCCGGAAGCCGCCGCGCTGATTCAGGAGCGCATTCGCGACATGTATCCGGCGAACGCGGCGGCGCCGCTCGATCTGGAAACGCCCGAAAACCGGCATCGGTTGAATATGGGCACATATCCGCAGGGCGCGTCGATCATTCCGAACGGCTACAACAAGATTCCCGGCTTTTCGATCAACCAGCACCACTTCGTGCCGGGCTTCCCGGTGATGGCCTGGCCGATGATCGAATGGGTGCTCGATACGCAGTACGCGGATCTGCATCACGCCATGCCGCATGCGGAAAAATCGCTTCTAGTGTTCGAGTTGCCGGAGTCGCGTCTGACGCCGCTGATGGAAAAAATCGAACACGATTTCCCGAGCGTGCGGGTGTTCAGTCTGCCGAGCATCGGCGACGCGGAGCGCGGCGGCGTGTACGCGCGGCATCATATCGATCTGGGGGTGAAGGGCGAGCCGGAAGCGGTGGCGGCGGCGTTCGTCAAACTGCGGGAAGGGGTGCATCTGTTGGGCGGCGATATCGTCGAGCCCGAGGTGGCTGCTGCTGCGGTGGCCGCGGCCAAACCGCGCGATTGATACGCGCGGCTGGCCTCACGTTTGACGTTTGATGTTGGACCCGATTCGGGCGCTACGGCGCCCGTTTTCAATTGTGCTCGCGAGTGGCCCGGCGCTCGGCGCCCCCGGCAAATCATCCGCCTGTCACATTCAGCGCCGACGATGGGACTCCGTTCCCGCTACGACCCGCGGTGCCCTCAAAGAGCGCAGCGCACCGCCATCACGCGCCGATCCACGGCAAGCCCCGATAGCACCAGCCCGACACCGTCTTCCGATGCCCCTGGCCGTCCTTGTCGCCTTCGAAGCCTTCCAGCAGGTCATACGCCTTCGTAAAGCCGGCTTGCGTGGCGGCGATCGCGGCCAGCTTCGAGCGCGCGGCGCTGCGGCACAGGAACAGTACCGGCGTATCGGACGACGCCACCTGGCTCAGTTGCTGAAGGAACTCCTGATTCGGCACCGCGCCCGGATAGCGGGTCCACTCCACATGCGCGTACTGTCCGTCGCCGATCACCGGGCGGCCGACCCAGTCGAGTTCGGCGCGGGTGCGCACGTCGACGAGACGCGTGCGCGGATCGAGTTGCAACAGTTCGAACGCCTCGGCGGGCAACGCCGCGCCGGCGTAGGGCAACTGGTTGTCGGTGCGGCGGGTATCCGCCAACGCGTACAGTTGTTCGAGCGTGGCCATGAGCGTCTGTCTCCTTCGGACCAAATGATCATTCTAGCGCGCGGCGTGCGGCGCGCAGGGGCAGCGAGTCCAGAGGCGCGCGTGTTGACGAACGATCGTCGTTCAACCGTCGCCGGCGCGCAATCATGGTGCAAAATATCGTCCATGCACCAAAATGAACCGAGGTGTCGGATGCAGCTCGTCGGATGCACGAATTTGGTGCGTCGTTTGGCCTGAAGATTTCAACGTGGTTCATCGCGCGGTGCGGCCATTCCCCGCAAACGCGCGTGCAGTGTGGTTTTGCGCCGGCTTGGCGCATAGGTGGCACAGAAGCTGCTTTATTGGTGCCGATCGATTTGTTCCAGCAGTTCCTTATGGTCCTCCTCACCGATAGAGGGGTGGACGTGCCGGGGCGGGTCAGCTAGATTGGGCGGCGGCTGAATCCGCCGAATTCGTTAATCAGGAGATAGGTTATGAGTAAATCCGTGGCCGACGTCATTCAACTCGTCAAAGACGAAGACGTCAAGTTTGTCGACTTCCGTTTCACCGACACGCGCGGCAAAGAGCAACACGTTTCGGTGCCGGTGTCGGCATTCGATGAAGACAAGTTCGAAAGCGGCCATGCGTTTGACGGTTCGTCGATTGCCGGCTGGAAGGGCATCGAAGCATCGGACATGTTGCTGATCCCGGACGCGAACACGGCCTTCATCGACCCGTTCTACGAAGAATCGACCCTCGTGCTGACCTGCGACGTCGTTGAACCGGCTGACGGCAAGGGCTACGAACGCGACCCGCGTTCGCTCGCCAAGCGCGCTGAAGCGTACCTGAAGAGCACGGGCCTCGGCGACACGGCTTTCTTCGGTCCGGAACCCGAATTCTTCATTTTCGATTCGATCAAGTGGGGCACGGACCAGTCGGGCACGTTCGTCAAGATCGGTTCGGAAGAAGCACCGTGGTCGTCGTCGATGGACTTCGAAGGCGGCAACACCGGCCACCGTCCGGGCACCAAGGGCGGCTACTTCCCGGTCGCTCCGGTCGACACGTTCCAGGACATCCGTTCGGAAATGTGTCTGCTGCTCGAACAGATCGGCATTCCGGTCGAAGTGCATCACCACGAAGTCGCGGGCCAAGGCCAGAACGAAATCGGCACGAAGTTCTCGACGCTGGTGCAACGCGCCGACTGGCTGCAGCAAATGAAGTACATCATCCACAACGTGGCGCACACGTACGGCAAGACGGCAACGTTCATGCCGAAGCCGGTGGTTGGCGATAACGGTTCGGGCATGCACGTTCACCAGTCGATCTGGAAAGACGGCGCGAACCTGTTCGCGGGCAACGGTTACGCAGGTCTGTCGGAATTCGCGCTGTTCTACATCGGCGGCATCATCAAGCATGCTCGCGCGCTGAACGCGATCACGAACCCGTCGACGAACTCGTACAAGCGCCTCGTGCCGCACTTCGAAGCACCGGTCAAGCTGGCTTACTCGGCTCGCAACCGTTCGGCATCGATCCGCATTCCGCACGTGTCGAACCCGAAGGGTCGCCGTATCGAAACGCGTTTCCCGGATCCGATGGCGAATCCGTACCTGTGCTTCTCCGCGCTGATGATGGCGGGTCTGGACGGCGTGCAGAACAAGATTCACCCGGGCGAAGCCGCCGACAAGAACCTGTACGACCTGCCGCCGGAAGAGGATGCAAAGATCCCGACCGTGTGTGCCGGCCTCGACCAGGCTCTCGACGCGCTGGACGCGGACCGCGAATTCCTGACGCGCGGTGGCGTGTTCACGGACTCGATGCTCGACGCGTACATCGAACTGAAGACGGGCGAGCTGCAACGCTATCGTCAGTCGGTGCACCCGATCGAATTCGAAATGTACTACTCGCTGTAAGCGGTCATGGCGCTTCGCCCTTCACCCGGCGAAGCGCTTGACCCGACGCTCGCGATCGGTCACGAAGGGACGGCGGCGCCGTCCCTTTTTTGTTAGAGCGTGCACAACGTTTGCGGCTTCGTCGCAGCGTGCGTGGTCCATACGCCGCGTCATGGTTTGAGCAGCAAAGGCAGCACAAGCAGCACAAGCAGCAAAGGCAACCGAATTAGCTGACACCCCGTTTCATCACCATCTCCTATCGGCCAGACTGCAAGATGGTTCTTAAGAATTTGATCAAGGCAAGGAAAGGGCACGAGCAGTCGCTGTCGGACGACGTCCAACTCGTCGGCTCCGGTTTGTTGCCGGGCTTCGAGGCGTTGCCCACGGTCGTGCTGGTGCTCGACAAGCGCACGCTGCGCGTCGCGTTTGCGAATCCGTCCGCGGAGTCGATGCTCGAACTCTCGCGCAAGCAACTGACGCAGATGGCGTGGGGGGAGATCTTCTCCAACGGGGACGAACTGGTCGCGACCATTTCCGCGATCGCCGCCAACCGTTTTCACGCGACCCATCTCGACGCCGTACTTGAGCGCCCTGGCCACGAGCCGCTGCATGTGCATGCGATCGTCGGCTTTCTGGAGAGCGCGCAAGATTACGTGCTGCTCGAACTGTTCGAGAACGAGCGGCATCTGCGCACCGATCGTGAGGAACGCATCAACGACCTCACGGCGGTCAACAAGCAACTGATCCGCAATCTCGCGCACGAAATCAAGAACCCGCTCGGCGGAATTCGCGGCGCGGCGCAACTGCTCGAGTTCGAACTCAGCGAGCGTCAGCGCGACGAGTTGCGCGAGTACACGCAGGTCATCATCAAGGAGTCGGACCGGTTGCAGACGCTGGTCGACCGCTTGCTCGAACCGCACCGTCATCCGCATATCGTTGGCGACGTGAATATTCACGAAGTGTGCGAGCGCGTGCGCCAGGTGATTCTCGCGGAGTTTCCGCGCGGCCTGACGATCGAACGCGATTACGACGTGAGTGTGCCCGACTTGCGCGGCGACAAGGAACAACTGATCCAGGCGCTGCTGAACATTGTGCGCAATGCGGCCGAAGCGCTGCGCGAACGCATTTCGCAAGGCGACGCGCGGATCGAATTGCGCACCCGCATTGCCCGCAAGATCACCGTGTCGAAACGCTTATGTAAGCTGGCACTGGACTTGCGTATCACGGACAACGGCCCAGGTATTCCTGAGGAAATCCGCGACCGTATCTTCTATCCGCTCGTGTCGGGGCGCGAGGATGGTAGCGGTCTCGGTTTGACGCTCGCGCAGACTTTCGTGCAACAGCACGATGGGTTGATCGAAGTGGATAGCCGGCCGGGCCACACCGAGTTTCAGATTTTGCTGCCGCTCGACTGCTAAAACCAAAATGTATCTCTAGACTTCTGACCGACCTATATGAAGCCGATCTGGATAGTAGACGACGATCAATCGATTCGCTGGGTGCTCGAAAAAGCGCTCGCCCGCGAAAACTTCGCGACCCGCAGCTTCGCGAACGTGCGCGAGGCCTCCGCCGCGCTCGATCACGACAGCCCGCAAGTGCTCGTGTCCGACATCAGGATGCCGGGCGGTTCCGGTCTCGAATTGCTGCAAACCGTGCGTGAGAAGGTGCCGGGCTTGCCCGTCATCATCATGACTGCGTTCTCGGATCTGGACAGCGCGGTCGCCGCGTTCCAGGGCGGGGCGTTCGAATATCTCGCCAAGCCGTTCGATGTCGACAAGGCCGTCGAACTGATCCGTCGCGCGGTCGACGAAAGCATGCGCGGCGAACAGACGTGGGACGACCGTCCCGCCGAAGCACCGGAAATGCTCGGCCAGGCGCCGGCCATGCAGGACATGTTTCGCGCGATCGGCCGCTTGTCCCATTCGGCGGCGACCGTGCTCATTACCGGCGAATCAGGCACCGGGAAGGAACTGGTCGCGCGTGCGTTGCACCGGCATAGCCCACGCGCGAACGGTCCGTTCATCGCGCTGAACACCGCGGCGATTCCGAAGGATCTGTTGGAATCCGAACTGTTCGGCCACGAGCGCGGCGCGTTCACCGGCGCGCAGGCCATGCGCCAGGGGCGTTTCGAGCAGGCCGAAAACGGCACGCTGTTTCTCGATGAAATCGGCGACATGCCGTTCGATCTGCAAACGCGTTTGTTGCGCGTGCTGTCGGATGGGCAGTTTTATCGGGTCGGCGGGCATAATCCGTTGCGCGCGAATGTGCGCGTGATCGCGGCGACGCACCAGAATCTCGAATCGCGCGTGCGTCAGGGCTTGTTCCGCGAGGACTTGTATCACCGGCTCAATGTGATCCGTTTGCGCTTGCCGGCTTTGCGTGAGCGTAGCGAAGATATTCCGCTGCTCACGCGTCACTTCCTGCAGAAGAGCGCGCGCGATCTCGGCGTCGAGCCGAAGCGCGTATCGGAAGAGGCGCTCGCTTATCTGGCGTCGTTGCCGTTTCCGGGCAACGTGCGGCAACTGGAAAATCTGGCCAACTGGCTGACGGTGATGGCGCCCGCGCAGACCATCGAGATCAAGGACTTGCCGCCCGATCTCGGTCCGGCGCAAGTGGGTGTCTCCGATCTGACCGGCGGTGGCGGCGTGCTTGGCGCGGGCGAGGTGGGGCTGGCGGGCACGGCGCCGACCAACGGCGTCAGCGCGGCGGCGCATCCGGCAGCGGGCGGCGTGCCGGTCGCGTCGACGGTGAGCGCCTGGGAAGGCGGCTTGCGTACCGAAGTCGCGCGCATGCTGCGTGAAAACGCCGCGGACGTGATGGACGAACTCGCGCGACGCTTTGAAGCGGCGGTGATTCGCGAGGCGCTGGATTTCACGCGGGGCCGCAAGGTGGAGGCGGCTGAGCGGCTGGGGATCGGGCGCAATACGATTACGCGGAAGATTCAGGAGTTGAATCTCGAGCCGTAATGCGTGAATAGTTTGATCGGTCAAGGCGGTGTGTACACCGCCTTGACCTTTAAAGCCTTGTCGCTGCCGCTACGACGCGGTCTTTTCGGCGGCCTTCACCAGAACGAATTCCGAACCCTCCAGCCGGTAATAGTAGACGCCGCCGCCGGTCTCGTTCCGACTGCCGTGCACGACGATCAGACTGCTGTCGCGTCTGAACTCAATCGGTTCGTTGACGTCGACATCCCAGCAACAGACCGTGAACGGCAGCCAGATAACACCGCCGGTTTTCGCGTCGATCGCGACAGTCATAATGCAGGATGCACCGCATCCCCAGCTCGCCAGCGTGTAGTGCCCGGCGTAGTTTGGCTTCTGGCCGCTTAACTGACGCAGGCGAGTGGCGAATTTGCGATCCCGCGCCGAAATAATCTTCACTTTTGCGGGTTGACCGTTGAATACGTTTTCGACCGGGAAAGCGTCGAAGCGGGGCAGAGGTTCGTCCGCGAAGGTTCGGCCGATGCCGCACATTGCCAAAACAAATAACGCGAGGAATAGCCTTTTCATATTCAATACCAGTGATGTTTTTCCCAGAATTTTCGAGCGACCTGAACCGTGTGGTAACGGCCTAGCAAGTAGCGAATTCCACCTTGGCATTCTTCAACCGCGTTGCCAAATGATTTTTCACCATTTGGATTCAGTCCATATTGCGGGCGAAGCAATTGGAAGAGGCCTCGGGCAGTCGATTCGGAATTGCGGGTGCCGACAACGCCGCTTGACTCTTGAGCCATGATCCAGAGTAAATCGTTGAAATCGGTGAGCGGGACGCCCTCAAGTGACATCGCGGTGCGCAGCGCGTTTTGAGAAGTAACGGGGACCGCGGCGGGATTTTTTGCTATCCATCCCTTCTTGCTGTGTTTGATTTGACGATGGTTATGTGCATGCTTGCTCATACGGAATATCTAATTCGCATTTGGTCGGATTCGGTTAAATCGAAAGATCGATTAGATCATGCACGTCTTGAGATTTTCAACAACATCACACTTTTGTGACGAAATTGATGCAATGAGCAATGAGTTGAGAAGTTGATCGTAGCGAATGCGGTCACCTGGTAGCAACGTACTCCACGCGTTCCAACGTCCCCCGCCCCCCACAAGGCATAATCAACGCTGTTTTCCTCCGACAGCCGACGATGCCCGCTTCCCCCGCTTCTTTCTCCTGGCCGCTTTCCCCCGATCCTTTCCTGTCGCTCGAAGACCTCGACGACGCCGACGCTCTCGCCTGGGTCGAGCGGCAAAACGCGAGCACGCGCGCCGCGTGGTGCGATAACGCCGAATTCGAAGCGCTCAAACAGCAACTCGCCGACGCCTATCTGCCGCGCGAACGTCCGGTGATTCCCGATCGCTGGAAGGATTGGGCGTACGACCTCTGGCAGGACGAGCGCAACCCCAAAGGCATCTGGCGACGCACCACATGGGCGGCCTGGCGCAGCGGCGCACCGGTCTGGCAGACCCTGCTCGACTTCGACGCGCTCGGCGCCGCCGAAGGCACGCCATGGGTCTGCGTCGAACTCGACATTCTTTATCCCGATGGCGATCGCGCGTTGATCACGCTGTCGCCGGGCGGCTCGGATGCGCTGGTGGTGCGCGAGTTCGACATTGACGCGCAGCAGTTCGTCGACGGCGGTTTCGCGATCGCGAAGGCCGGCAAGCACACGGCGTCGTGGATCGATCGGGACACGCTTTACGTCGGCTGGGACAACGGTCGTAAGACGCTGACGCGCTCGGGCTATCCGCGCGAGGTGCGGCGCTGGACCCGCGGCACGGCACTGGCCGATGCGCCTGTCGTCTTCAAGGCCGCGTTCGGCGATATCGGCGTGGAAGCGCATTACGATCCGATCGAACAGCGCCACACGGTGGCGAGCAGCGTCGATTTCTTCGACTCGTACACCTACTACCTCGACAGCGGCGGGGCGCCCGATGTGTGGCATCGATACGAGGTGCCGTCGCACGTCGGGGTCGGCGGCTGGCAAGGCTGGCTGCTATTCGAACCGCGCCTCGATTGGGAGTGCAACGGCGTGCATCATCCGGGCGGTTCGTTGCTGGCCATTCGCGAGGACGCGTTCATGCGCGGCGAGCGCGACGTCGTGCCGTTGTTCACGCCGACGCCGCTCACGTCCGCCTGCGAGTGGACGCACACGCGCAACCATCTGATCGTCTCGTATCTGGACGACGTGCAGAACCGGACGCTGTTGTGGACGCCGTCGCAGCACAGCGATCAAACGTGGCATTGGGCACAACGTCTTTTCCCATCGCGCGACGATACGCAAGCCGACGTTTCACCGGTCGAGCCGACCCTCAACGACGAAGTGTTCGTCGACACCGACGACTATCTGCAACCACCGGCCTATTGGCTCACCGACCTCACGCGCGAGAACCTGAGCGAATGGGAATTACTCGACCGCTGGCCGACGCAATTCGACGCGACGCAGTACGCCGTGACGCGCGGACATGCGATCTCCGCGGATGGCACACGCGTGCCGTACACGGTGATCGGCCCACGTGCCGGGCAAGCGTCGCTGCGCCCCTGTCTACTGAGCGGCTACGGCGGTTTCGCGATTCCGTTGCTGCCGAGCTATCTGACCGGGCAGGGCATCGGCTGGCTGGCGCGCGGCGGCGTGTACGTGGTCGCGCATATTCGCGGCGGCGGCGAGTTCGGCACGCGCTGGCATACGGAAGCGCAGGGCGCGCAGCGCCAGCGCGCATTCGATGATTTTCTGGCGGTCGCCGTTGCGCTGGTCGCCAGCGGCGTGACGAGCGCCGCGCAACTGGGCATTCAAGGCGGCAGCAATGGCGGCTTGCTGGTGGCGGCGTGCATGGTGCAGCGTCCCGAGCTGTTCGGCGCGGTGGTCTGTGAGGTACCGTTGCTCGATATGAGCCGCTATCACCTGCTGCACGCGGGCGCGTCATGGATCGACGAATACGGCGACCCCGACGAGCCCGACGAAGCGCGTGCGCTGGCCGCGTATTCGCCGTATCACCGCGTATCGGCGGAAACGGTGTACCCGCCGGTGCTGTTCACCACGTCGACGGCCGATGACCGCGTGCATCCCGGCCACGCGCGCAAGATGGCCGCACGCATGCAGGCGCAGGGACACGAGCGCGTCTGGTATCGGGAGAATACGGAGGGCGGCCACGGCGGCTCCGATGAGCTGGAGCAGGCCGAGCACGATGCGATGGTGTTCGAGTTTCTGTGGCGGACGTTGAGCGGCGCGTCGACGGTGCTATAGAGGTCTGAAAGAACGGTGTCAAGCGAAAACGCCCGGTGCAAGACTTCTGGTTGGCGAAGTCTCTACACCGGGCGTTTTTGCGCCTGTCCGCAAACAATCAGCCTGATTCAGCCGAATTCAGCCGAGTTGGGCCACCACCGGCGCGTGATCCGACGGCTGCTCCCACTTGCGCGGCACTTTGTCCACCTCGCACGAAGTACAGATCTCCGCGAGCGCCTTCGACAGCAGAATATGGTCGATGCGCATCCCCGCGTTGCGCCGGAACGCCATCATCCGGTAATCCCACCACGAGTAGATCTTCTCCGGCTGCTCGAACTGACGGAACGCGTCGGTGAGACCGAGTGCGATCAGCCGCACGAACTCGGCGCGCTCTTCGGGCGACACCAGATTCTGGCCTTCCCACGCTTTCGGATCGTGCACGTCGCGATCTTCCGGCGCGATGTTGTAGTCGCCGAGTAGCGCGAACTTCGGAGACCGCGCCATCTCGCTCGCGACCCAGTCGTGCAGCGCGGCGAGCCAGCGCAGCTTGTACGCGAACTTGTCGGTGCCCGGCGCCTGGCCGTTCGGGAAATACGCGGAGACGATGCGCACGCCTTCGATCGTCGCGGCAATCACGCGCTGCTGCGGATCTTCGAAGCCAGGAATGTTGCGCACCACACTGTCTTCGTCGACGTTCAGGCCCGCGCGCACCACGATGCCGACGCCGTTATAGGTCTTCTGGCCGGCGAACCAGCTTCGGTAGCCTTTCTCTTCGAGTTCGGCGCGCGGGAATTTGTCGTCGGTCAGTTTCAGTTCCTGCAGGCACAGCACGTCGGTGCCGCTGGCTTCGAGCCAGTCGATCACATGTTGCTGGCGCACTTTCAGGGAGTTGACGTTCCAGGTGGCGATTTTCATTTTCTCTCACATTCCTGCGGGATTCCGATAGTCCCGCATCTTATCGCGCGGCAGAACCGGTGGTGAAGGCGCGGCAGTGAAAAAATGCCGCGCGGCGAGCGGAAAATAAAAGCGCGACCGCCTCGGGGTGCGGCGTATAGTGAGACACCACATACGCGCGATCATGCGCACCGGGGAGGCATCATGGCGGAACGGTATCCAGCGCTTTATAAGGACTTCGAAGTGCACCCGCTGGTGTTCTCGCGGGCCTTCGACAAATTCGACGGCCACAAGCGTCATGCCGAAGGCTACGACGTCGCCGTACGCGTGTGCCGGCCGGGCGCGATCAGCGGCTCGACGGCGAGCCGCGTATTCCGTCTTGTGTTGCCTGCCACCTTCTCCGATTTCGGCGTCGCCAAACGTAGCGCGAGCCAGTACGGCGCGGACATCATCGACGGCAAAGTGGAAGGCGCCACGGTGCAGGATCTTTGAGCGTTGCACGGACAGGTACGCAGTCGCGCGAAGCAGTCGCATGAAATAATTCGCACGAATGTTTGACGTTTAGATGACGCCACGCTATACTCTTTTTCTCTGACGCGGGGTGGAGCAGTCTGGCAGCTCGTCGGGCTCATAACCCGAAGGTCGTAGGTTCAAATCCTACCCCCGCAACCAAGTATTGTTGAAAGCCCGCATGACGAAAGTCATGCGGGCTTTTTGACTTCTGGGCGTGTGATTTGTTCAACGATGAAAGTGCTTGCAGTGCATCTGAAAACGCACAGCACAGCCCCCGCCCATCATCAACCTCTACGCCGACTCAATCGCCCATTCCACCGCCGCCTGCGCATGCAGCGCCGTAGTGTCGAACACAGGCAACACAGAATCCTCCGGTTTGATCAGCAACGAAATCTCGGTGCAGCCGAGAATCACGGCTTGCGCGCCACGCGCGGCCAGCGTTTCGATCACACGCTGATACACCGCGCGCGAATCGTCCTTCACTTTGCCGTGGCACAGCTCGTCGTAAATGATGCGATGCACGTCCGCGCGTTCGGCCTCATCGGGCACCCGTGTTTCGAGCCCGTGACGCTCGCGCAGCCGGCCGGTGTAAAACGTCTGCTCCATCGTATAGCGTGTGCCGAGCAAGCCGACCCGCTCGATGCCCGCGGCGCGCAATGCAGCGCCGGTCGGATCGGCGATGTGCAGGAACGGCACGTCGATCGCCTGCTCGATCGCTTCGCACACGCGATGCATCGTGTTGGTCGCGAGTATCACGAGTTCGGCGCCGCCGCGTTCGAGTTGGCGTGCGGCATCGGCCAATTGCTCGCCGAGCGCGGGCCAGTCGCCCGTGCGCTGCAGTGCCTCGATCGGTGCGAAGTCGACCGTGACCATCAGGCTGCGCGCATTGTGGTGGCCGCCCAGGCGTGCTTTCGTGTGGCGGTTGATAAGCTTGTAGTACTCGGCGGACGATTCCCAACTCATCCCGCCGATCACACCGATCGTTTTCATAGGCCTGCTCCGCGAGTAGATGACGGATGCGGTAGCGCGAAGCCCGCGCACTCCGTTTGAATGGCCGAGTATAGGCGGCTGATGGCGTGGGCAGCCGGTACGCATTGCCCGCTGCTCGCCGGTACGGCCACGTGATAAAACGTGGGCACGGCGTTTCTGACGCCGATAGAATCGTGTCAATCGAGGAGCGACCGCAACGGGTTGCATGGGGAGAAGCGACACATGGATCTGATCATCCGCCGCGCGACGCTGCCGCCGGGCGCCGCGCCGCACCACAAGCACACGGTCGACATCGGCATCGAAGCCGGCCGCATCGTCGCCGTCGAGCCGAATCTGGCCGCCATCGCGGCCGAAGAAATCGACGCCGCCGGCTCGCTCGTCACGCCGCCGTTCGTCGATCCGCATTTCCACATGGACGCGACGCTGTCGTACGGCTTGCCGCGCGTGAACGCGTCGGGCACCTTGCTCGAAGGCATCGCGCTGTGGGGCGAACTGAAGCCGGACCTGACGCAGGAAGCGTTGATCGAACGCGCGCTGCAGTACTGTGATTGGGCCGTCGCACGCGGGCTGCTGGCGATCCGCAGTCACGTCGACGTGTGCGATCCGCGCCTGCTCGCCGTCGAGGCGCTAGTTGAAGTAAAACGCCGCGTCGCGCCGTATCTCGACCTGCAACTCGTGGCCTTTCCGCAAGACGGCGTGCTGCGCAACGCGGGCGCGTTCGAGAACCTGAAGCGCGCGATCGCGATGGGCGTCGACGTGGTCGGCGGTATTCCGCATTTCGAGCGCACCATGGCCGACGGCGCGCAGTCCGTGCGGCTGCTGTGCGAGTACGCGGCGGGGCAGGGCTTGCGCGTCGACATGCACTGCGACGAATCGGACGACCCGATGTCCCGCCACATCGAAACGCTCGCCGCCGAAACGCACCGGCTCGGCTTGCAAGGGCGAGTGACCGGCTCGCATCTGACGTCGATGCATTCAATGGACAACTACTACGTCAGCAAGCTGCTGCCGCTCATGCGCGAAGCGGGCGTCGCCGCGATCGCGAATCCGCTGATCAACATCACGCTGCAAGGCCGCAGCGATACGTATCCGAAACGGCGCGGCATGACACGCGTGCCGGAGATGATGGCCGCCGGCATCACGGTCGCGTTCGGCCACGATTGCGTGATGGACCCGTGGTACAGCCTCGGCTCGGGCGACATGCTCGAAGTCGCGCACATGGGCCTGCACGTCGCGCAGATGACGGGCGTCGACGGTATGCAGAAGTGTTTCGACGCGGTCACGGTGAATGCGGCGCGTATTCTCGGTCTGGAGGGCTACGGGATCGCGCCGGGATGCGCGGCGAATCTCGTGCTGCTCGATGCGCGCGATCCGGTCGAGGCGATCCGCTTGCGCGCCGCGCGGCTTGCGGTGGTGAGCCGCGGCAAGGTGGTGAGCCGTGCGCCGGCTGCGCGCGCGGCGTTGTCGCTGGAAGGGCGGCCTGAGCAGGTGGATTTCAAGCTGCATCGCGATTAGCCGCAGTACGGGGAAAAGAAAAGCCGGTGATTTGCGAGAGCAAATCACCGGCTTTTTATCGACCGCGATCAAGCATGCAAACGCTCAACGGACCGCTCGAGCGCTAGCGTGAACCGCGCAATCAATGCTCCGCGCCAGGCGCCATGCCGCTATGACGCAGCAACGCGTCGATATTCGGCTCGCGGCCGCGGAACGCCTTGAACGACTCCATCGCCGGACGGCTGCCGCCCACCTCCAGAATCTCCTTGCGATAACGCATGCCGGTTGCCTGATCGAGCACGCTGCCGCTCGCGGCTTGCGCCGCTTCCTCGAACGCGGCGTACGCATCCGCCGACAGCACTTCGGCCCACTTGTAGCTGTAGTAGCCCGCCGCGTAGCCGCCCGCGAAAATATGGCTGAACGTATTCGGCCAACGCGAGAACGCGGCCTGCGGCACCACGTGGAAACGCTCGTTGATCTCGCTCGCGAGTTCGGTGGCGTTCTGCGTGCCGGACGCATCGAAACCGGTATGCAGTTGCATGTCGAACATCGAGAACACGATCTGGCGCAACGTGCCCAACCCGCTCTGGAAGTTCTTCGCGGCCAGCATCTTGTCGAACAGATCGCGCGGCAACGGCTTGGCGGTGTCGACGTGCGAGGTCATGTCGCTGAGCACGTCCCACTCCCAGCAGAAGTTCTCCATGAATTGCGACGGCAGTTCGACCGCGTCCCACTCCACGCCATTGATGCCCGACACACCCAGCTCGTCGACGCGCGTCAGCATGTGATGCAAACCATGGCCGAACTCGTGGAACAGCGTGATCACTTCGTCGTGCGTGAAGCAGGCGGGTTTGCCGCCGACCGGCGCCGAGAAGTTACAGGTCAGATACGCGACCGGCGTCTGCAAGCCGCCTTGCGCGTGCCGGTGACGGCCGCGCGCGTCGTCCATCCAGGCGCCGCCGCGTTTGCCTTCGCGTGCGTACAGATCGAGGTAGAACTGCGCGACCAGGCCGCCGTCCTGATTCTCGACGCGGAAAAAGCGCACGTCCGGATGCCACACGGCTGCTTCGTCGCGACGGATGCGCACGCCGAACAGCGTCTCGGTCACCTTGAAGAGGCCCTTGAACACCGTGTCTTCCGGGAAGTACTGCTTGACCTCGTTCTCAGAGAACGAATAGCGCTGCTGGCGCAGACGTTCGGCGGCGAACGTCATGTCCCACGGCTGCAATTCGCTCATGCCGAGTTCGTTTGCGGCGAATTCGCGCAGCTCTTTCCAGTCCTGCTCGGCATGCGGACGCGCGCGCGTGGCGAGGTCTTCGAGGAAGGCCATGACCTGCGCGGGCGACTCGGCCATTTTCGGCGCGAGCGAGACTTCGGCGAAGTTGTTGTAGCCGAGCATGTGCGCTTCTTCCGCGCGCAATTTCAACTGGTCGGCGAGCACGGCGGTGTTGTCCCACGCCGCTTTGCCGCCGCCGTATTGCGGCCCGAGTTCGGACGCGCGCGTCACGTAGGCGCGATACATCGTTTCGCGCATTGGACGATTTTCCGAGTACTGCATCACCGGGAAATACGACGGGAAGTGCAGCGTGAATTTGTAGCCGGTTTTACCGTCGCGTTCGGCGGCTTCTTTCGCGCCTTCGATCACGTCTTCCGGCAGGCCGGCCAGTTGCTCGGTGGCGCCTTCTTCGACGAGATACGCGTACGCGTTGGTCGCGTCGAGCACGTGGTCGGAGAATGCTTTCGACAGCCCGGCCTGGCGTTCCTGCAGTTCAGCGAAATGCGGCTTCTGGTCTTCCGGCAATTCCGCGCCGGACAGACGGAAGTCGCGCAGCGCATTGCCGAGGATTTTCTTGCGCTCGCCGGTGAGCGACGCGAAGTCGCTGCTGGCGTGCAAGGTCTTGTACTTTTCGTACAGCGCCAGATTCTGACCGACGCTCGACCAGAATTCGGTGACGCGCGGCAGGTTGTCGCCGTAGGCGGCGCGCAACTCAGGCGTGTCGGCGACGGCGTTCAGATGGCCGACCACGCCCCAGGCGCGCGCCAGCGGTTCGGTGGCGCGCTCGACCGGTTCGACCACGTCGGTCCACGAAGCGGGAGTGATCGGCTGCGCGGCGCGTTCGACTGCGGCGGCCGCGTCGGCGAGCAACACGTCGAGCGCGGGTGTGACGTGTTCGGGGCGGATGTCGCCAAAACGCGGCAGGTCGGAGAAATCGAGGAGCGGATTGTCGTGCTTCGAGGGGGTAGTGGACATAAGGCTTCCTGTCTGACGCGAGTGAACGGGTAATCGGTGGATCGGTGCTTCGGTGCTTCGGTGCATCGGCGGGCGTCCCCGAGGGGACGGCGACCTACACCCGGTAGGGACATTATTGGGGCAGGGCACGCCGATTCCAATCCGTCGGCACACAAATTATCAGATCAGCTTGTTCCGCGTGCACAGCGCCGCGCCGCCGCCCGTTTGTGCGACAGCGAACGGTGCAAATTGCTGCCGTGCCGCAAAGTGACGTGTCGCTGCCGGTCATCAGTCACCGGTCGGCGACGTTTTCTGCCTGAGAGGTATCGATGAACCCGCTTTCGCACGCTCTATCGCGTAACGGCAATAACTTCGACCTCGTGCGCCTTCTGGCCGCCGTGGCCGTCGTGTATGGCCACTCGTATCTGCTGCAGGCGCCCGACGGCACCACGGACTGGATCCAGAACGCGCTCGGTTTCGACGGTTTCGGCGCGCTCGGCGTGTACGCGTTTTTCCTGCTGAGCGGCATGCTGGTGACCGCGAGCTTCGACCGGCAACGCTCGGTGCCGCGCTTCGCGGCGTTGCGCATTGCGCGTTTGTGGCCGGCGGTGGCAGTGGGCTCGCTGGTGACGGTGTTCGTCATCGGTCCGTTGTTCACCACGTTGCCGCTGCGCGACTACTTCGCGTCCGGCATGACGTGGGCCAACCTCGACAACTTCTCGACCATCGTGCTGAAAACCGGCTGGGCGCTGCCCGGCGTGTTCGAGCACAACCGCTTTCCCGTCGACATCTGCGGCCCGCTGTGGACGCTGCCGCTCGAAGTGCGCTGCTACCTGATCGTGCTCGTGACCGGGCTGCTGGGGCTGCTGTCCAGCGCGCGCGGAGTGGCGCTGGCGGCGGCGCTGGGTTGCGCGGCGTTCGTGCTGCGCGTGCATGTGCCGCATCTGCAGATCGGGCTGCGCGATTTCAGCGAAACGCCCGGCGGCTATTCGTTCTGGCCGGAGCCGTTCTTCATGCTGGGGATGCTGCTCTACGGATGGCGCGAACGGATCAACATTAGCGGCCTGACGGCGCTTGGGCTGATGATGGTGTTTCTCGTGTTCCGCGATACGGCCGGCGCGCAGCCGCTGTTCTATCTGGCCTTCGTGGTCGGCGTGCTGTGGGTCGGTACGACGCCGTTGCTGCGGCGCCTGGTGCCGCGTCACGATTACTCGTATGGGATCTATCTGTACGGCTTCATGGTGCAGCAATGCATCGCGAATATCGCGCCGCAGTTGAGCCATGTGACGTCGCTACTGATCGCCGCGCCGTTGATCCTGCTGTGCGCGGCGCTGTCGTGGCACTGCGTGGAGCGGCCGGTGCTGAAGTGGTGCCGCGCAAGGCTGGCGCGCCGTGAGGCGCCGCTTGCCGAGGGCATGGCGGCGGGAGATCAGGCGTGAGGCGAGGGTGGCAGCAGGGTGCCCGGAATGGGCGCCCGTAGTTGACACGGAGGAGGTGCCGCGGATCTTGAAATCGGCACTCGCGCCAGCCGTTTCGCTCACTTGCCGGCGAAAACCACTCCGCCGGCTTTCCTCTTCAGCGTTATGCGTTCGCGGCCGCTTCGCGCTCGGCGGCTTCGATCGTGTTGACCAGCAGCATCGTGATGGTCATCGGGCCGACGCCGCCCGGCACCGGCGTGATATAGCCGGCCACTTCCTTGACGCCCGCGAAATCGACGTCGCCGCACAGCTTGCCGGCTTCGTCGCGATTCATGCCGACGTCGATCACCGCCGCGCCCGGCTTGACCATTTCCGCCGTCAGAATGTTGCGCAGGCCGGTGGCGGCAACCACCACGTCCGCATGGCGCGTATGAGCGGCCAGATCGCGCGTCTTGCTATGGCAGATCGTGACCGTTGCGCCCGCTTCGAGCAACAGCAGCGCCATCGGCTTGCCGACGATGTTCGAGCGGCCGATCACCACCGCGTTTGCGCCTTGCAGCGGAATTTCGTAGGCGGCGAGCATTTTCATCACGCCGTACGGCGTGCACGGACGGAACAGCGGCTGACCGGTCATCAACGCGCCGGCGTTGGCGACGTGAAAGCCGTCCACGTCTTTCTCGGGCGCGATCGCCTCGATCACCTTGTGGCTGTCGATATGCTTCGGCAACGGCAGTTGCACCAGAATGCCGTGAATGCGCGGGTCGCGGTTCAGTTCGTCGATGCGCGCGAGCAGCTCGGCTTCCGGCAGATCGGCCGGATAACGGTCGAACGACGAACCGAGGCCGTTGTCGTGGCAGGCCTTGATCTTGTTGCGCACATACACTTCGCTAGCCGGATTGTCGCCGACCAGCACCACGGCGAGGCCCGGCTGATGGCCGCGGGCGGTCAACGCGGCGGCGCGCGTGGCGACGTCGGCGCGCAGGGTCTGGGAAAGGGCTAGGCCGTCGATCAGTTTGGCTGTCATGGTCGGGTCGAGATGGGCAGTTTGAAAAGCGGGGCAGCGCACGGGCGCTGGAGCGCGCCACGCGATGGCGCTTTTCGACGGGAGCGGGTCGCCGCATGAAAAGCGCGCGGCGCGAATCGGAGATAGGCGCCACTGCGAAGTCCGACATTATACCGGCCCTACATGACGCGCCGTGGACGGATTCCCGGTCGCGAGCGACGTAGATCATGCGTCGGTCGCTTGAAGGAGGGAGACAGTGCGACGGGACGGCGGCACGACAGCGCCGCCTCGAAACGTGCTTTGGCATGCCACCGCCGCCGCGACACGCGATAGACCGATTGCGGCCGGCAGGTGCCCGCCCGCAGCCCCATGGCCACCTCTAAGGCTGTTGCACCGCCTGCCAGCTATCGTCCGGATCGAACGCCCGGATCGTGGCCGCCGCCCGCGCGGTCTGCGGGCCGAGGTTCTTCTGATACACCTGACCGTCCTGATTGACGACGAAGCTCATCACGCCGGTCTTGCCATAGTCGGCCGGCGACGCGATCAGTCCGAACCCGCCGGTCATCGACCCGTTCACCACATAGTTCTGCGCGCCGCCCTTCGCGTGCGCACCCTGCGCGGTCAGGATCCGGTAGTGATAGCCGTGATAGGCCTCTTTGGGCAGCGTGCCGTTAGGCATCGTCGCGGCGAGCGGGCCGAGCGGGCTTTCCGTTTCGCCGGGTGCCGTCACCCAGTACAGGCCGTCGTGCTGTCCCGGCGTACTGACGAAGCGTTCGGCGTAGCGCTGGGTCAGGTTGTGATAATCGTTTTGCGCATCGAGATAGGCGAGCGAGGTCTGGATCGCCGCGCGCTCGTTACGGCCGATACGGCGCGTCAGCATCTCGTTGCGCGCCGCGGGCGGATCGAAGCGCCAGCCGTGCGCGGCCTGCACGAGCGGAATCGGCAGGGTCCAGCCGCTGTCGCCGACGGCCAGATGCGCGGTCGCGTGGCCGTTGCCGGTGGCCGGGTCGTCGACGATCTGGTGACCCTTCGACCATGCGCCGAGGAACTCGTAGATATCGTCCTGGCCAATGCCCTCGGTTGGAATGAAGCGATGGAAGTCGCTGCCGAGCACGTGTTTGAGCGCCCCTTCGTCGTTACGCGAGAGGGCGTCGACGAACGCGTTGGCGGCGTCGTCGGCGCTGGGGTAGACCGCTTGAGCGTGCGCGGCCGGCGTGCCCATCAGCAAGGCCGACGCCATCAGCAGCGTGCCGGCCGTGCCGAACTCGGCGGCGAGTGTCGCAAGGTGGGCGCGCAACGCGCCGCGTGGGGATAAGCGCATCATCAGAGACTCCTCTTGATCGTTCAACGGCCGCGGCCGAAATGGTGTCCACCGGCACCGCCACCGCCGCCGCCTCCACCACCGAGCCTGCCTCCGCCTGCGCCACCACCGCCGCCCCCACCCCGCTGGACGCCGCCGCCGTTTGCGCCGAGCCCTCCGCCCGCGCGTTGCTGACCGCCACCGTTCGCACCGACGCCGCCCCCCGCGCGTTGCTGACCGCCGCGATTCGCGAGCGAATCGCGGCTCGACTGGCCGCGCTGCATATCCTGACGGGCATTGTTGCCGTCGCCGGAGCCGCGCAGCGCGTTATCGCGATTGACGTTCTGCGCGCGATTCTGCAAATCGGCGTTCGCCGTGCCGCCCTGGTGGATGCCTTGCACGCGCTGGCTCGCATTGCCGCTCAGATTTTGCCCGGTGCGATTCTGCAGGGTTTGCTGCGCCTGGGAACGCGCGTCGTCGCGGCCACGGTAGGCATCGCGCTGCGCGCCGCCGAGGTTGTTATTGCCGTTGCGATTCAGATTCGCGTTGTTGACGTTGCGATTGACGTTGGCGTTGCGGTTCCAGTTCGTCGTGTTGCTGTTGACGTTGAGCCGGTTGTTGACGTTGACGTTGTTGTAGCGATTGACGTTGATGTTGACGTCATGCGTGTTCCAGTTGAAGCCGCCCCACAGCGAATTGGCCACGGCGACGCCGGCGCCGAACGCGAGCCCCGCGGCGAGACCGCTCGCGATCGCATAGCCGGGCGGCGGCGGCACATACACCGGCGGATACGCCGGGTAAGGCCAGGTGCCGTACACCACCGTCGGGTTATAGGTCGGCACGTACACCACCTGCGGATTGGCCGGCACGATCTGAATCGTGCTCTGTTCGACCACGACCTTCTGCTGCGAGCTCGTCTTCAGATTGCCGGCGGCCTGCGCCTGCTTGCGCAAACGCTGCACGGAGTCCATCACGTCGTTGGACTGGCCGAGAAAAGCGGTGCCCAGTTGCGCGACCCAGTCGGGTTTCGAGGCCATCGTGGCGAGCACCTGCGGAAACGCGACCAGCGACTGCACGCTCGGATCCCACGGTTCGGCGGCGACGGCCTTGACCGCGTCGTCGCCTTGCAGCTTCGAGTTCGCTTTCGACCACGCGGCCGCGGCCTGCACGTCCTGCGGAAAAGTGGAGGCCATCAGCACCTGGGCGAGCAGCGCGTCGGGATAGAGCGCGATTGGCGCGGTCAGCGAGTCGAGTTGCTGGTTCGACATCTTCGGCGCGCTTTGCGCATGGACCGCGCTCGGCGCGAGCAGTCCGATGAAGAGTGGCGCACCGGCCAGAGCGGCGCAAACCAGCATCACCCGCGAGCGGTGTGCTCCGGATCGTTTCACGATGAAATCCTCCCGGTTGTATAAGACGCGAGACGTCGATGCGCAGCTAGCGCTGCGCCGGTTCACGGCAATGGAGCAAACGACGGTGCAAACGGTCGAGCAAACGGCGGAGCAAACGACTGCGTAAAAACAGGCAGCGGCGAGGCGGGACGGCACGCGTTTAGCGTTGCGGCGGCAAGGCGGGTGAGACGCGGGAAGGGCGCGAATAGGCTGAATGTGCGATGGCCGTTGCTTTGCAGGGTCGGTCGACCCTGCATGCGGCGTTCGCGGCACGTCATTCCGTGTTGATCGTGCATCAGCCATTCCCGTTTAGGCGCTCTGTTTAAATTAGGGCGCGCAGCGAGGCTTGTCAATCACGTCAGAGGAAAACGTGGTTTCAGACGCGTGTAAGCGATTGCTGAGTCATGCGTAACGATTCGAACGGGCTCGCGTGTCGAAGCAAGGCGCTGAATTTTTACTGCGGTGCGGGAGAGCGGCGGAGTGGCCGGGAAGCGAAGCAACGGGGAAGGTGAGAAGCAGGGCAGCAGACTAAAGTGACAAGCATGGCAGCGCACACCCATGGCGGGCGAGAGCGCCTTGGGCCGGACCATGTTGCGAGTCCGGCCGTGTTCCACTGTTCAGATTTCAGATCGGCGTGAAGCGGCGAGCGCCGCTGCCGGTCTTACTGCGCCTGTTGCGGCTTGTTCGACAGCGCCAGTCGCAGCAGATCGGCGACCGTGTTGACGTTGAGCTTTTCCATGATGTTCGCGCGATGCGCTTCGACCGTCTTGATGCTGATGCCGAGGTCGTCGGCGATCTGCTTGTTCAGGCGGCCGGCGATGATGCGCTCCAGCACCTGGTGCTCACGTGCGGTCAGCTTGCCCAGACGCTCGGCGGCGGCGCGCTGTTGCTGCACGCTGCTGCTTTCGCTGCGCGCCTTGTCGAGCATGCGCTCGACCAGCTTGCGCAACTCGGCTTCGTCGAACGGTTTTTCGATGAAGTCCATCGCGCCTTTTTTCATCGTCGACACTGCCATCGGCACATCGCCGTGGCCCGTCACGAAGATGATCGGCAACACAGCATTGTCGGCGATCAGGCGTTCCTGCAATTCGAGTCCGCTCATGCCGGACATCCGTACATCGAGAATCAGACACGCGATCTGGCCCGGTTGCTGATGCGGATGCCAGGCGTCGAGGAACTGCTCGGCACCGGAGAAGCATTGCACGCGGTAGCCGTTCGCCTCCAGTAGCCAGCGCAGCGAATCTCGTACGGCCTCATCGTCGTCGACGACAAAGACGGTTTCCTGTGTGGTGACTGGGCTGTTCATAGCTCTCCCGTAACGGTTTGTGGTGTCGGCGCCTCTGACCCGCCGTTGCTCGGGCCGTCAGGCTCTCCAATAGGCAGACTGCAATGGAACGTGGCGCCTGTGATGTGACCGTCGGACTCGACGTTGTTGACCACCCACAGACGACCGCGGTGCGATTCGATAATCGAACGGCAAATGTTCAGCCCCATGCCCATACCATCGGACTTGGTGCTGTAAAACGGTTCGAACAGCCGCTCGGCTGTTGCTTCGTCGACGCCCGGACCCTGGTCGACGACACTGATGCAGACAAACCCGCTCTCCAGTCGCACGACCACGCGGATCACCGGATCGACGGCATTCGGGCGCGCTTCGGCCATGGCTTCGGCGCCGTTCTTCAGCAGGTTGACCAGCACCTGCTCGATCAGCACCGGGTCGACGTAGATCACCGGCAGACGCGAGCGCAGATCGGTGACGATGCGAATCCGCCGCTTGCGCACTTCGATCTCGGCCAGGCCCACCGCGTCCGCGACGATATCGGCGACGCGCGTGGCTTGCCGCTTCGGCTCGCTGCGTTTCACGAACTCGCGAATCCGCCGGATGATCATGCCTGCCCGCACCGCCTGTTGGGCAGTCTTTTCGAGCACCGGCAGCAGATTGTCGGGCGTGGTTCGACCGGATTTAACCAGCGCGACGGTGCCGGAGCAATAGTTATTGATCGCGGCGAGCGGCTGATTCAGTTCGTGTGCGAGCGACGAGGCCATTTCGCCCATGGTCATCAGGCGGCTGGTGAACTGCAGTTTTTCGTCCTGCTGGCGCGACAGTTCCTGCGCCTGCTTGCGGGTGGTGATGTCGGTCGCGATCTGCATCTGCGCGAGGTGGCCGTCCACCCACTGAATGTACTGGCGGCGCACTTCGAACCATTTCTGGGCGCTTTGCACGTAGATTTCCTGTGCGTCGGCGGTGCTTTCGGTCAGCGCCGCGGCGGGCAGACCCGCATAGGTATCCACCATATCGATCGAATCGGACGAGGCCTGTGCGCTATCGAACCCGCCGCCCGCCAATTCCAGATGGCCGTCCGGACGAATCCCGAACAGATGGCGGTAGTAGCGGTTGGCGAACAGCAGCTCGGCTTCGTCGGCGGCCAGCACGGACACGGCCGCGTCGAGGCTTTCGAGCACCGTGGTGAAGCGTTCGTGCGCGGCGGCGAGTTCTTCGCGCGCGCGTTTCGGTTCGGTGATGTCGGTCATCGACGACATCCAGCCGGTCTGGCGGCCCGAGCTGTCGATCAGCGGCGATACATAGAGACGGGCGTGGAACGTCGAACCGTCTTTGCGGCGCACCCGCAGTTCGAAGCCCGACGACGGCGCCTTGCCGCGCAGCGTCATATCGAGCTGGCGTTGCATTTCCGGGTACGAATCGCGCGGCCAGTAGGCGAACGGCGCGTTCTTGCCGACCAGGTCGCTTTCGTCCCAGCCGGTCATGCGGCAGAACGCCGGATTCACGTGAGTGATGCGGCCGTGCATATCGAGCACGCGCATACCGATCAGCACGGAGTTTTCCATCGCGCGGCGGAAGAACGCTTCGGCGTACAGCGCCTGCTGCGCTTCGAAACGTTGCCGCGTGTGCTTCCACAAACTCCACAGACTCCACAGCACGAAGCACGACAGGCCGGCCACCAGCCAGACGAGCGTGTTGTTGGTGAAGTTGGTCATCTGCGGGAACGCGTAGACGCGCACCGAGACGCCCTGGCCCGGCGGGTCGAGCGGCAGATCGTAGAACATGTCGCGCGGCAGGCGCGGGCGGGTCGACGTGGTGGTCAACTCGCGGTTGTTCACGTCGATGATCGAGATTTTGTATTTAGCCGACAACTCGGGCGGAATGTCGTGCTTCAGGATGCCTTCCACCGAGAACACGGCGGCAATCGTGCCGAGAAAGTCGCGGTCGCGGAACACCGGCGTTTGCAGCGTGATGTAGCCGTTGCCGACGTCGTCGTAGATCAGCGGGGAGTAGACCTGGCGGCGCGTGTTGCGCGCCTCGGTGAAGGCGGCTTTGACCGCCTCGTCCATTTGCGCGTCGTTCGGCTTGGCGAGACGCTGGCCGAACACGGGCAGTGCGGTATTGGGCCAGCGCGGTTGCTGCTGGCTCGTATACCAGTTCATGTAGAGGATCTCGGGATGCCCCTGCATGATGTCCGTGGTGGACACCTGGAACGAATGCGGATCGGCGTGGCCTGCGACCAGATCGCGGGCCAGCGCCTGAATCTGTTCCTGCGCGCCAGTCATGGACAGGCGGATCTGCTGCTGCGCCCACGCAACATTACGATAAAGCGTGTCTTCCTGCTGTTGCTGTTCGCGCCGATTCAGGCTCCACAAAATCAGACTCATGACGACCAGAAACACCAGGATCGACAGGAGCGGCGTCAGCAAATAGGAATTCGACCACCATGGTCCATGGTGCCAGCGGGAGGACGGCGTCGAATCCGCCGGCGAACCCGCGGTGCGCGCCGAGCGAGCGAAAAGCCGTTCGGTCAACATGCGTGGCATTGTAGCGCAGCAGGTCGCTAGCAAATGGCGCAAAAAAGCGCTGAAAGTGCCATTAATCGGCGCAAACTAGCCGACGTATCCGTCGAAGGGCAGTCAATTCAGGTTGCGCCGCAGCAATTTTCCGCATTATGAGAAGTGATCTCGCAATTCGAAAAAATTGTTGCGCGGACGTCGGGACCCCTTTTACAATCGGCCGAAGCTGCCGCGGCCGTGCTTCGTCCGCGTCGTCTGTTCAAAGAGCGTTCCTCTAAATCCAGGAGACGAGCATGTCCGCTGTACCCGACGAAGTCATGAAATATGTCGCTGCCGAAAAAGACGACGATCCCCAGGAAACCGGCGAATGGCTGGAAGCGCTGGATGGCGTGATTTCTGCTGTGGGCCCCGATCGCGCCCACTACCTGATCGAGAAACAGATCGAATTCGCCCGCGTGCATGGCGAACATCTGCCGTTCTCGGCTAATACCCCGTACATCAACACGATTCCGGTTGCGCGCCAGGCGAAGATTCCCGGCGACCAGGACATCGAGCACCGTATCCGTTCGTACACCCGTTGGAACGCCATTGCCATGGTGCTGCGCGCCGGCAAGGACACCAACGTCGGCGGCCACATCGCTTCGTTCGCGTCGGCAGCCACTTTGTACGACGTCGGCTACAACCATTTCTGGCACGCTCCGTCGCCCGAACATGGCGGCGACCTGATTTTCGTGCAGGGCCATTCGTCGCCGGGTGTGTACTCGCGCGCCTTCCTGCTCGGCCGTTTGACCGAAAACCAGCTCGACAACTTCCGTCAGGAAGTGGGCGGCGAGGGCATCTCGTCGTACCCGCATCCGTGGCTGATGCCTGACTTCTGGCAGTTCCCGACCGTGTCGATGGGCCTCGGCCCGATCATGGCGATCTACCAGGCGCGCTTCATGAAGTACATGCACGCGCGCGGTATCGCGAAGACCACGGGCCGCAAGGTCTGGGCCTTCCTCGGCGACGGCGAAACGGACGAACCGGAATCGCTCGGCGCGATCGGCATGGCCGGCCGCGAACGCCTCGACAACCTGGTGTTCGTGATCAACTGTAACCTGCAGCGCCTCGATGGCCCGGTGCGCGGTAACGGCAAGATCATCCAGGAACTCGAAAGCGAATTCCGCGGCGCCGGCTGGAACGTCATCAAGGTGGTGTGGGGCAGCCGCTGGGATGCGCTGTTCCAACGCGACAAGTCGGGCGCGCTGATGCGCCGCATGATGGACGTCGTCGACGGCGAATACCAGACGTACAAGTCGGAGTCGGGCGCGTATGTGCGCGAACACTTCTTCAACACGCCGGAACTGAAGGCGCTGGTCGCCGAATGGTCCGACGAGGACATCTGGAACCTGAACCGCGGCGGCCACGATCCGCACAAGATCTACGCGGCGTTCACCGAAGCGTCGAATTCGCAAGGCCAGCCGACCGTCATTCTCGCGAAGACGATCAAGGGCTACGGCATGGGCGAAGCTGGCCAGGCGATGAACATCACCCACCAGCAGAAGAAGCTGCATGTCGATCAGCTGAAGAAATTCCGCGATCAGTTCCGTCTGCCGATCACCGACGAAGACCTCGTCAACGTGCCGTACCTCAAGTTCGAAGAAGGTTCGAAGGAACTCGAGTACATGCGCGCTCGCCGCCAGGACCTGGGCGGTTATCTGCCGGCGCGCCGTCAGAAGGCGGAGTCGCTGCCGGTGCCGGCACTGACCGCATTCGAGCCGCTGCTCAAGGGCACGGGCGAAGGCCGCGAGATCTCCACGACGATGGCGTTCGTGCGGATCCTGAACATCCTGCTGAAGGACAAGGCCCTCGGCAAGCGCATCGTGCCGATCGTGCCGGACGAGTCGCGTACCTTCGGTATGGAAGGTCTGTTCCGCCAGATCGGTATCTGGAATCAGGACGGCCAGAAGTACGTGCCGGAAGATTCCGACCAGCTGATGTTCTACCGCGAGTCGGAAACCGGTCAGATTCTGCAGGAAGGCATCAACGAAGCCGGTGGTATGGCGGACTGGATCGCTGCCGCGACGTCGTACTCGACGCACGGCGAGACCATGATCCCGTTCTACATCTTCTACTCGATGTTCGGCTTCCAGCGTATCGGCGACCTGTGCTGGGCCGCGGGCGACATGCGTTCGCGCGGCTTCCTGCTGGGTGGCACGGCGGGCCGTACGACGCTGAACGGCGAAGGTCTGCAACACGAAGACGGCCACTCGCTGCTGTGGGCCGCTTCGGTGCCGAACTGCATCAGCTATGACCCGACGTTCGGTTACGAACTCGCCGTCATCGTGCAGGACGGCCTGCAACGCATGGTCGCGGATCAGGAAGACGTGTACTACTACATCACGGTGATGAACGAAAACTACGAGCACCCGGCGATTCCGCAGGGCGACGCTGTAGCGGCCGACATCATCAAGGGCATGTACGCGTTCAGCAAGGCGGAAGCCGATGCGAAGGCGCCGCGCGTTCAGCTGATGGGCGCAGGCACGATCTTCAATGAAGTGATCGCCGCCGCCACCCTGCTGAAGAACGACTGGGGCGTCGCCGCCGACCTGTGGAGCGTGCCGAGCTTCACCGAACTCGCGCGCGAAGGCCACGAAGTGCAGCGCTACAACCTGCTGCACCCGAACGAAGAAAAGAAGCTCTCGCACGTCGAGAAGCTGCTCAAGGACGCACAAGGCCCGGTCATCGCATCGACCGACTACGTGCGCGCGCTGACCGAGCAGATCCGCGCGTTCGTGCCGCAGAAATTCGTCGTGCTGGGCACGGACGGCTACGGCCGTTCGGACACGCGTGAAAAGCTGCGTCACTTCTTCGAAGTCGACCGCTACTGGGTCACGGTTGCCGCGTTGAATGCACTGGCAGATGAAGGCACGATCGAACGCAAGGTCGTCGCCGAGGCGCTCAAGAAGTACAACCTTGATCCCGCCAAACCCAACCCGATGACCGTCTAAGGCATCCTTCCCCGTGTGCCACGGCGTGCGCGCCTGCTCCTGATTGCCAGGGGCAGGCTGCGTGCGCGGCCCAGGAGACACTAACAATGAGTCAAGCGATCGAAGTCAAGGTGCCGGACATCGGCGATTACAAGGACATTCCTGTGATCGAGGTGCTGGTGAAGGCGGGTGATACCGTCGAGAAAGAGCAATCGCTCGTTACGCTGGAATCCGATAAAGCGACCATGGACGTGCCGAGCTCGGCCGCCGGCGTCGTCAAGGAAGTGAAGGTCAAGGTCGGCGACAACGTGTCGGAAGGCGTGTTGATCGTCGTGCTGGAAGCGGCTGAAGGTGGTGCGGCGGCTCCGGCACCGGCACCGGCTGCTGCGCCGGCTCCGGCGCCCGCACCGGCTGCTGCGCCTGCGCCGGCCGCCGCGCCTGCTGCAAGCGGTGGCGGTCTGCAGGATGTGAAGGTCCCGGATATCGGCGACTACAAAGACATTCCCGTGATCGAAGTCTCGGTGAAGGTCGGCGATCGCGTCGAGAAAGAGCAGTCGCTGGTGACGCTCGAATCCGATAAGGCGACCATGGACGTGCCGAGCTCGGTCGCCGGCGTCGTCAAGGAAGTGAAGGTCAAGGTCGGTGACAACGTGTCGGAAGGCTCGGTGATCGTGGTGGTCGAAGCCGACGGCGGCGCGGCTGCCCCGGCTGCGGCGCCCGCGCCGAAGCAGGCCGTCGAGAAGCCGTCCGACGCGCCGGCCACGCCGTCGCCCGCACCGGCGCAACCGTCGGCGCTGGCTCAGGCACCGGTGATTCAGGCTGGCGAAGGTTCGCGTCACGCGAGCCACGCGTCGCCGTCGGTGCGCAAGTTCTCGCGCGAGCTCGGCGTGGACGTCGCGCAGGTGCAAGGCACGGGTCCGAAGGGTCGTATTACGCAAGCCGACGTCACCGCGTTCATCAAGGGTGTGATGACCGGTCAGCGTGCTGCGCCGGCGGGTGCTGCTGCACCGGCTGCCGCAGGTGGCGGCGAGCTGAATCTGCTGCCGTGGCCGAAGGTCGACTTCACGAAGTTCGGTCCGGTCGATCCGAAGCCGCTGTCGCGTATCAAGAAGATCTCGGGCGCGAACCTGCATCGCAACTGGGTCATGATTCCGCACGTCACGAACAATGACGAAGCGGATATCACCGAGCTCGAAGCGCTGCGCGTGCAGTTGAACAAGGAAAACGAAAAGTCGGGCGTCAAGATCACGATGCTGGCTTTCGTCATCAAGGCGGTCGTCTCCGCTTTGAAGCAGTTCCCGACGTTCAATGCCAGCCTCGACGGCGATAACCTGGTGTTCAAGCAGTACTTCCATATCGGATTTGCTGCTGATACGCCGAATGGGTTGGTCGTTCCTGTTATTCGTGATGCCGACAAGAAGGGTCTGGTCGAGATCGCCAAGGAAATGACCGAGCTGTCCAAGGCCGCTCGTGACGGCAAGTTGAAGCCGGATCAGATGCAAGGTGGGTGTTTCTCGATTTCGTCGCTGGGCGGGATCGGTGGCACCAACTTCACGCCGATTATCAATGCGCCTGAAGTCGCCATTCTCGGGTTGTCGCGTGGCGCGATGAAGCCGGTTTGGGATGGGAAACAGTTCGTTCCGCGTCTGGTCTTGCCGCTTTCTTTGTCGTATGACCATCGGGTTATTGATGGTGCTGCCGCGGCTCGGTTTAATGCGTATCTGGGTGCGATTCTTGCCGATTTTCGGCGTGTGATTCTTTGATTGGGTGATGTTGTGTGTGGGGCGCGGGGTGTTGTTGTCTGTTATCCGCGTCCCTCTGTAGAACCTGATTTCACGGCGGTCTATTAGCGTCGCCCCTGTGCGGGGCGGCACCTACTTTTCTTTGTCTTCCAAAGAAAAGTAGGCAAAAGAAAGGCGCGTCCTTGGGCGGACAGCAAAGGCTGATTCTGTCCTCGGCGTTGCTAGCTTTTAGGCTGCTTTTTCTTGGGTTCTTTCCTCATCACCGATCAATAAGAGAAGGGGACACTATGAGTCTCGTCGAAGTTAAAGTGCCGGATATCGGTGACTTCAAAGACGTCGATGTCATCGAAGTCAATATCAAACCGGGCGATGTCATCGAGAACGAACAAGCTCTCATGACCCTCGAGTCCGATAAAGCCTCCATCGAAGTGCCCAGCGATACCGCCGGCACCGTCAAGGAAGTTCGCGTCAAAGCCGGTGACAAAGTCTCACAAGGTACCGTGATCGCTTTGGTTGAATCCTCCGCCGATGCGGCGCCCGCGAAAGATGCACCTAAGGCTCCCGCGAAAGAACCCGAGAAGGCACCCGCTCAAGCCGAAGCGAAGCCGCAAGCAGCGCAAGCTGCCGCTGCACCGAAGGCCGCTGCGCCCGCTCCGCAAGCAGGGAGCTTCTCCGGTAGCGCCGATATCGAATGCGACATGCTCGTGCTCGGTTCAGGCCCCGGTGGTTATTCGGCGGCGTTCCGCTCGGCCGATCTGGGTATGAAGACGGTGCTCGTCGAGCGTTATTCGACGCTCGGTGGCGTCTGTCTGAATGTCGGCTGTATTCCGTCGAAAGCGCTGTTGCACACAGCGCTCGTCATGGACGAGGCCGAAGCGCTCGGCGCGCACGGTATCACGTTCGCCAAGCCGCAGATCGATCTCGACAAGCTGCGTGACTTCAAGTCGGGCGTCGTCAAGAAGCTCACCGGCGGTCTCGCCGGCATGGCCAAGGCGCGTAAGGTCGAAGTCGTGACGGGCAACGGCGCGTTCGTCGATCCGAATCACATGGAAGTGCAGACGGAAGCGGGCAAGAAAGTCGTCAAGTTCAAGCAGGCGATCATCGCCGCGGGCTCGGAAGCGGTGAAGCTGCCGTTCATTCCGGAAGATCCGCGTGTGATCGACTCGACCGGGGCGCTCGAATTGCGCCAGATTCCGCAACGCATGCTGGTGATCGGCGGCGGCATCATCGGGCTGGAAATGGCCACGGTGTACGCGACCCTCGGCGCGAAAATCGACGTGGTCGAAATGCTCGACGGTCTGATGGCCGGCGCGGATCGCGATCTGGTCAAGGTCTGGGAAAAGTACAACAGCAAGCGTTTCGCCAACGTCATGCTGAAGACCAAAACCACCGCGGCGGAAGCGAAAGACGACGGCATCTACGTGTCGTTCGAAGGCGAAAAAGCCCCGGCCGAAGCGCAACGCTACGACCTCGTGCTGGTCGCCGTCGGCCGTACGCCGAACGGCAAGAAGATCGGCGCGGATAAGGCCGGCGTCGCCGTGACGGATCGCGGCTTTATCGACGTCGACAAGCAGATGCGCACCAACGTGCCGCATATCTTCGCAATCGGCGATATCGTCGGTCAGCCGATGCTCGCGCACAAAGCCGTGCACGAAGGTCACGTCGCCGCCGAAGTCGCTCACGGCGAAAAGGCGTACTTCGATGCGCTGCAGATTCCGTCGGTGGCCTACACCGATCCGGAAGTCGCTTGGGCCGGCAAGACGGAAGACCAGTTGAAGGCCGCCGGCATCAAGTTCGGCAAGGCGGTGTTCCCGTGGGCCGCGTCTGGCCGCGCAATCGCCAACGGCCGCGACGAAGGCTTCACGAAGCTGCTGTTCGACGAGGAAACGCATCGCGTGATCGGCGGCGGTATCGTCGGTCTGAATGCGGGCGACCTGATCAGCGAAGTCTGTCTCGCGATCGAAATGGGAGCGGATGCAACGGATATCGGTAAAACGATTCACCCGCATCCGACACTCGGCGAATCGGTCGGCATGGCCGCCGAGTTGTACGAAGGCGTCTGTACCGACCTGCCGCCGGTGAAAAAGAAGTAAGGCGGTTCGGTTCGCCTGCGTCATGCAGGCGAGCTCGATAAAGCTCAAGCCAATGAAAAAACGGCGCGCCCCGCAAAGGGCGCGCCGTTTTCTTTTGAGCACGTACTCACTACCAGTCACACACCGGTACCGCGTTGCCGTTCAACCGCCGTGACACCGTTCTACGCTGAACGCCAGGCCAAGCGCCAAAAAAAATCCCGGCCATTCGCCGGGCAAACGATACGTCGTTCAACGTATCGGAGCGTCCAGCCAGTTAACACCGTGTGAGCGGCAACGGCGCGACGCTGTTGCTTAAGATAACGCCGGCGCCGCGAAAGAGCGGGGGCCGGCGTGTAGTGCTACGAATGCTGTCTGAAACGAGTGCTGCCTGAAACTTAGACCGTCTTCTTGGCCGAGCGCGATGCTTGTGCAGCGGCTTGCGAAGCTGCCTTCGAAGCGGCCGTTGCGGCTGCATTGAAGTTGCTTTCGGCGATTTCAACAGCTTGCTTCGTCGCCTTGTGAACCGTTTCGTACGTCGTGTTAGCGGCGGTGATCGCCGACTTGATCACGGCGACAGCCGTTTCCGAACCAGCCGGTGCGTTCTTCGCAACGTTCTCGACGAGCGCCTGAACCTTGCGGTTTTGCTCTTCGAATTGCGCTTCAGCGACGCGGGTGAATTCACCTTGCGTTGCCGAGACGATTTCATACACGTGACGGCCGTACGACAGCGCCTTTTCAGCAACCGGTTGCGCGAGGCTAGCTTGCAGTGCCAACAGTTCCTGGCCGTCTTTGACCGACAGCGCGCGTTGGGCATTTTCCTGACTTTCCGCAATCGTCGACTTCACGACTTGCAGGTTCAGCTCAACCAGCTTTTCGACGCCTTCAAATGCCTTGGTCGTCAGGCCGAACAGCGTTTCAAAGTTGGCTTTCTGGGCTGCAGCGAATTGCTCAGGGGTCAGCAGAGTCATGGTTTACGCTCCTGGATTGCGGTCTGTCTGTGCGGACCGCTTTGGGTAAGTGGCGAGACGCCTTGAAGCTCGTCCCCCCGAACCGCGATGTATTGTGCATCGCAGCAATGGTTCCCATTTTAGGATGGCTGCGGCGAATGTCAAGCCCTTTTTGTGCGCCGCACAATATTAAGAAAGTGTTGATAAAACAATGCCTTATGCGGACAGCATGACGATCGTATGACGCAAGTTAAATTGACTGTCGCACCGCGCTGGTGCGCGATAGATCCGCATTTGTTACCGATCCCATGAGGTGTTTTGACTATCCGGAAGCGAAGAATGGTGCGAGGCGGTAACATCTGATCTGTGACAAAAAATCGTCAAATAACAATTCGATGTAAACCGGAAACTGTCACGGAACGTTAATGCGCTATGCGTGTCGAATGCGCGTTGGCGGTTTCCAGCAGGCGTTTAACAGCGCTTCAGCGAGACCCCAGCGACGTTTCATTGCACGGGCAATGCGTCACCCGCCTGTGCTCTGACCGTATTTCCCCTGATCAAGGTTGTCTCGATATTGCCGTTATGCTGGAAGAATCATCTCGATTCGAGTGCATGGCGGCGACGACGGGGCGATGCCCGGTAGCGATTGTTTTTTTCGATCGACCGGTGGCACTTATTTGTGTTTTCGCGATCGGAGCTTACAAGCCGGTTTAAGGAGCGCGTATAAGTGCTTAAAATTGCTAATTTTTCGTTGTTTTACTACACTTGCGGAAACCTCTCGCCGCTCCCTACCGAACACCCATGAAAACCGACATGTTTTCGTCGCTAAAAGTGATCCACGGCGCGGCCCGCAGCACCGCTCTGTCGGTGGCCGCCTCCATGGTCATCGCAGCGGCGTTCGCCACGCCCGTGAGCGCTTTTGCCGCCACACCCGCCGCAGCACCAGCAAAAATTACCAAACACGCTAAAACCGCCAAGAAGCCGGCCGCCGCTACCGCCAAGGTGGCGAGCAAGTCGGCCAAGGCCGGTAAAGGCGCGGCCGTGAAGGCCGTCGCCGCGGACGACGACGCGCTCCGCGCGAGCGTCAAGCGCAAGCGCGTGACGTACACGTCGAATGGCCGCCGTCATACGGTGGTGCGCCGCGTCGCGTACGAACCGCGTCAGCCGACCGTCGGCCAGGCATTTGGTCTGCACGAAACGCCGGACGCGCTGATGCTGCGCTCGAGCGTCGCGTACGTAATCGATCAGAATTCCGGCGAGTCGCTGTTCGACAAGAACTCGCGCGCCGTGGTGCCGATCGCGTCGATCACCAAGCTGATGACGTCGATGGTCGTGCTCGATTCGAAAGAGCCGATGACCGACCAGATCGAAGTCACCGACGAAGACCGCGACTACGAGAAGAACACCGGCTCGCGTCTGTCGGTGGGCTCGGTGCTGTCGCGTGAAGACATGCTGCATATCGCGCTGATGGCGTCGGAAAACCGTGCCGCCGCCGCGTTGTCGCGTTATTTCCCGGGCGGCCGCCCGGCCTTCCTCGCGGCAATGAACGCGAAGGCCAAGCAACTCGGCATGACCGACACCCACTTTGAAAACCCCACGGGTTTGACGAGCCAGAACGTGTCGAGCGCGCGCGACCTCGTGAAGATGGTCAACGCGGCGTATCAATATCCGCTGATCCGCAAGTTCTCGACCGATCACAGCTACGAGGTGTACACCGGCAAGCGTTCACTGGCGTACAACAGCACCAATGCACTGGTGCGTAACCCGACGTGGGACATCGGTCTGCAGAAGACCGGCTTCATCAACGAAGCAGGCGAGTGTCTGGTGATGCAGGCGACCATTCACGGCCGTCCGATGATCATGGTGCTGCTCGACTCGTCGGGTAAGTACTCGCGTTTCGCGGACGCGACGCGTCTGCGCACGTGGCTGGACAACGGCGGCGATCAGGCGCGTATTACCAGCGCGGATGCCGGCGGTCCGGGCACCTGAAGCGGTTCAGTGGTCGGTTCTTCGTGAGCCGGCCGCGCCATAAAAAAGCCTCGCAGCATGCATGTGCTGCGAGGCTTTATTCTATCCTGCGTTTCGGCGCGAGCGAGTTACCGAAGACTCACGCGTGATGGCCGTGCGAATGGTCCTGCGGGATCTGCGGCCGATACCCGAGCGACGCGGAAATCAGCAGCGCGGTCTGGCTGAGCTGGCCGAGCCATGAATCCTGCAGACGATCCGCCGGCGCGGACAGCGACAGCCCGGCGACCAGCTTGCCGGTGTCGTCGTAAATGCCGGCCGCGATACAGCGCACGCCCAGTTCCAGTTCTTCGTTGTCGCGCGCGGAGGCTTGCTGGCGCACGATCGAGAGTTCACGTTCGAGTTTCGTCAGATCCGTGATGCTGTTCTGCGTGTGGCCCGACAGACCGGTGCGTGTGGCGTAAGCGCGCACGCGGGTCGATTCGTCGGCGGCGAGGAACAGTTTGCCGACTGAGGTCAGATGCAGCGGCGCCCGTCCGCCGATCGCCCGCACCACCTGCATGCCCGAGCGCTCGGAATAGGCGCGCTCGATGTACACGATCTCGTCGCCCTGGCGCACCGACAGATTCACCGTTTGTCCCGTCTGGCGATGCAGTTCGCGCATCGGCGTGAGCGCTGCGTCGCGCACCGATAGCCGCGCCTTCACCAGATTGCCCAATTCGAGCAGGCGCATGCCGAGACGGTACGTGCCGGGGTCCGAGCGGTCGACCAGCCGGCACATCACCATATCGTTCAGGATGCGGTGCGCGGTGGACGGATGCAGTTCCGTACGGATGGCGAGTTGTTTCAGGCTGACCGGGTCGCTGTGCGCGGCGAGGGCGTCGAGCAAGCGCATCATGCGTTCGATCACCTGGATCGAAGTTTTGGGATCCGGGTTCGTGTCGCTCATGGGAGGAATCGGTTGACGCGTCAAACAGCGGAAATTGATTGTATCTCGTATTGTGAAAAAAGCGAACGCGGCTGGAAAACCTATTCCAATTTAACGCGTCATTCGTCTTATGGCTTCCGGCCGTTGGTATTGTCCGCCAAACAGCGGATAATCAGGCACGTTTTCCCGAAGGAGGGCTCATGCGAGTCGGATTGTTCGTCACCTGCCTGATCGACCTGATGCGGCCCGAAATCGGTTTTTCAGTGATCAAGCTGATCGAAGGCGCCGGTTTCGAGGTGATCGTGCCGCCCGCGCAAACCTGCTGCGGGCAGCCGGCGTACAACTCGGGGGAACGGCGTATCGCGCGCGACCTGGCCGAAAAAACGCTGCGCGAGTTCGAGCAGTTCGACTATGTCGTCGTGCCGTCCGGCTCGTGCGGCGGCATGATCCGCGCACACTACGGCGACCTCTTCGCCGACGACCCCGAGATGATGAACCGCTTCGGCCGGTTGCGCGCCAAGGTGTTCGAGCTCACGGATTTCCTCGTCAACGTCGCCAAGGTGCAGTTGCAGCCGGGCGAGTTCGCGGGCCAGGTGACTTATCACGATTCCTGTTCCGGCCTGCGCGAACTCGGCGTCAAGGCCCAGCCGCGCGCGCTGTTGGAGCAGGTGGGCGTGGCCGTGACGGAAATGAAGGATTGCGAGCACTGCTGCGGCTTCGGCGGCACGTTCGCGGTCAAGTACGGCGATATTTCCACGGCGATCGTCGACGAAAAATGCGCGAATATCAGCGCGAGCGGCGCGGGCACGGTGGTGCTCGGCGACCTCGGCTGCATGCTCAATATAGAAGGCCGTCTGCGGCGCACCGGCGATTCCACGACGCGGGTGCTGCACATCGCGCAGGTGTTGGCCGGCGACGTGTAAAGGCGCCGGCGGCGTAGCGCGTGATCGACCGCGCTGCGCACTGCGTCGTTTCGCATCATTCTTTTCATGCACTTCGTTTCGCGCGCGTCGGTGTGCGCGTTCCGATTCGCGTTCTGATTCGCTTACGCATAAGGCGGCCATGCAAGTTCAATCGATGCAATTCAAGGCGCGCGCGGGGCAAAAACTCGCCGACCAGCGTCTGCAGCAGAACCTGACCAAGCTGTCGACCAAGTTCGTCTCGGCACGCGCCACGGCCATGAACGCGATCGACTTTCCGGCTACGCGCGCCGCGCTCAAGGAGCGCCGTGACCGCGCGCTGGAGAACCTCGACGTATGGCTCGAAACGTTCGAGCGCGAGGCCAGCCGGCGCGGCGTGACGGTGCTGTTTGCCGAGACGACGCAGGAGGCCGCGCGGCTCGTCGGCGATATTGCGCGCCGGCATGACGTAAAGAAGGTGATCAAGACGAAGTCGATGGTCACCGAGGAAATGCGCCTGAACGAAGTGCTCGGCCAGATGGGCGTGGAGTCGATCGAAACCGATCTCGGCGAGTACATCCTGCAGATCAACGGCAACGAGCCGCCGAGCCACATCATCGCGCCGGTCGTCCATAAGGATAAGGACGAGATCGCCGACCTGTTCGCGAAGACACACGGCCGGCCGCGTCTGACTGAAGTCACCGACATGACGCGGGAAGCGCGCGAGGTGCTGCGTCCACATTTCATGACGGCGGACATGGGCGTGACGGGCGGCAACTTCGTGGTGGCGGAAACCGGCTCGGTCGCGCTCGTCACGAACGAGGGCAACGAAGGCATGTGCACGGTGATGCCGCGCGTGCACGTTGCCGTCACGGGTATCGAGAAAGTGTTGCCGACGCTCGAAGATCTGGCGACGGCGATGCGTCTGTTGCCGCGCTCCGCGACCGGGCAGGCTACGTCGAACTATTTTTCCGTGCTGACCGGACCGCGCGGCGAAGGCGACCAGGACGGCCCCGAGCACATGTATGTGGTGCTGGTGGACGGTGGCCGCACGGGGCTGATCGGCGGCGACTTTCAGGAGATGCTGCGCTGTATTCGCTGCGGCGCGTGTATGAACCATTGTCCGGTTTATCAGAAGGTAGGCGGACACGCGTACGGCTGGGTCTATCCCGGTCCGATGGGCTCGGTGTTGACGCCGAGTTACGTGGGCATCGACAAGGCGCTCGATTTGCCGCAGGCCGCGACGTTATGCGGCGAGTGCAATAGCGTGTGTCCGGTGGGCATTCCGTTGTCGGACCTGCTGCGCAAATTGCGCGAGAAACAGGTCGAGCGGCGGCTGCGGCCGTGGAAGGAGCGGGCGGGGCTGGCGGTGTGGGGTTTTCTGGCGCTGCATCCGGACGCTTATGCGCTTTTCACCAAGCTGGCCGTGCGGGTGCTGGAGCGGATGGGCGGTAGAAATCGTTCGATCGCGAAGCTGCCGTTGGGCGGCGCCGGCTGGACCAATACACGCGATATGCCGGCGCCGGTGGGGCGTACGTTCAGGGAGTTGTACGCGGCGCAGCGCAGTCATATTGGGTGAGGCGGGGCAGGCCTGCACTCGTTGCCGGCCCGGCCACTTTCGCCGTCTCTTACCTCAATGATTCGTCATCCCGGACGGGTTTCGGCCTTCGTCGCCACGAGGCCGGCTCTGGTTGCCGCCGCCACCTCCGTTACCTCGTCCACCGCCGTTGCCCGCTTGTGGTGGTGGTGACGGCGGCGGCCCGCCGGCACCGGGTCGTGGCCCGCTTGAACCGCTTGGCCCACCCGGGCCGCCCACCGCGCCCCGTGGCGGCGGTCCGCCTTGCCCGCTGCCATTGGGTTGGCCATGCCAGCCGCCACCCTGACCGCGATTACCGTTATTCGGCCAATCGCCCCGGTCTCCCGGATAGCCGCGATAACCCGGCCCCGGCCCGTAGTAACGTCCTGGCCCGTCGTAGTATCCCGGCCCCGAATAACTGCCATAGCCAAGATAGACGTTGCTTTGCGGCACGACCGGCACGCCGGGCGCGTAGCCGTCGTAACCGCTGTAGCCGTTGCCGACCATCGGCGTGCCGTCCGGATAGACCGCGCAGCCGCTGAGCAAGGCCGCGGCCGCGAGTCCGATGAGTGGAGCAATGCGTTTCATGTGATGAGCCGGCGCAAGGTTGTCATGTTTGTAAGACCACCATTATCGCTAGTCGTCGCCAAAGCTTTGTATGTGTTTGTAAGGGATTTTTTGGGCTCCGCGCCTTGTGTCATGCCGGCGTGCGGCGATCGCGTCAATGCACTGTTCCATCTGAAGCAACGCTGTATCTCGATTGGCTGGGTTTTTCCCGATTGCGAATTCCTATAGGATTTCGACTGGGCATAGTGAGTCACAAGCTCATCCGCCCCTAATCGGAAGAAACGACATCATGAAAAAGACAATATCGGTGTACTGGCCCCTCGCCCTCGTCGCAACCCTCGCTGTGGCAGCTTATTTGCATATTTGCGGCGACGCCGCGTCTCGCGCGAAGCAGGCGCCGCTCGCGGCCGACCAGTTGACCGCTGAACTCGCGCGCGCCGTCTCTTACGGCATGATCGACGACACTTCGACGCCGCCGGCAAAACCGCTGCGCGCGGTCACTGCGATGCCGCTGGCCGAAGCGTCGTAAGCACAAAGCCAGCCGCGTCACTGTCGGCGAGGCGCGGATGCGCTCGCATCGACCCACCAGCCGGGGCTGCCGCGACTGAGCCGCCTCCGGCAAGATTTCTCTCTGCTTTGTATAATCGCGCCACCGTTTTCCAGCGGCCGTTCCACGCGTTCACTACCGCGCCCTAAAGCGCCTGAAAACCTCTGATGAAAACCGTGTCCATCTGCTTCGTCTGCCTCGGGAACATCTGTCGTTCGCCGACGGCGGAGGGCGTGATGCGGCGTCTGGTCGACGAGGCGAGGCTCACGGAGCGCATCCTGATCGATTCGGCCGGCACGGGCGACTGGCACATCGGCCAGGCGCCGGACGAGCGCGCGCAGCAGGCCGCCGGCCGGCGAGGTTACGAACTGGCTGCATTGCGCGGCCGCCAGATCGCCGCCGCGGATTTCGAGCATTTCGACCTGCTGATCGCGATGGACGACAAAAACGTCACGGCGCTCCGCCAGGTCAGCGCGCCCGCGTACCGCGAGAAGATCCGCCTGTTGATGGAATTCGTGCCGGACGCGGATATGCGCTGGGGCGGCGCCCGCGAGGTCGCCGATCCGTATTTCGGCGGTGCGGAAGGTTTCGAGCAGGTGCTGGACCAATGTGAAGCCGCGTGCCGTGGGCTGATCGCTGCGTTGCGTCCCCAGTTGCTCACGTAGTTCAGGTAGTTCCCGCGCCGAGGCGCCAGACATGGCGTCCAGGCGTATCCAGCAATTAAGCAAATGACCCAAATCACAGTAGGGATACTTGACTAAATTGCTCATGTATTTATACTTGACCAAACTTGTCGAGAATTGCGGTCCCCACACCCTATGAGACTCACCACGAAAGGCCGTTTCGCCGTCACGGCGATGATTGACCTGGCACTGCGCCAGGAGCAGGGCCCGGTGACGCTTGCTGGTATCAGCCAGCGCCAACACATCTCCCTGTCGTACCTCGAGCAGCTGTTTGGCAAGCTGCGTCGTCATGAAATCGTCGAGTCCGTGCGCGGACCGGGCGGCGGCTACAATCTGGCCCGCCGCGCTGAAGACGTGACCGTGGCCGACATCATCATCGCGGTCGACGAGCCGCTCGACGCCACCCAGTGCGGCGGCAAGGGCTCGTGCGAGGGCACCAAGCAGCACGACGGCCACTGCATGACGCATGAACTGTGGTCCACGCTGAATCAGAAAATGGTCGAGTACCTGGATTCGGTGTCGCTCAAAGACCTGGTCGACCAGCAGCGTTCGCGCGAAGGCGCGCCGACGGTGTTGCGCGACCGGCGCAACGAAGCGCAAGTGGTCGAGCCGGTGCGCGTGGCGCCGAAAGGGCCCAACTCAGTTTTCAACATGGCCGGTTCGTAACGCGCGGTGCTTGCAGCAGAGCGAAGCACCGCAGCGAGATAACAGAACCCAAGAAGCCAGAGCATATGACGTCCCCGGAGCAATTGATGAATAACGACTCTCTCCATCTGCCCATCTACATGGACTACAGCGCGACGACACCGATCGATCCGCGCGTGGTGGACAAGATGATTCCGTACCTGCGCGAGCAGTTCGGCAACCCTGCCTCGCGTAGCCACTCGTATGGCTGGGACGCGGAGCGCGCAGTCGAAGAAGCGCGTGAGAACGTTGCGAAGCTGGTGAACGCCGATCCGCGCGAAATCATCTGGACCTCGGGCGCGACGGAGTCGGACAACCTGGCCATCAAGGGCGCCGCGCACTTCTACAAGAGCAAGGGCAAGCACGTCATCACGGTGAAGACCGAGCACAAGGCCGTGCTCGACACCTGCCGCGAACTCGAGCGCGAAGGCTTCGAAGTGACGTATCTGGATGTGAAGGACGACGGTCTGATCGACCTCGACAAGCTGAAGGCGGCGATCCGCCCGGACACGATTCTGGTGTCGGTCATGTCGGTGAACAACGAAATCGGCGTGATCCAGGACATCGAGGCGATCGGCGAGATCACCCGTGAAAAGGGCATCATTTTTCACGTCGACGCGGCGCAAGCCACCGGCAAGATCGAGATCGATCTGCAAAAGCTGAAGGTCGACCTGATGTCGTTCTCGGCGCACAAGACCTACGGTCCGAAGGGCATCGGCGCGCTGTACGTGCGTCGCAAGCCGCGTATCCGCATCGAAGCGCAAATGCACGGCGGCGGCCACGAGCGCGGTATGCGTTCGGGCACGCTGGCCACGCACCAGATCGTCGGCATGGGCGAAGCGTTCCGGATCGCGCATGAAGAAATGGCGACCGAAAACGAACGCATCCGCATGCTGCGCGATCGGCTGCTGCGCGGTCTGGCGGAAATGGAAGAAACGTATGTGAACGGCGACATGGAACAGCGTGTGCCGCACAACCTGAACATCAGCTTCAATTTCGTCGAAGGCGAATCGCTGATCATGGCGGTGAAAGATGTGGCGGTGTCGTCGGGTTCGGCGTGCACGTCGGCTTCGCTGGAACCGTCGTACGTGCTGCGCGCGCTGGGTCGCAACGACGAACTCGCGCACAGCTCGATCCGCTTCACGGTGGGCCGCTTCACGACCGAGCAGGACGTCGATTACGTGATCAACCTGCTGAAGACCAAGATTTCGAAGCTGCGCGATCTGTCGCCGCTGTGGGAAATGCACAAAGACGGGATCGATATTTCGACCATCCAGTGGGCAGCGCACTGACGCGCCGTGTTGGACGACATCGAATTTATCGAATTGCAAATTGCAGGTTGAAACGGATCAAGGAGTGTCATCATGGCTTATAGCGAAAAGGTGCTGGACCATTACGAAAACCCGCGCAACGTCGGTTCCTTCGCGAAAGACGACGACGCGGTCGGCACCGGCATGGTCGGTGCGCCGGCTTGCGGCGACGTGATGAAGCTGCAGATCCGCGTGGGCGCGGACGGCATCATCGAAGACGCGAAGTTCAAGACATACGGCTGCGGTTCGGCCATCGCGTCGAGCTCGCTCGTCACCGAATGGGTGAAGGGCAAGACGCTCGACCAGGCAATGTCGATCAAGAACACGCAGATCGCCGAAGAACTGGCGCTGCCGCCGGTCAAGATCCACTGTTCGATCCTCGCGGAAGACGCGATCAAGGCAGCGGTCGCCGACTACAAGCAGCGTCATGGCGAAGCAGTCGTCGCCGGCGACAAGCAACACGCTTAACGCGGTTGCGGCGCGAGCCGGGTTTCACGCCTGAGTCGCGCCTGAGTGAATCGAAGCGGGCGGCGCAGGTGGAACGCGCCGTCCGGTATGAGCGATATTTGATGCAGGCAGGGTCGCAGCGCCTGAACTGCCACATGGGCGGCTAAACGTCCGCGCAAGCAGACAGACAGGCGCCGCGCAATGAGAAACGCTATGGCAATTACGTTGACCGAAAAGGCAGCACAGCACGTCCAGAAGTATTTGATCCGCCGCGGTAAAGGCGTCGGCCTGCGCGTGGGCGTGCGCACCACCGGTTGCTCCGGCTTGGCCTACAAGCTCGAGTACGTGGACGAACTCGCGCCCGAAGACGAAGTGTTCGACTGCAACGGCGTGAAGATCATTGTCGACCCGAAGAGCCTGGCTTATATCGACGGTACGGAACTCGACTTCGCGCGCGAAGGGTTGAACGAAGGCTTCAAGTTCAACAATCCGAACGTGAAGGACGAATGCGGCTGCGGCGAGTCGTTCCGGGTGTAAATCCGGGCATTGCCGCGTGCAGCGGACCAAAGGCGGCGCGTGCCGCCTTTTTAGTTTGATCCGCGCATTCGCTCTGGGCCGACCGCCTCTTGCTGCTCTTTCGAGCCGCGTTTTTAGACTGCACCACGGTGCGTTTTCCTGAACGGACTCCTTCTATCCGATGGTCTCGCTGAACGACAGCCACTTCGACCTGTTCGATCTTCCGGCGCAATTCGCGCTCGACGCCGCGGCGCTGGACCATGCGTACCGCACGGTGCAGGCGCAAGTGCATCCGGACCGTTTCGCGGCGGCCGGCGACGCGCAAAAGCGTATCGCGATGCAATGGGCGACGCGCACGAATGAGGCGTACCAGACGCTGCGCGATCCGTTGAAGCGCGCCACTTATCTGCTGTCGCTGCGCGACGTCGACGTCGGCGCGGAGAACAATACGGCGATGGAGCCCGCGTTCCTGATGCAGCAGATGGAATGGCGCGAAGGCATTGAAGACGCCGCCGCGGCGAAGAACGTCGACGCGCTCGACGCGTTGCTCACCGAACTGCGCGACGAAGAGCGCGTGCGCTTCAGCAAGCTCGGCGCGTTGCTCGACAGCGGCGCGAATCAGGCGGCGGGCGAGGCGGTGCGGCAGTTGATGTTCATCGAGCGGGTGGCGTCGGAAATCGGCACGCAGATCGAGCGGCTCGAGAACTAGCCGCGCAGGCGGCAAGCGGGAAAGCGGCAGGGCGCTCCGGCGCCGCGCAGAAATAGTGCGCAGAAATATTGCCTACCCCCGCCGAGACACACACGCAGTCGTAGCACTACATCCAGCAACGCGAAAATTCAGGACGGGGCGAAACGGCCCCGAGAAGATCCAGATGGCCCTACTGCAAATCTCCGAACCCGGCATGGCGCCGGCGCCCCATCAGCGGCGTCTGGCGGTCGGTATCGATCTCGGCACCACCAATTCCCTCGTTGCCGCCGTGCGTAGCGGCGTGCCCGACGTGCTGCCCGACGAAGACGGCCACGCGCTGCTGCCGTCGGTGGTGCGCTACCTGGAAAAGGGCGGCCGCCGGATCGGCCGCACGGCCAAGGCCGAAGCGGCAACCGATCCGCGCAACACGATCGTGTCGGTCAAGCGCTTCATGGGCCGTGGCAAGGCGGAAGTGGAAGGCGCCGAAAACGCGCCGTACGATTTCGTCGACGCCCCCGGCATGGTGCAGATCCGCACCGTCGACGGTGTGAAGAGCCCGGTCGAAGTGTCGGCGGAAATTCTCGCCACGCTGCGTCAGCGCGCCGAAGACACGCTCGGCGACGAACTGGTCGGCGCGGTCATCACAGTACCGGCTTACTTCGACGAAGCGCAACGCCAGGCCACCAAAGACGCCGCGCGTCTGGCCGGCCTGAACGTGCTGCGTCTGCTGAACGAGCCGACCGCGGCCGCGATCGCCTACGGCCTCGACAACGGTTCCGAAGGCCTGTTCGCGGTGTACGACCTCGGCGGCGGCACCTTCGATCTGTCGATCCTCAAGCTCACGAAGGGCGTGTTCGAAGTGCTGGCGGCCGGCGGCGATTCCGCGCTCGGCGGCGACGATTTCGACCACGCGCTGTATCGCCACGTGCTGGAGCAGGCGGGCATCGCACCGCAAACGCTCGCACCCGAAGACGTGCGTCTGCTGCTGGACAGCGTACGCGTGACCAAGGAGGCGTTGTCGAGCGCGTCCTATGCAACCCTCGCGGTAACGCTCTCGAACGGCACCCGCCTCGATCTGACGATCGACGAGGCCACTTTCGAGTCGATCACCCAGGCGCTGGTGCAACGCACGCTCGGTCCGACGAAGAAAGCGCTGCGCGACGCCAAAGTCACCACTAAAGAGATCAACGGCGTGGTGCTGGTCGGCGGCGCGACGCGCATGCCGGTGGTTCGCCGTGCGGTCGAGTCGCTGTTCGGCCAGCCGCCGCTCACCAATCTCGACCCGGATCAGGTCGTCGCGCTCGGCGCGGCGATCCAGGCCGACCTGCTGGCGGGCAACCGCGGCGCGGACGGCGACGACTGGCTGCTGCTCGACGTGATTCCGCTGTCGCTCGGCGTCGAGACCATGGGCGGCTTGACCGAGAAGATCATTCCGCGTAACTCGACGATTCCGGTCGCGCGCGCGCAGGATTTCACGACCTTCAAGGACGGCCAGACGGCGATGGCGATCCACGTCGTGCAAGGCGAGCGCGAGCTCGTCAGCGACTGCCGTTCGCTCGCGCGCTTCGAGCTGCGCGGCATTCCGCCGATGGCGGCCGGCGCGGCGCGGATTCGCGTCACGTATCAGGTGGACGCGGACGGTCTGCTGTCCGTGTTCGCGCGTGAGCAGGGCTCGGGCGTGGAAGCGTCGGTGGTGGTCAAGCCGTCCTACGGTCTCGCCGACGACGACGTCGCCAGAATGCTCGAAGAGAGCTTCTCGACCGCCGAAGTCGACATGCGCGCCCGTGCGCTGCGCGAGGCGCAGGTCGAAGCGCGCCGTCTGGTCGAAGCGACCGACGCGGCGCTCGCCGCCGACGCCGAGTTGCTCGACGACAGCGAGCGCGCCGAGCTCGACGCGTTGCTTGCCGCGCTGCGCGGCATCGCCGGCAGCGACGACGCCGACGCGATCGAAGCCGCCACCAAGACGCTCGCCGAAGGCACCGACGAATTCGCCGCGCGCCGCATGAACAAGGGCATTCGCCGCGCGCTGGCCGGTCGCAAGCTCGACGAGATCTGAAACAACGCGCATGCCGGCCGGCCTGCAAGCCGCCGGCATGCGCACGTCACAACCGAAGCGCGTCGCGCGGACTTAAAAACTCCGCGCGACGCCAGTAAAATGGCGCGGAGCCTGCTGGCCGCCGCCGTGCCTCAGACCCAAACGGAAAATGTATGCCTCAAATCGTTGTGCTGCCTCACGTCGAACTGTGCCCGGAAGGCGCGGTGATCGATGCCGTGCCCGGCAAGAGCATTTGCGACAACCTGCTCGAACACGGCATTGAAATCGAGCACGCGTGCGAGAAGTCGTGCGCCTGCACGACCTGCCACGTGATCGTGCGTGAGGGTTTCGCCGCCTTGACGCCGTCCGAGGAAGACGAGGACGATCTGCTGGACAAGGCGTGGGGGCTCGAACCGGCCTCGCGTCTGTCGTGCCAGGCGATGATGCCGGCCGAGCAGGATCTGGTCGTCGAGATCCCGCGCTACTCGATCAATCACGCAAAGGAAAACCACTAACAGGAGGTGGCAGCCATGAAGTGGACCGATACGCAAGACATCGCGATGGCCCTGACTGACAAGCACCAGGACATCGATCCGCAGCAGGTGCGCTTCACCGATTTGCACCGCTGGGTCATGGAGCTGGAAGGATTCGACGACGATCCTGACCGGTCGAACGAAAAGATCCTCGAGGCGATTCAGGCTGCATGGATTGAAGACGCGGATTATTGATCGCGTTTCACCCTACTGGCGGTAAACAGAAAAAGGCGATTCCATTTGGGATCGCCTTTTTTACGCGTGCCGGAAAGCCTAAAAAAAGCTCAGGCCGTCTGCGGCTAGCTTGCCACCAGCGTGCCGTTCTCGATCCGTACGCGTTGGCCTTGCTGGAACGGCGGCGCTTCGTGGTACGTGAAGTAGCGGGTCTTGCCGCTTTCCATATGCACGCGCACTGAATACGCGGTCGTACTGCGGATGTGCTTTTCGACCGAGTTACCCGCGAAACCGCCGCCGAGTGCGCCGAGCACCGTCATCGCGGCGCGACCGTTCCCGGCGCCGAACTGATTGCCGACCAGGCCGCCGGCCACTGCGCCGCCGACCGCGCCGATACCCGTGCCGTGACCTTCCTGACGCACCGCCGAAATCGCGACCACTGTGCCGCAGCTTGAGCAGTAGGCCGGTTGTGCCGGTTGCTGCTGCGTGTATTGCGGCGCGGCTTGGCCTTGCTGTTGTTGAGCATATTGTTGCTGCTGTGCGGGCGAGGGCACAGGCGCGCTTGGCGCCGGCTGCTGAGCCTGCGCGGACTGCTGCGCTTGTTGAGCCTGTTGTGCTTGCTGCTGTTGTTGCGCCGACGGGTTAGCCGGCGCCGCCGAATCGACCACGCCCGGCTGGGTCGTGACCTGTGCGGCCTGAGTCTGGTCGTTCTGCGCGCCGTTGCTCGACGCCTTCGGGAACAGGCCCGTGACGGCCGCCGTGGCGGCCAGACTCGCGATGATGATGGCGCCCGCCGCAGTAGCGACGAGCGGGTGAATACGACGTGATTGCGTGGTTTGGTTCGGGTTGTCCATATTGGCCTCCGTCTTGCAGAGTCGACTGTTATTGAGACGCAGTGTCGGGCAAATCGATTCCGGCAGGGTTTCAATTTGTAACGAACTACACGCAATCATCGTACCCAAACCGCGTCAAAGGCGCGCGCCGGCTGCCAGGCGCCTTGATTCTTCGGCGTTTGCGGGGCTCGGCAGGGCGGCGCGCATAGCGCGCTACGCGCAGCTTTTACCGACGGTTACAAACCGTCAGCCGCTGCGGCAGCCGCTTTCAGCGGGTTTTCCGCGAATTTTCCGCGAACTTTCCGTTGCGGCATAAAAAACGCCCGGCATTGACCGGGCGTTTCTTTGGTGCATATCAGACGCAAACATCGGCGCACCAAGGCGCGCGACGATCAGTCTTCGCGACGCAGATGCGGGAACAGAATCACATCGCGGATGCTCGGGCTGTCGGTCAGCATCATCACCAGACGGTCGATGCCGATCCCGCAACCGCCGGCCGGCGGCATGCCGTATTCCAGCGCGCGAATGTAGTCCGCGTCGTAGAACATGGCTTCTTCGTCGCCGGCGTCTTTCTGGTCGACCTGCTTCTTGAAGCGGGCGGCCTGATCTTCCGGATCGTTCAGCTCCGAGAAGCCGTTGGCGATTTCACGGCCGGTGATAAACAGCTCGAAACGCTCGGTGATGCCCGGCGCCGCGTCCGACGCGCGCGCCAGCGGCGATACTTCGACCGGATAGTCGATGATGTAGGTCGGCTCCCACAATTGCGACTCGGCGGTTTCTTCGAACAGCGCCAGTTGCAGCGAGCCGACGCCCGCGTTCAGGAACTGCGGCTTCGACGCGTCCACGCCGAACTTCTTCAGTTCGGTGCGCAAGAAGTCGCTGTCGGCCAGTTGTTCGTTCGTGTATTGCGGTGCGTACTTCTGGATTGCCTGGGTGATCGTGAGGCGATGGAACGGCTTGGCCAGATCCAGTTCGCGACCCTGATAGTTGATCGTGGCAGTGCCGAGCGAGTCGATCGCCGCCTGACGGATCAGTTGCTCGACGAAATCCATCAGCCACTTGTAATCGGTGTACGCCGCGTAGAACTCGATCATCGTGAATTCCGGATTGTGGCGCACGGAGACGCCCTCATTGCGGAAGTTACGGTTGATCTCGAACACGCGCTCGAAGCCGCCGACCACGAGGCGCTTCAGATACAGCTCCGGCGCGATGCGCAGGAACATCTGCATATCCAGCGCGTTGTGGTGCGTAGTGAACGGCTTGGCCGCGGCGCCGCCCGGAATCGGGTGCAGCATCGGCGTTTCGACTTCCATGAAGTCGGCGTCGGACATGAACTTGCGGATCGACGAAATCGCCTTGGTGCGCGCGACGAACGTGGCGCGCGTTTCCGGCGTGACGATCAGGTCGACGTAGCGCTGACGGTATTTCATTTCCTGGTCGGCGAGACCGTGGAACTTGTCCGGCAGCGGACGCAGCGACTTCGACAGCAGGCGCAGTTCAGTGCAGCGCACCGACAGCTCGCCCTTGTTGGTGCGGAACAGCACGCCGCGCGCGGCGACGATGTCGCCCATGTCCCACTTCTTGAACGCGTCGTACGTTTCCTGACCGACGTCGGCCGGCGTGATGAAGAACTGGATCGGACCCGAGCCGTCGCGCACGGTCGCAAAGCTGGCCTTGCCCATCACGCGCTTGAGCATCATGCGGCCGGCGATGGCGACTTCGAGCGGATTCGCTTCGAGCGTTTCCTTGTCGGTCTCGGCGTACTGCGTTTGCAGATCGGCGGCGTGGTGGGTCGGGCGGAAATCGTTCGGATAGGCGACGCCCTGCTCACGCAACTCGCGCAGCTTTTCGCGGCGCTCGGTCATGATCTTGTTGTCGTCGCCTTCGGGCGCCGCACTCGGCTGGGTCGTTTCGGTCATGATGATTTGGTATTCGGTGGCCCGCGGGGAACGCCCCACATGCGGGTGGCCAGTCAGTGTAAAAAACCTCAGGCGGTAAAAAGAGGCGGCGCGGCAGTGCAGGGCATTACCCAGGCGCCGCGCCGTGCGCGCTTAAACGCCCTGTTTCAGGCTTGCGCTGATGAACGGATCGAGGTCGCCGTCGAGCACGCTCTTGGTATTGCTGATTTCGACGTTGGTGCGCAGATCCTTGATACGGCTGTTGTCGAGCACGTACGAACGGATCTGATGACCCCAGCCCACGTCGGTTTTGCCGGCTTCGAGCTTGTCCTGCTCTTCCTGACGCTTGCGGATTTCCGCTTCGTACAGGCGCGATTTCAGCATGGCCATGGCTTCGGCGCGGTTGCGGTGCTGCGAACGGTCGTTCTGACACTGCACGACGATGCCCGACGGCATGTGCGTGATACGCACCGCGGAGTCGGTCTTGTTGATGTGCTGACCGCCCGCGCCGGACGCGCGGTACGTGTCGATGCGCAGATCGGCCGGGTTGATGTCCACTTCGATCGAATCGTCGATTTCCGGGTACACGAACACCGACGAGAACGACGTATGACGGCCGCCCGACGAGTCGAACGGCGACTTGCGCACGAGGCGGTGCACGCCGGTTTCGGTGCGCAGGAAGCCGTACGCGTATTCGCCTTCGATCTTGATCGTTGCGTTCTTGATGCCCGCGACGTCGCCGTCGGTCTGCTCCAGCAGTTCGGTCTTGAAGCCCTTGCGCTCGCAGTAGCGCAGATACTGGCGCAGCAGCATGGAGGCCCAGTCGCACGCCTCGGTGCCGCCGGCGCCGGCCTGGATGTCCAGGAACGCGTTGTTCGGGTCCGCCGGATGCGAGAACATGCGACGGAATTCCATGTCGCCGACGCGCGCCTCCAGGCCTTGTGCGTCGGTTTCGCAGGCGATCAGCGTTTCGTCGTCGCTTTCTTCACGGGCCATCTCGAACAGGTCGAGCGCGTCGCGCAGGTCGTCGTGCAGCGCCGTGAGTTTGCTGACCGTGTCGTCGAGCAGCTTCTTTTCCCGGCCGAGGGCCTGGGCGTGTTTCGAGTCGTTCCAGACGGTCGGGTCTTCGAGTTCCCGGTTGACTTCGATTAGACGCAGTGCTTTGTCGTCGTAGTCAAAGATACCCCCGTAGGTCGGCCGCGCGCGCGCGCAGGTCTACCAGAGAGGCTTCGATCGCGTTGAGACGTTCCGCTTCCATGTCGATCTTTTATAGCTTCGTAAAAAGGGGAAATTATAGCCGATCGGCGTGCCGCGCCGATCACTCTTGAGCGATCCGGCGCGGGTTTGGGGTTGATTTTGCGGAGAATTTCGCCGCTTTGGGCGCAGCGCACGGGAGCCGATCCGGCGGACGCGGTCAGCTTGCCGCGCACCCGCTCAGTTTGCTCAATGGCCTCAGCTCGCCGCGTGCTCGACGATCAGTTGCACGCGCGACACGCCGTTCCACGTATCGCTGGCGAGCCGGTAAGCGACGGTGGTGCGCGCGGGCAGCGTGTCGGTGTGGTTGAACCAGATCGCGTTGAAGCGCTGGCGGCCGCGCACCAGTTGCAGCTTCAGATGCTTGTCCTTCACCAGCGCCTGCGACGCAATGTCGAATTCGCCCGAAAACACCGGCGCCGGGAAGCCTTGGCCCCACACGGCGGCGTCGAGCATTTCGACGAATTGCGGCGTGAAGTAGGCGTCTTCGAGTTCGCCGTCGGTTTCCACGGTGCGCGACAGCGCCTCTTCGGACAGCCATTCGCGGCCGACCGCCTCGAACGCGGCGGTGAAGCGCGGCACGTCGGCGGCGGCGAGTGTCAGGCCCGCGGCCATCGCGTGGCCGCCGAATTTGGCGATCAGGCCCGGCTCGCGCTTCGAGATCAGATCGAGCGCGTCGCGCAGATGGAAACCCGCGATCGAGCGGCCCGAACCCTTGACGGTCTGGCCGCTGTCGTCGGCGAGCGCGAAGGTGAACGACGGCCGGTGGAATTTCTCCTTCAGGCGGCCCGCGACGATGCCGATCACGCCCTGATGCCAACTGGGATTGAACAGCGTGATGGTGGTCGCGCCTTCCGGGTTGATCGCGGAGAGATCTTCAAGCGCCTGCTGTTGCATGCCGGCTTCGATTTCGCGGCGCTCGCGGTTCATCGTGTCGAGTTGTTGCGCGAGATCCCACGCGCGGCCGATGTCGTCGGTGGTCAGGCATTCGATCCCGAGCGACATGTCCGACAGCCGGCCCGCGGCATTCAGCCGCGGCCCGAGCGCGAAGCCGAGGTCGAAGCCCGACGCGCTGCGCGCCTCGCGCGCGGCGGCGCGAAACAGCGCGGCAATGCCCGGCTGCATCTTGCCTTTGCGGATGCGCTGCAAGCCCTGAGCGACCAGCACGCGGTTATTGCCGTCGAGCTTGACGACGTCGGCGACCGTGCCGAGCGCCACCAGATCGAGCAGGCCGTCCAGACGCGGCTCCGGAAAGTCGTCGCCGAATGCGCCGCGACGGCGCAATTCGGCGCGCAACGCCAGCAGCACGTAAAACATCACGCCGACCCCGGCAATGCATTTGCTCGGGAAGGTGCAGCCCGGCTGGTTCGGATTGACGATCGCGCGGGCGGCCGGCAGTTCGTCGCCAGGCAGGTGGTGATCGGTGACCAGTACGTCGATGCCGAGCGCGTTGGCCGCTTCCACGCCGTCGACGCTGGCGATGCCGTTGTCGACCGTGATCAGCAATTCCGGTTTGCCCGACGGGTTGCGCGCGGCGAGCGCGACGATCTCCGGCGTCAGGCCGTAGCCGTATTCGAAGCGGTTCGGCACCAGATAGTCGATCTGGCCGCCGAACATGCGCAGGCCGCGCACCGCGACCGCGCAGGCGGTGGCGCCGTCGCAATCGTAGTCGGCGACCACCAGCATGCGGCGCTTCTGCTGGATCGCGTCGGCGAGCAGTGCGGCGGCGTCTTCGCAGCCTTTGAGGCCGGCGGGCGGTACGAGCCGCGCAAGGCCGGTTTCGATTTCATCCGGCATGCACACGCCGCGCGCTGCGTAGAGACGCGCGAGCACCGGATGCAGGCCGTGGCGGGTGAGCACTTCGGCGTCGACGGGGGAGCCGGCGCGCGTAACGATTCGAGTCATTCGGAGAGGCCGTGGGTCATGCGATCGATCGCATGCAATCAATCATTCGATGAAGAGCGACGCGAGCAGCCGCCGCCGCCAGAATTTGCGCAGGTCGCCGCGCGTGACCGTGAGCGTCACCGAGCCGGTGTCGCCGCACAGGGTCAGGCCGAGTTCGCCGAGTTCGCCGGATTGCAGCGCGGCGAGCACGGGGTCGAACCAGTCGGTTTGCAGCGCGGCGAAGGCGTCGTTCCAGCGCGCCCAGTCCTGCTCGATGTAGGGCGCGGAGAAGGGGTCGAGTTCGACGAGGGTGACGCCGTCGGTGTGCGGTATGGGCGGCGCGTTGTTCACGTTGGCCGAGCCGGCCGCGTTAGCCGGCTGAGTCATGCCGCCGCCCGCATTCGCTGCCCGCAGCGTCGCGAACGATGCCGGCGGCGCGCCGGTTTCCACACCCGCCGTCATCGCCAGGCCACGCGTAGCCGCCGCGTCCGAAAGCACCCGGGCAAACGGGCTGCGCACCGGCTGCACCGCGCCTTGCGCGTGAAACCAGATCGAGTTCACCGCCGGCAGGCCGCGCGCCTCGCGCGCTTCGTTGACCGGATGCTCGAACCAGGCCATCTGCACTTCGTTCTGCAGCTTCATCCACGCGCGCGAACGGTCGCCCGAATGCGCCTCGTGCGGCAGCCAGATTTCGATGTTGCGGCCGCTCGCGCGCAGCGGCGACGCGCCCGCCAAGGTGCCGAAACCATCGCCGGACAGATACCAGCGCGCCGGTCGCGGTGCTTCGATGCGCACGCCGAGTTCTTCGATCAGAGGCCGCGCGACCGCGAGCAGCGCGGCGGCTTCGTCGTCGGACAAATCGAGCGAGGCGGGATCGATCAGCACCAGATGATCATGCGCGATGCGTACGTGCACCGGCTGCACGCAGGCCCAGGTCGCCGTGCCGGGGTCGCCGCCGTCGGCCCGCAGCATGTATGGCGCGAGCGGTGCTTCGTCGGCGGCCGCCGCGCCGCTGGGCAGCGCGCCGAATTGCCGCGCCACCCAACGTTCGTGCGGCAGCGTGCGCTGAAAATCTTCGCCGACGACGCGTTCCACCAGCGTCGCGCGGGCGATCAGCCGGTCGAGAGCGGGACTCTGTATGTCGTGTAGCGCGGTGGAGGCGTCCGCTGCGGCGGGCAGCGCGAAGGGGAGAAGAAGATGGAGACGGTTGGCGTGCATGATGCTGCGCATTGTAGGGCAAAGAGTGCGAGTATTCAGACCATCGCAGACCAGACATAGCCGACGTCGCCTTCCGGTTCGACGGATCGCGGCGGGCGGTCGAGCGATGCGCCGTCGCCCAGGCGTCGCTGCAGCCGCGCGCGGCGGAACCGCGCCCATGAAGAGGGAGACGGGTATGCCGCGTGAACTCAAAAGCGAGCAGGAACTGCTCGCGCTGGTCGTGAAGGCGCTCGATGCGGATCCGGCCACCGCCGGCTGGATTCCGACCGGCTTCCACGAGACCGTGGAGGACGAGGGCGGCTGCAACTGGGACATCAGCCATCTGCACCGCGACCGCCGCGACGCCGATGCGCGCGGGGAGGCCAGCAAGGCCGCCGCGGACATTATCAACGGGCTGCGCGGGCGCTATAACCTGCTTTAGCGGCGGCCGCGAGGCCGGAGTCCGCGAGTCCGCGGGATTGTATGGCAAACTTCGCGCTTGATCGGCGGTGACGACCGCAGCGGCCGGCTTTCAGGCAGTCCTGGAAGGCGGCACGGGGCGGTGGCACCGCGCCGTGGCGCGCGCATTGCTATGAGCTGGCGCGCCGCACCGGAACCATCCGCGTCGCCGCGACACCAATGATCACGACGCTCGGGCCGCACGACAGGCGCTTCACGCCCGCGTGCGCGGCACAAAGCCGAAGAACGCAGAAAAGGATTCGCTTGAAATTTCCCTACGAATGGCAGATTGGCTGGCGCTACACCCGCGCCGGCAAACGCACGACCGGTAACGGCTTCATCTCCTTCATCGCGCTGGTGTCGATGTCCGGCATCGCGCTCGGCGTCGCGGCGCTGATCGTCGTGTTGTCGGTAATGAACGGTTTCCAGAAAGAGGTGCGCGACCGCATGTTGTCGGTGCTCGCGCACGTCGAAATTTTTTCGCCGACCGGGTCGATGCCCAATTGGCAACTGACTGCCCAGGAAGCGCGGCAGAACAAGGAAGTGATCGGCGCGGCGCCTTACGTCGAAGCGCAGGCGTTGCTCACGCGTCAGGACGCCGTGAGCGGTGTGGCGCTGCGCGGCGTCGAGCCGTCGCTGGAGCCGGAAGTGTCGGACATCGGTAAGGAGATGAAAGGCGGCACGCTGAACGCGCTGGTGCCGGGCGACTTCGGGATCGTGCTGGGGGCCGATCTGGCCACCAATCTCGGCGTGCAGGTCAACGACAAGATCACGCTGGTCGCGCCCGAAGGCACCATCACGCCCGCCGGCATGCTGCCGCGGCTGAAGCAGTTCACCGTGGTGGGCATCTTCGAGTCCGGGCATTACGAGTACGACAGCACGCTCGCGCTGATCAACATTAAAGACGCGCAGGCGCTGTTCCGGCTGTCCGCGCCGACCGGCGTGCGCTTGCGCCTGACCGACATGCAGCGCGCGCCGGAGGTCGCGCATCAGCTCGCCAGGACCTTATCCGGCGACCTCTACATTCGCGACTGGACGCAGCAGAACAAGACCTGGTTCTCCGCGGTGCAGATCGAAAAACGCATGATGTTCATCATCCTCACGCTGATCATCGCGGTGGCGGCGTTCAATCTGGTGTCGTCGCTGGTCATGACCGTGACCAACAAGCAGGCCGACATCGCGATTCTGCGTACGCTCGGCGCGCAGCCTCGCTCGATCATGAAGATCTTCGTGGTGCAGGGCGTGACGATCGGCTTTATCGGCACGGCGACGGGCGTCGCGCTCGGCTGCCTGATCGCGTGGAGCATTCCATGGCTCGTGCCGATGATCGAGCATGTGCTCGGCGTGCAATTCCTGCCGCCGTCGGTGTACTTCATCAACGAACTGCCGTCCGAACTGATTCCGGCCGACGTCGCGCGGATCGGCGTGATCGCCTTCGCGATGTCGGCGCTGGCGACGCTTTACCCGAGCTGGCGTGGTGCGAAAGTCCGTCCGGCGGAGGCACTGCGCTATGAATGACCGGACCGCAACTTTACCCATGACTTCTCAGGACAACGCGCGGTATCCGTACGTGCTCGAAGCAACCGGCATTTCCAAAGCGTTCGTGCAGGGCGGTTTGAACGTGCAGGTGCTCAACAACACGCAACTGAGCGTGCGGCGCGGCGAGAAACTGGCGATCGTCGGCGCGTCGGGTTCCGGCAAAAGCACGTTGCTGCACGTGCTCGGCGGCCTCGACGATCCGAGCGCGGGTCAGGTGTCCGTGATGGGCAAACCGTTCACGAAACTCTCCGAGCGCGAACGCAACGACCTGCGCAATCGCGCGCTGGGTTTCGTCTATCAGTTCCACCATTTGCTGCCGGAATTCACCGCGTTGGACAACGTCGCCATGCCGCTGCGAATTCGTCGCTTGCCGACCGAAGTCGCGCGCCGCGAAGCGCTCGCGGTGCTGGAGCGGGTCGGCATGGGGCATCGCGCGAAACATCGTCCGGGCGAGTTGTCGGGCGGCGAGCGTCAGCGGGTGGCGATTGCGCGGGCGCTGGTGACCAAACCCGCCTGCGTGCTCGCCGATGAACCGACCGGCAATCTCGACGGCGGCACCGCCGATACCGTGTTCAATCTGATGCTCGAACTGTCGCAAACCATGGAGACCAGCTTCGTGATCGTCACGCACGATCCTGAACTGGCTGGGCGATGCGACCGCATCATGCGGTTGCGCGAGGGCGTGCTCTATGAAGAGCCGTCGGTGCCGGTTTGAGCGGCCTGGTCACACTGGCGATCTGATCGTTTCATCTTCTGATCGTCTAACGCTGCGCGCATAGCCAGACACGCCATGTGGATCGATACCCACTGTCATCTCGACGCTTCCGAATTCGACGCCGACCGCGCTGCCGTCGCGGCGGCGGCGCGCGCGGCGGGCGTCGGACGGATCGTGATTCCGGCGATCGGCCGCCAGAATTTCGCGGCGGTGCGTGAGCTGGCGCATCGGGTCGAAGGCGGCGCGTACGCGCTCGGCATTCATCCGCTGTTCACGCCGGGCGCGCAGGACAGCGATCTCGATTTGCTGCGCATGGAGATCGAGGCGAGTCTCGACGATCCTTTGTTCGTCGGCATCGGCGAGATCGGGCTCGATTATTTTGTCGACGGTCTCGACGATGCGCGCCAGCAGTTTTTCTACAACGGACAACTGCAACTCGCGCGCGAATTCGATCTGCCGGTGATTTGCCATGTGCGCAAATCGCAGGATCAGGTGATCGCGGGGCTGCGGCGGCAGCAGATTCATCGCGGCATCGCGCACGCGTTCAACGGCAGTTTTCAGCAGGCGCAAGCCTATCTCGATCAGGGTATGCATCTCGGCTTCGGCGGCAATCTGACGTTCGAGCGCGCAAGGCAAATTCGCCGGCTCGCCGAGCAATTGCCGTTCGATGCGCTGGTCGTCGAGACCGATGCGCCGGACATCGCGCCTTCGTGGATCTATAAACAGCGCAACTCGCCGGAGCAGATTCCGGCGATCGGTGCGGGCCTCGCGCAACTGCGCGGCATGAGCGCCGACGAAGCCGCCCTAGGCACAACGGCTAACGCGCTCGCCGCGTTGCCGCGACTGGCACTTTCCTCTGCATAATTGACTCGATGGTTTGAGGGGTTCGCGCCGGGCGATATCCACGTCCGGCGGGCTTGCTGACACCTGTTTGTTGGACGTTGTGCTGTCCGGCGATCGTTGGGCGGAGGCGGTATGCGGGCGTGGTGGTGCGGGTTTGCGTTGGGTGTGGTCGGGTTGCAGCGGCAGGCGGTGTTGCCGGGATGGTGGGGGTGGCTTGGGCTGGTGGTGGTTGTGGGCGTGGGAGTGGCTGTTGCCGTTTGGGGAGCGCGTGAGGGCGGGGCTTCAGCCCGGGTCACCGCAGCAGCTGCTGCTGCCGCCGCTACCGCTGCGGCCACCCACACCGCCACGGCTCCAATTCCAACTCCGGCCACGGCTTGGAGGCGGACTTCGGCCTGGGTCGCAACGTGCGCTCGCGCATGGAGCGTCCGCATACACACGATCTGCTGCAACCCGCGTCTACGGACCTTCGCCATCTGGACCGGCATCTGGTGCGCGGCAATCTGCGCGGGCTTCGGCTATGCCGCATGGCGCGCGGAAGTACGGCTCGCCGTGAGCCTGCCGAGCGTCTGGGAAGGCCGCGATATTGTCGTGACCGGCAGCATCAAAGGCCTGCCGTCGCGCGATGAAAAGGGCGCCCGGTTTCTATTCGATGTCGAGTCGGCCGACGCGCCGGTCGCCGCCTTCCCGCGCGTGATTCAATTGTCGTGGATCGCCCAGGATGCGCCGCCGCCTCCGCTCGAACCGGGTGAGCGCTGGCGCCTGACGGTGCGGATCAAGCGTCCGCACGGCAATGCGAACTTCGGCGTGCGCGACGCCGAAGCAAACCTGCTTGCCCGCAACGTGCGAGCGACCGGCTACGTGAGCGCGCCGGCTTTGGCCTCGCGATTGCCGGGCGCCGCGCACGGTGTGAGCGTCACCGTGGATCGCTGGCGCGCGGCCTTGCGGGCACGGATCGACGCCGTGCTCGCCGACGCGCCGCATCGGGGCATCGTGGTGGCGCTGGCGATCGGCGCGCAGGACGAAGTCAGCGCGGCGGACTGGCTGTTGATGCGCGGCACGGGCACGACCCATCTGGTGGCGATCTCGGGTTTGCACATCGGCTTCGCCGCGGGTCTCGCCGGATGGCTGGCGGGCGCGCTGTGGCGGCGCTCGGGCTGGCTCGGCCGCTACTGGCCGTTGTGGCTACCCGCGCAGATCGTTACGGTGGCGGGCGGCGCGCTGTTCGCGGCCTTGCATGCCGCGTTGGCCGGTTTCAACGTGCCGGCGCAGCGCGCGCTATGGATGGCCGCCGTCCTCGCGCTGGCGTTTGTCAGTGGCCGCCATGTCGCCCGTTCGGTGGTGCTGGCGTGGGCGCTGGGGCTGGTGCTGCTGATCGATCCATGGGCGGTGGTGTCGGCGGGATTCTGGCTGTCGTTTTGCGCGGTGGCGGCGATTCTGTTCGCGGTGTCGGGGCGGCCGCGCGTGCAGGATCACGAACAGCACCATGGGGAAGAGGGCGACGAAGCCAATGCCAATGTCAACGCCGCGTCGAGCCGGTGGTCGAGCGTGCGCGCCGGTCTGCGTCGCCGTGCGCGGGCTTTCGTCGAACGCCTGCGTAGCGCCGCGCACGTGCAGTTCGCGGTGACCGTCGCGCTCGCGCCGCTGACTGTCTACTGGTTCTCGCAGATCCCGCTGGTCGGCCCGCTGGCGAACGCGTTCGCGATTCCGTGGGTAAGCCTGCTCGTCACGCCGGCGGTGCTGGCCGGCGTCGCGCTGCCCGCGCCGTTCGATGCCTATGCGTTTCAGGGCGCGCACGCGTTGCTTGATGGGATGGTGTCGGGTTTGCGGATGCTGTCCGGTCCTGCGTGGGCGCTTTGGCGGTTGCCGCAACCGGACGCCTGGACGCTCGCCGCGGCGGCGGTCGGTGTGCTCTGGTGTCTCGCGCCGCGCGGCTGGCCGTTGCGCTGGGCCGCGCCGCTCACCTGGTTGCCGCTGCTGTTGCCGCCGGCCAATGGACCTGCGCCCGGTGGTTTTCGTTTAACCGCGCTGGACGTCGGGCAAGGCACGTCGGTGCTGATCGAAACGGCTCATCACACACTGTTGTTCGACGCCGGGCCGGGACCGGAATCGACCCACGCGGGCGAGCGCGTGGTCGTGCCGTTCTTGCAGGCGCGTGGCGTGAACGCGCTCGATACGCTGATCATCAGCCATGCCGATTCCGATCACTCAGGCGGCGCGCCCGCCGTGCTCGACGCGATCGAGGTTCGTCAAATGGTGGCAGCGTTGGCGCCGGAGAACGCCTTGTGGTCGAACGCGAAGCAGCGCGGCGCCGATACGCTGCCCTGTGCGGCGGGGCAGCGCTGGCAGTGGGACGGCGTCGAGTTCGCGATGCTGTGGCCGGATGCCGGGCCGCTGCAAGGTAAGCCAAATGCGCATTGTTGTGTGCTGCGGGTCAGTACGTTGGGCGCTTCGGACGGGCTGGGATCGGATTCTTTGGGCGGGTCGGGCGTTGGCCCGCGATCGGCTGCGCCGCTCGTTGCCTCGGTAGGCGCCTCGGCCAACACCTCGGCCAGCCTATCGGCGGCCCCATCCTCCGCGCCCGTTCAAACGCCGCCCCCGCGCATCGCGGCCTTGCTGACGGCGGACATCGAGGCGCCGGTCGAACGCGTGCTGCTCGCGCGCGCCCGCGATGCGTTGCGCGCGCAGGTGCTGGTCGTGCCGCATCACGGCAGCAAGACCTCATCGACCGAGCCGTTCCTCGACTCTATCGAACCGCTCGTCGCGCTATTTCAGGTAGGCTATCGCAACCGTTTTCATCATCCGGATGCGGGCGTGTTCGAGCGCTACCGGGCAAGGCGGATCGAGCTCGGGCGCAGCGATGCGGACGGTGCGGTGCGGGTCGAGGTCAAGGTCAAGGTCGAGATCGATCCGGGGCATGGCGCGCAAACCGCCTCGGGCGCGCAAGGCGCCACGCTGACGCTCGAGCGTTACCGCGACGTGCAGCGCCGCTACTGGATGGATCGCTGACCGGATCGCCGACTCGATCGTCGGCAAGCGAGCGACCACCGGGCCCGCACGAAAAAAACAGAACGGAGAGTGCCGCAGTTGAAAAACATCATTCACTTCTCGCACGCGAACGGTTTTCCGGCGTCGACCTACCGGACGATCTTCGCCGAACTCGCCGACGACTACGAGCTGCGCTCCATCGAGCGCATCGGTCACGATGCGCGTTACCCGGTGACCCAGGACTGGCCGCATCTGGTCGAGCAACTGCTCGACGACATCGGTCGCGCGTACGAGCAGCCGGTCTGGCTGGTGGGCCATTCGCTCGGCGGTTATCTGTCGCTGATGGCCGCGCTGAAAAAGCCGCAGTGGGTGAGGGGCGTGGTGATGCTCGATTCGCCGGTGATCGCAGGCTGGCGCAGCAGCATGTTGCGCGTGTCGCAATGGACCGGCCTCGACGAGCGCCTGTCGCCCGCGGCCGCCACCCGCACGCGGCGCACCCAGTGGGCGAGCCGCGACGAGGCGTGGCGGCATTTTCATTCGAAGCCGGCGTTCGCGCGCTGGGACGAACGCATGCTGTCCGATTACATCGACTTCGGCATTCCGCAAACTTCGGTCGACGGCGCCCGCTCGCTGGCGTTCGATCGCCGTACCGAATATCAGATCTACAAGACCTTGCCGCATACGCTCGGCTCGCGGCTCGCCCGTGGCGCGCCGGTGCCGGTGGGGTTCATCGCCGGCACGCGGTCGAAGGAAATCCGCCAGGCCGGCCTCGATGCGACTCGCCGCGCGACCGGCGGGCATGTGGAGTGGATCGAGGGCAGCCATCTGTATCCGATGGAAAAACCCCTCGAAACCGCCCGTGCCGTGCAGCGGATGTTGCGCGAGCTGGAGCGGTGAGCTTGACTCGAGGCCGTGGGCTCGATAACGCCGTGACGGAAAAACGGTGCATGATCGGCGCGGCGCAAGTGCCGCCGCCATGACACAGTCACGTACAGATGTCGCTCGGATTTTGCTGGGTTGAGACCCTGCTTTACGGTATAATCCGTTTTTCCCGCGAGCATCCAGCGATGACCAAATATGTTTTCGTCACCGGCGGCGTAGTTTCTTCCCTCGGCAAGGGTATTGCCGCCGCTTCCCTCGCCGCGATCCTCGAATCGCGCGGTCTTAAAGTCACCCTCCTCAAGCTCGATCCGTACATCAACGTCGACCCCGGCACGATGAGCCCGTTTCAACACGGCGAAGTGTTCGTTACGGAAGACGGAGCAGAGACTGACCTCGACCTTGGCCACTATGAGCGCTTCATCAGCACGAAGATGCGCAAGGCCAACAACTTCACCACAGGCCAGATTTACGAATCGGTAATCCGCAAGGAACGCCGTGGCGATTATCTCGGCAAGACGGTGCAGGTCATCCCGCACATCACGAATGAAATTCAGGCGTTCGTCGAACGTGGCGCAGCGTCGGCCACCTGCGGCGAGCCGGACGTCGCGATCGTCGAAGTGGGCGGCACCGTGGGCGACATCGAATCGCTGCCGTTCCTCGAAGCCGCACGCCAGATGAGCCTGCGCATGGGCCGCAACAGCGCGTGCTTCGTGCACCTCACGCTGGTGCCCTGGGTTGCCACGGCCGGCGAGCTGAAGACCAAGCCCACCCAGCACAGCGTGCAGAAGCTGCGCGAAATCGGCATTTCGCCGCACGTGCTGCTGTGCCGCGCCGACCGCCGCATTCCGGACGACGAGCGCGCGAAGATCTCGATGTTCTCGAACGTGCCGGAAGACGCGGTGATCTCCGTGTGGGACGCCGACAGCATCTACAAGATTCCGCAAATGCTGCACGATCAGGGCCTGGACGCGATCATCTGCGAAGAGCTCAAGCTCTCGCCGAAGGCCGCGGACCTGTCCATGTGGTCCGATCTCGTCAACAAGCTCGAGCATCCGAAGCACGAAGTCACGATCGGCATGGTCGGCAAGTACGTCGATCTGACCGAGTCGTACAAGTCGCTGATCGAAGCGCTGCGCCATGCGTCGATGCATACGTCGACCAAGGTCAACATCGAGTACATCGATTCGGAAGAAGTCGAGACACACGGCGTCGACAGCCTCAAGCATCTCGATGCAGTGCTCGTGCCGGGCGGTTTCGGCCGTCGCGGCACCGAAGGCAAGATCGCCGCGATCCGTTATGCGCGTGAAGCGAAGGTGCCGTACCTCGGCATTTGCCTCGGCATGCAACTGGCCGTGATCGAATTCGCCCGCGACGTAGTCGGCCTGAAGAACGCGAACAGCACCGAGTTCGATCCGGAAACGGATAACCGCGTGGTCGCGTTGATCACCGAGTGGTACGACCGCGAAGGCAAGGTCGAAAAGCGCACCGAAGAATCGGATCTGGGCGGCACCATGCGCCTCGGTTCGCAGCGTTGCCCGATCAAGCCCGGCACGATGGCCGAAGAGATCTATGGCAAGGATGTGAACGAACGCCATCGCCACCGTTATGAAGTCAATAACCGCTTCGTGCCCCAACTCGAAGCCGGCGGCCTTATCATCAGCGCCCGTACCCCGAGTGAAGATCTGCCGGAAATGATGGAATTGCCGCGCAGCATGCACCCGTGGTTCGTCGGCGTGCAGTTTCACCCGGAATTCACGTCCACGCCGCGCGACGGCCATCCGCTGTTCAAGTCGTTCGTCGAAGCGGCGCTCGCGAATCAGCAGTCGCACGCGGCGAACGCAGTCGGGGAGAAAGCATGAAACTGGGCGATTTCGAAATCGGGCTCGACAAGCCGTTTTTCCTGATCGCAGGCACCTGTGTCGTCGAATCCGAACAGATGACGATCGACACAGCGGGCCGGCTGAAGGAAATCTGCGCGAAGCTGAACATTCCGTTCATCTACAAATCGTCGTATGACAAAGCCAATCGCAGCAGCGGCAAGTCGTTCCGCGGTCTGGGCATGGACGAAGGTTTGCGGATTCTGTCGGAAGTGAAGCGCCAGCTCGGTCTGCCGGTGCTGACCGACGTCCATGCCGAGCACGAGATCGAGCAGGTCGCGTCGGTGGTCGACGTGCTGCAAACGCCCGCTTTCCTGTGCCGTCAAACTGACTTCATTCATGCTTGCGCGCGTTCGGGCAAACCGGTCAACATCAAGAAAGGCCAGTTTCTCGCACCGGGCGACATGAAGAACGTGATCGACAAGGCGCGCGATGCCGCGCGTGAAGCCGGTCTGTCGGAAGACCGCTTCATGGCGTGCGAACGCGGCGTGTCGTTTGGCTATAACAACCTCGTGTCGGACATGCGCTCGCTGGCGATCATGCGCGAAACCCACGCGCCGATCGTGTTCGACGCCACCCACTCGGTGCAGTTGCCGGGCGGGCAGGGCACGAGTTCGGGCGGTCAGCGCGAATTCGTGCCGGTGCTGGCGCGTGCCGCGGTGGCGGTCGGTGTGTCGGGGCTCTTCATGGAGACGCATCCGAATCCGGCCGAAGCCAAGTCGGACGGTCCGAATGCGGTGCCGTTGCATCGCATGGCCGATCTGCTCGAGACGCTGGTTACGCTCGATCAGGCCGTCAAGCGCGCGCCGTTCCTCGAAAGCAATTTCAACTGATTCAGGCATTCGCCGTGTGTCACGATCGGCTTGCATAATGAGCCCGGTCGCCGGCATGCGGGGAGTGCACGCAATGGTCGTCGAACGTATCGGCGCGCAGGCAGTTGGCCGGGGAGACCGGTTTTCTGCATCGCGACAGGCGCCTGGTACAGTGTCACAGTAAAGAATTCAACGTCATTTCTTGAGGAAACCATGAGTGCTATCGTAGATATCATCGGTCGAGAGATTCTCGATTCGCGAGGCAACCCCACCGTCGAATGCGACGTGCTGCTCGAGTCGGGCACGATGGGCCGCGCGGCGGTGCCGTCGGGCGCGTCGACCGGTTCGCGTGAAGCGATCGAACTGCGCGACGGCGAAGCCGGCCGTTACGGCGGCAAGGGCGTGCTGAAGGCTGTCGAGCACATCAACACCGAAATCTCCGAAGCGATCATGGGCCTCGACGCTTCCGAGCAGGCCTTCCTCGACAAGACCCTGCTGGAACTCGACGGCACCGACAATAAGTCGCGCCTCGGCGCGAACGCGATGCTGGCTGTTTCCATGGCCGTCGCGAAGGCTGCCGCTGAAGAAGCCGGCCTGCCGCTGTACCGCTACTTCGGCGGCTCGGGCGCCATGCAATTGCCGGTGCCGATGATGAACATCGTCAACGGCGGCGCGCACGCGAACAACAGCCTGGACATCCAGGAATTCATGATCGTGCCGGTCAGCCAGCCGACCTTCCGCGAAGCACTGCGCTGCGGCGCCGAAGTGTTCCACGCGCTGAAGAAGATCCTGTCGGATCGCGGCATGAGCACGGCGGTGGGCGACGAAGGCGGCTTCGCGCCGAACTTCGGCAGCAACGACGAATGCCTGTCGACCATCCTGCAAGCTATCGAAAAAGCGGGTTACCGCGCTGGTGAAGACGTGCTGCTCGCGCTCGACTGCGCAGCGAGCGAGTTCTACCACGACGGCAAGTACCAACTGGCCGGCGAAGGCCTGCAACTGTCGTCGACGGAATTCGCGGACTACCTGGCGAACCTCGCCGACAAGTTCCCGATCGTGTCGATCGAAGACGGCATGCACGAAAGCGACTGGGCAGGCTGGAAGACGCTGACCGACAAGCTCGGCAAGAAGATCCAGCTGGTCGGCGACGATCTGTTCGTGACCAACACGCGCATCCTGAAGGAAGGCATCGAGAAGGGCATCGCCAACTCGATCCTGATCAAGATCAACCAGATCGGTACGCTGACGGAAACCTTCGCGGCCATCGAAATGGCCAAGCGCGCCGGCTACACGGCCGTGATCTCGCACCGTTCGGGTGAAACCGAAGATTCGACGATCGCTGACATCGCGGTCGGCCTGAATGCCGGTCAGATCAAGACGGGTTCGCTGTCGCGTTCGGACCGCATCTCGAAGTACAACCAGTTGCTGCGTATCGAAGAAGACCTCGGCGATATCGCAAGCTACCCGGGCAAGTCGGCGTTCTACAATCTGCGCTAAGGTGTGTTCTGGCCAAACTTATGGTCACGCCACCCGTGCTAACCGATGAGCCGGTTATCCTTCGTTTCTGATTCACCTCGCCGCCCTGCGTATAGCGCAGGGCGGCGCGTATTTATTGTGCTTACTTCATGCGGCTTGTCACTGCTGTCCTGATCGTTCTGCTGGCGCTGATCCAGTACCCGCTCTGGTGGGGACACGGCGGCTGGTTGCGTGTGCACGAGTTGCAGCAGCAACTGGCGCAGCAACTGCAGAAGAACGCCGATTCGAAAGTGCGCAACGAGCGCATTCAGGGCGAAGTACAGGATTTGCAGAGCGGCACGGCCGCGGTGGAAGAGCGGGCGCGCTACGAAATGGGCATGGTGAAAGACGGCGAAGTGTTCGTGCAGTTCGTGTCGCCGAATGCGCCGCTGCCGACCGCGAACACGCCGTCGGTGACGACGTCGACGCGCGGTGAGGTTTCGGCGGCGCCGCTGCATATGGTGCCGAATCCGGAGTCGCGCGCGAAGCCGGATCGCAAGCACGGTGCGAAGAGCGCGGCGAAAGAGAAGAAGCCCGCGCATTGAGTCGGGTCGTGCAACGCGCGATCAATGCCTGCTGAGTGCGATTCTCTGAGCATGAAAAAAAGCCGCTTTAAAAGCGGCTTCAGACTGCTGACCAACCCCACGTTTTTCGGAGCGTGGGGTTTTGTTTTTCAGGCAAAGCAAATCTGGCAGTGAAGCACGACGTGGCGGTTGAAACGGGCCAGAAGTGCAGCGATGAGCCACTGCAGGCGATTGCCGGGCCGCTGGCGCACGCATAAACACGCCCGCAGGCGTGCCACCAGCAGCGCGATCTTCTTGATGTTCTGCGCCGCAGCGCCGAGCAGGCACTGCTCGGCCACCTTGCGCAGCCCGCGCATCCTCGCGTAGCGATGCCCATGCAGCTGCTTGGCATCCGCGAAGCTGCGCTCCACCGTTTCCTTGCGCCGTTTGTAGATCGCCTTGCCCCAGTCGGTCAGGCGACGCGCATCGACGCGCTCCTTCGCGCGCTCCCATACGTGCCGGATGACCACCTTCACATGGTTTGCGCTCGTCGTGCATTGGCCGCGCGCCTCACAGGTGCCGCAGCGCGACGGATCGGACCTGAACTCCTGATAGCCCGCGCGGTTTGTCGTGCTGTAGCGCAGTACCTGCCCGCGTGGGCACGTGTATTCCTCGCGATACCGGCTGTATCTGAACTCGCGTTTGTAGAAGAACCCGGGCTTGTGATTCGGCGTGCGGTAGCCCATCACGCCCTCAATGCCGCGATCCTCCAGCCCCTGGCAGATTGCCGGCGTGAAGTAGCCCGCATCCAGCCCCACCGCCTGCACCTGGAAGCCAAAGCGTTCGCGCTGCCGGTCCAGCCGCGCCAGATACGGCTGGCTGTCGTGCACCGAGGCGGGTGTCACATGCGTGTCGGTGACGATTGAATAGCGCGCATCGACCGTGCGGTGATCCAGGTAGAAGAAGCCCGTGGGCTTGTCGTCGCGCACCATGTAGCCGCTGTCCGGGTCGGTGCGGCTGACCTTCGTTTCCTTGCGCTCCGGTGTGGCAGCCGACCTCGAGCCCTCATCGTCGTCGGGGCCTTTGCGTTCGTCGCGCCGCAGCGGCTTCTTATCGTGCGCTGCCCGGTCCGCATCGACCGCAGCGTCCAGCGCCGCCAGATAAGCCGAAGGCGCCTGTTCGAGCTGCACCAGATCAAACTTGCGCTTGTTGGCGTTCGCCTTCAGGTGGGTGCTGTCGGTGTAGAGCACCCGTCCCTCGACCATGCCGCGCCCGATCGCCTGCTGCACGATTGCGTCGAAGATCTCCTGGTAGACCGTCGTGTCGGTGAAGCGCCGTCGCCGGTTCTGCGAGAACGTCGAGGCGTCAGGCACCCGGTCCGTGAGCCGAAAGCGTGCAAACCACCGGTAGGCCACGTTGACCTGCACCTCGCGCATGAGCTGGCGCTCACTGCGTACCCCGAACAGGTAGCCGATGAACAGCAATTTGAACATCACCACCGGATCGAGCGCTGGGCGCCCGTTGTCCGCGCAATACAGGTGCGCCACCTTCTCACGGATGAATTCGAAATCCACCGCCGCGTCGATCTGGCGCAGCAGGTGGTCCTTCGGCACGAGTTCCTCGAGCGTCACCATCTCGAGTTCGTGCTGCATGGGCGTCGGTGTCTTCAGCATGCCCCAATTAAACGACAAAGCCCGACGCAAGGCCAGGCTTTGGGGGTACTTTGTCAGCAGTCTGAAGCCGCTTTAAAAGCGGCTTTTTCTTTGGGCGATGAGTCTGCACGCGGGCGCCGTCAGGCGTTCACCAACCCCAGTACGGCGAATACCCGACTCCGACACCGGTGCCCCAGCCACGTCCCCAACCGCCGCCGCCGTAATAGCTGCCATACACGGAAACCGGTTGCGGCGAGTAGTAACGCGACCACGCCTGCGCCGCGTTTTCAGCGGCGATGGCCTGGTTCTGCTCGGTCATGACCTGTTGGTCGATCGCGTCGTAGCGCTGACGCTCTTCAGGCGTGAGCGGCTGGGCGGTGGCGGCCACGCCCGACTGGTCGGCCGGCAGGCGGCTATAAATCGGTGACGGCCCCGGCGGGTCCATCACGCAGCCGGTCAATGCGGCGCTACCGGCCACGACGGCCGACAACGCGATCAGGCGTGCGTAGCGGTTCAACGAAACGGTTTTATTCATGTTCGATCTCCATCGGCCGGATGCGTGGGCGAATGATTCGCAGCGTGGCCAGCCAATGATTCAACACAATGATCAAAAATAGCGCGCCGCTGGAACCCCATGAAGGCAACGGGCGGCGCGCTATTTTCCTGCCGTAAAGCACGAGCGATGAACCGGCTGCCGACCCTCGCTCGAAAAGGCATGCAGCCCGTGTCAGTCAGCCGTTTCAGTGCCGCTGCTCGGCCGCCGGCGACACCCCTTGTGAGAGCGCATTGGCGACAAAAAGTTGCGCTACGTCGACCGGATCGAATTCATATCGCTGGTTGCAGAACTCGCAATGAATCTCCACGTGACCGCGCTCTTCGATCACGCCGTCCACTTCTTCGCGGCCCAGCATTTTCAGCATCGCGCCGACTTTTTCGCGCGAGCAGGTGCATTCGAAACGCGCCTGAGCCGGCTCGAAGTGCTGGACGTTTTCTTGCCAGAACAGACGGCGGAACACGGTTTCAGGTTCTTCCTTCAGCAACTCGTCTTGCGACAGCGTGCCGCCGAGCGTGCAGACGCGTTCCCACGTATCGGCGTCCAGTTCGCCCGGATGCGGGACGATGCCGCCGTCGCCGGGCAGCTTTTGCAGCAGCATGCCGACCGCGCGCTCGGTGTCCGCCGCGAGCCACAGACGCGTGTCGAGCTGCTCCGAGTGATGCATGTAGTGCTCGAGCACTTCCGCCATCGACTTCAGCGGGCCGTCCACGCCCGACAGCGGCACGATACTTTGATACGGCTGCTGGCCCGGCTGCTTCTCCGCCGGGTCGAGCGTGATCACGCAGCGGCCGTGGCCGCTCGCGTTGAGCAGGTCGATCATGCTGGTGGTGTCGTCGATCGTTTCGGCCGATTCGCCCGACAGCTTGGCGGTGGCGCGCATCGACAGATCGGAGCCGCACTGGACCACCAGCATCTTGACCGGGCCGTCGCCGAAAATCTGCATGATGAGGGTGCCGTTGAACTTGAGGTTCGCCGACAGCAGCGCGCACGCGGCCATCATTTCGCCCAGAATCGTCCGCACGGGCGCCGGATAATCACGGCGCGTCAGCACTTCCTGCCAGGTATTGCGCAGCGAAACGATCTCGCCGCGCACCGGCGCCGCGCTGAACATGAATTTTTGCAACTGGTCGCTCACAACTTTTCCTCGGTCGAATGACGCGGCCTGATGCCGCGCCTCGCGCGCCGCGCGCTCCGGCTGATTAGCCGATGCGCACGAGCTGCGCCTTGAAATACTCGCGGCGTTCGGCATAGCTTGCCGTGCCGCGCTGCATATTGGCGATATCCGTTTCGTTCAGTTCGCGCACCACTTTGGCGGGCGCGCCGAGAATCAGCGAATTGTCGGGAAACACTTTGCCCTCGGTAACGATGGCGCCCGCTCCGACCAGACAGTTGCGGCCGATTACCGCACCATTCAAGACCACCGCCTGAATTCCGATCAGCGAGCCTTCCTTGATCGTGCAGCCGTGCAGCATGACCTGGTGGCCGATCGTGACGTTCTGCTCGATGGTGAGCGGAAAGCCGGGGTCGGTGTGCAGCACCGCGTTTTCCTGCACGTTGCTGCCGGTGCCGATCGTGATCGGCTCGTTGTCGCCCCGGAGTGTCGCGCCGAACCAGACGCTGGCGTTGGCCCCGAGCGTCACATTGCCGATGATGTTCGCCGAATCCGCGACGAACACGCTTTCGTGGATGGTCGGGGCGGCGTCGCCGAGCTTGTAAATGGTCACAGTGTCTCCTGTCGGGCCGACGTTGGCGCGTTCGCGCTGACTCCGGTCCCATGCATCGTTGCTGTTGATCGGTCGCTGCGCGCGCTGGATGGGCCGCAAGCCTTCGGGCATGCCGGGTTTGCCCGGCTCGTGCCGCTTCGCCAGCGCGGTGGGCGCGCTGGATGGTCGAATCGAGTATTGTAAACGGTTGTGTGGTTGGGGTGCCTGAGTGCGTCGAAGCGCACTTGGCCCGTTGCTTTGCCGTTGTCGTCCGTCGTTCCGATCACCTGTCCGTCTGCCGATCCGCTTGCCATGATGTTTGCCGCTTCGTCCGCTTCGTCCGTTCCTCTGGTTTCAACGGGTTTGGTGCCCGCTCAGTCGTCTGGTGCGCCGTCTGCGGTTCATGACGGTGCTTCGGCGGCCGGCGAGGCACAGTTCGACGCCTCAGCGCAGTGCGCGCGTACCGCGGCGCTTGCCGCGCTGCGTGAGGCTGATCCTGTGATCAAGGCGGCCGCCGCTAGCACGCTTTACACCGACGTGCTCGAAGGCCGCGCCACTTGCTCCGCGCACCTTGAACTCGCCGAACCGGCGGGCCTGCCGGGCCGTCCGGCGCGGCCCGAGCTGGTCGATCCGCGTCAGTTGAAGCGGCGCAGCATGCAATCGCCGCAAGGTCGCGCGGTCCTGCTGCATGCGCTTGCGCACATCGAATTCAACGCGATCAATCTCGCGCTCGACGCCGTCTGGCGTTTTGCCGGCATGCCGGCCGCGTTCTACGTCGACTGGCTCAAAGTCGCCGCCGAAGAGGCGTATCACTTCTCGCTGCTGAGCGCGCGCCTCGCGGAATACGGCCACGCGTACGGCGATTTTCCCGCGCACGACGGCCTGTGGGACATGTGCGAGCGCACGCGCGGCGACGTGCTGGCGCGCATGGCGCTGGTGCCGCGCACCCTCGAGGCGCGCGGCCTCGACGCGTCGCCGCCGATCCGCGCGCGACTGCAGCAGGCGGGCGATCAGGCATCCGCGGTGATTCTCGATGTGATCCTGCGCGACGAGATCGGCCATGTGTTGATCGGTAACCGCTGGTTCCGTCATGTGTGCGAGGGCGGGGCGCTCGACCCGCATGAGACCTACGCGCGCCTTGCCGACCAGTATCACGCACCGAAATTACGCGGTCCGTTCAATTTCGAAGCGCGTCGCGAGGCCGGTTTCGATGAGGCGGAACTGGCCGCGCTGACGGCGCTGGCGGGGCTTGAGGCGAGCCCGGCGACGTCGACGGAAGCGGTGGCGCCGGCAGAACGGCCCGGGACGGAGCGGTGACGGCATAGGCGGCGGTTCCGCAGGCTGTTTCACCGGGAACCGCGCCAAGACCCACGCCAAGACCCACGCCAAGACCCACGCCAAGACCCACGCCAACTCCCGCGCCAACTCCCGCGCCACCACCCGCCACCACCGCCTACCCGAACGCCTCTTCGAACCCATCCCCCGCGCATAATCCCGCTATCTCGTTATAATAGAACGACCATTCTTTTTTCGGGCGAGCCGCTCATGAACACCTCCCAGTCTGAATTCGTCGCCGTGCGCGGCATCCGTCTGCATGTGCGGCGCTGGGGCAACCCGGACGCGCCGATCCTGTTCATGTTGCACGGCTGGATGGACGTGGCGGCGTCGTTCCAGTTCGTCGTCGACGCGCTGGGCGGCGATTGGCAGGTGATCGCGCCCGACATGCGCGGTTTCGGCCTGTCCGACTGGCCGGTCGCGGAGCACGGCGGCGGCAACTACTGGGTGCAGGACTATCTCGCCGATCTCGACGCGCTGCTCGACCACTACGCGCCGACCGGCGAGGTGAATCTGGTCGGTCACAGCATGGGCGCGAACATCGTGAGCCTGTACGCGGGCGTTCGGCCGGAGCGGGTGCGGCGGGTGGTCGACCTGGAGGGCTTCGGACTCGCGCCGTCGCACGCGGCGCAAGCGCCGAAGCGGTTGCGCAACTGGCTCGACGAGTTGCGCGATCCGCCGCAACTGAAGCGCTACGCGTCGCTCGACGACGTCGCCGCGCGCCTGATCAAGACCAATCCGCGGCTCGCGCCGCAGCGCGCGCAGTTTCTCGCCCAGCACTGGTCGAAGCCGGATGGCGAAGGGCGCTTCATGTTGCTCGCCGATCCGGCGCACAAGCTGCGCGGCCCGACGCTGTACCGCCTGGACGAAGTGATGGCGGTCTGGCGCAAGGTGAGCGCGAAGGTGCTGCACGTCGAGGCCGCCGCTTCGCCGACCCTCGCGCAGATTGCCGGCGAGATTCCGCTCGACGAATTCAAGGCGCGTTTTCAGGCGTTCCCGAACTGGCGGGAAAAGATCATCGACGAAGCGGGGCACATGGTGCACCACGACCAGCCGGAGCAGGTCGCCGCGCTGATCGAGGGCTTTTGCGCGTAGGGACATATTGGCGTAAGGACGTAAGGCGCCGAGGTAGGCGTCCCGCTCACGAAAGGGCGTGCGGTGGCGAGGCATCGCGCCCGCGAGATAGCGCTGCGCCCACTTACTGCGTTGCAGTAAAATGGACGTAGATCCCTTTCAAAACGACGATGAACGCCGACCTCCACTGTCACTCCACCGTTTCCGACGGCCAATTCGCGCCGGCCGACGTCGCGCGCCGCGCGCACGCGGGCGGCGTGACGCTGTGGGCGCTGACCGATCACGACGAGTTGGGCGGCCAGCACGAAGCGCGCAGCACGGCTGAGGCGCTTGGCATGAAGTACCTGAGCGGCGTCGAGATTTCAGTGACATGGGCGTCGCGCACGGTGCACATCGTCGGGCTGGGTATCGATCCGACCAGCTCGATCCTGATCGACGGTCTCGCGCGCACCCGCAGCGGCCGCGCCGCGCGCGCCGAAGCGATTGGCGAACAGCTCGCCACACTCGGCGTGCCGAATGCCTACGAAGGCGCGCTCAAATACGTGTCGAACCCGGACATGATTTCGCGCACGCATTTCGCGCGCTTCATGGTCGAAAGCGGTTATTGCACTTCCACGCAAGACGTCTTCACCCGCTATCTCGGCGACGGCAAAGCCGGCTACGTGCCGCATCGCTGGGCCAGGCTGAGCCACGCGGTCGGCTGGATCCAGGCCGCCGGCGGCGAGGCCGTGGTCGCGCATCCGGGTCGCTACGCTTACTCGCCGGTCGAATTCGACGCGTTTTTCGCCGAATTCATCGATCTCGGCGGTAAGGCGATCGAAGTGGTGACCGGCAGCCACACGCCCGATCAGTACCGCGAATATGCGGACGTCGCGCGCCGCTTTGGATTCGAGGCATCGCGCGGGTCCGATTTCCACGCACCCGGCGAAGGCCGCGTCGACCTCGGCACGCTGCCGCCGCTGCCTTCCGACCTCAAGCCCGTCTGGGAACGCTGGCTGTGATCGCGCGTCGTGCCTTGGCGGCACGTCGTACGCGAGAGCTGGGCGGGCGCGCTGCCCTCCGGTTCGGTGGTTCGCTGTGCTGTTCGCTTCATTCGCCGGCGCGGTCGTCCGATCTTCAGCCCGCCATTCGCTGGCAACCCGCATTTCGCAACTCAACCGCGCTTTCCAACGTGGTTTCCACGTCGTGTTCACGTGTGTTCCACGCGTCCCCAAGTAGCCACAGTTAGCGATCATGTCCCAATACTTCCGGCTTCATCCTGACAATCCCCAGCCGCGCCTCGTCAAACAGGCCGTGCAGATCATCAAAGACGGCGGCGTGGTCGCCTTGCCGACCGATTCGAGCTACGCGCTCGCCTGTCATCTCGACGACAAGGACGCGGTCGAGCGTCTGCGCCGCATTCGCGGGCTCGACGAGAAGCAGCTGCTGTCGCTGCTGGTGCGCGACCTGTCGGAACTGGCGAACTTCGCGATGGTGGACAACCGCCAGTACCGGCTGATCAAATCGGTGACGCCAGGCCCTTACGTATTCGTGCTGCAGGCCACCAAAGAAGTGCCGCGGCGCCTGTCGCATCCGTCGCGCAAGACGATTGGCCTGCGGGTGCCGGATCACGCGATCACACTGGCGATTCTCGAGGAACTCGGCCAGCCGCTGCTCGGCTCCACGCTGATCATGCCGGGCGAGACCGAGCCGCTGAACGAGCCGGAAGAAATCCGCGAGCGGCTGGAAAAACAGCTGGACCTGGTGATCGACGGCGGTCCCTGCATCTGCGAGCCATCGACCGTGATCGATCTGACCGGCGCGGCGCCGGTGCTGGTGCGGCCGGGGCGCGGCTCGCTCGCGCCGTTCGGGCTCGAGGAAACGGCATGATGGAAAGCGGACAGACGCCCGCCAGCGCGTTGTTACAATAGCGAGTTATGGATTCTTCCCTGATACAAACCATTGCGGTGTACGCGCTGCCGGTGATTTTCGCCATCACGCTGCATGAGGCCGCGCATGGCTACGTCGCGCGTTGGCTTGGCGACAACACCGCGTACGTGCTCGGCCGCGTCTCCATCAATCCGATGCGGCACATCGACCCGCTCGGCACGATCGCGATTCCGTTGCTGCTGTATTTCGCCACCAGCGGCGCGTTCATGTTCGGCTACGCGAAGCCGGTGCCGGTCGCCTTCGGCAATCTGCGCAATCCGCGCTGGGGCAGTCTGTGGGTCGCGGCGGCGGGGCCGGCGTGTAATTTCGTGCAGGCGCTGGTGTGGTACATCGTGTTCGTGACGCTGCTCGGCCTGAATGTCGACGAGGCGTTTTTCATCGGTATGGCGAAAGCCGGTGTCTATTTCAACCTCGTGCTCGGCGTGCTGAACCTGTTCCCGCTGCCCCCGCTCGACGGCGGTCGCGTGCTGCTGGCGCTGTTGCCGCCGCGCCAGTCGATTGCATTGTCGCGAATCGAGCCGTACGGTTTCTTCATCGTGATGGCATTGGTGATGACGGGCACGCTGTCGCGCTACTGGCTGAATCCGCTCGTGAATATTGGCTACGGCGCGATTACGGCCATCATGTCCCCACTCGTTTCGCTTTTTTAAAGAACCATGTTCCCAGACCGTATCTTTTCCGGCATGCGGCCCACCGGATCGCTGCACCTCGGCCACTATCACGGTGTGCTGAAAAACTGGGTACGGCTGCAATCCGAGTACCCGTGTTTCTTCTGTGTGGTCGACTGGCACGCGCTGACCACGCACTACGAAACGCCCGAGGTGATCGAGAAGAACGTGTGGGACGTCCTGATCGACTGGCTCGCTTCCGGCATCGATCCGGCGCAGGCTACGCTGTTCATCCAGAGCAAGGTGCCCGAGCACGCGGAACTCGCGCTGCTGCTGGGTATGAGCACGCCGCTCGGCTGGCTCGAACGGGTGCCGACCTACAAGGAGCAGCAGGAGAAGCTGAAGGACAAGGACCTGTCCACCTACGGCTTTCTCGGCTATCCGGTGCTGATGGCGGCGGACATTCTGCTGTATCGCGGCTCGCTGGTGCCGGTCGGTGAAGATCAGGTGCCGCACGTCGAAATGACGCGGGAAATCGCTCGCCGTTTCAACTATCTGTACGGCCGCGAACCGGGCTTTGAAGTGAAGGCCAACGAGGCCGCGAAAAAGCTCGGCGGCAAGCGTTCCAAGCTCTATCACGAGCTGCGCAACGCGTATCAGCAGGAAGGCGACGACGAAGCGCTCGAACAGGCGCGCGCCATGTTGCAGGAATCGCAGAGCCTGTCCATGAGCGACCGCGAGCGTCTGTTCGGCTATCTCGAAGGCTCGCGCAAGATCATCCTCGTCGAGCCGCAGGCCATGCTGACCGAGGCGTCGCGTATGCCGGGCCTCGACGGCCAGAAGATGTCGAAGTCGTACGGCAATACGATCGGTTTGCGTGAAGACGCGGAAACCATCACGAAGAAAGTCCGCACCATGCCGACCGACCCGGCCCGCGTGCGCCGCACCGATCCGGGCGATCCGGACAAGTGCCCGGTCTGGCAACTGCACCAGGTCTATACGAACGACGCCACGCACGAGTGGGTTGAGCGGGGTTGCCGGACGGCGGGTATTGGTTGCCTTGAGTGCAAGCAGCCGGTGATCGAAGGGATTCTGCGTGAACAGCAGCCCATGCTCGAGCGCGCGCAGAAGTACATGGACGACCCGTCGCTGTTGCGCGCGATCGTCGCCGACGGCTGCGACAAAGCCCGCCGATTCGCCACGGAAACGATGCGTGACGTGCGCGAGGCGATGGGTTTGTCGTACAACTGAGCGGATCTCGAACCGATGAGCACTCCCGTCGCTGCACTGCATGGATTGAGCGAGCCGTCGCGCTGGGTGCGTCATTGGGCGCATCTGGTCGCGGCGGGCGGCGCGGTGCTCGACGTCGCGTCGGGGGCGGGGCGGCATGCGCGGTTTTTTGCGTCGCTGGGGCATCCGGTGACCGCCGTCGATCGCGACGCGGCCGCGCTCGACACGCTGTGCGATGCGCCGCTGATCACGCCGCTCGAGGCCGACCTCGAAGGCGCCGTCTGGCCGTTACCCGGCAACGCGAAATTCGCCGCCGTGGTCGTGACGAACTATCTCCATCGCGCACTGTTTCCACAATTGTTAGACGCGCTCGCACCGGGTGGCGTACTGGTTTACGAGACCTTCGCGCAAGGAAACGAAAGCGTCGGCAAGCCCTCTAATCCGGCGTTTCTACTCGCGCCCGGCGAGCTGCTCGAGGTCGTGCGCGGCCGGCTCCGGGTCGTTGCTTTTCAAGACGGTTTTCTCGCGCAGCCGCGCCCGGCTTACGTCCAGCGCATCTGCGCAATTCTGGAGGCGGATCGCTCAGTCGACCCTGCGCAGGCGGCACCCCCGCCTTGTTACGAGTTGACTGGCTAATCCGCTACAATCGCGGTTTACCTGATCAAATTCATGGCGTTTCATGACTAACGGCAACCACAGCGGCACCCACGGCAGCAACGACAGCGTGCAGATTCGCGGCAGCATTCCTGCCATCATTACCCCGATGTTCGAAGACGGCGGCCTCGATCTGCCGGCGTTTCGCAAACTGATCGATTGGCACGTCGCCGAGGGCACCAACGCACTCGTCGTGGTGGGCACGAGCGGTGAGTCGGCTACCTTGTCGGTCGAAGAACACGTGCTGATGGTCAAAACCGCGGTCGAGCACACAGCGGGCCGGATTCCGGTGATCGCGGGCTCGGGCGGCAACTCCACCACTGAGGCCATCGAACTCACGCAGCAAGCTAAAGACGTCGGCGCGGACGCCACGCTGCAAGTCGTGCCGTACTACAACAAGCCGACCCAGGAAGGCATCTATCGCCACTTCGCGAAGATCGCCGAAACCGTCGATCTGCCGGTGATCCTGTACAACGTGCCGGGCCGTACCGTTGCCGACATGAGCAACGAAACGATTCTGCGTTGCGCGCAGGTGCCGGGCATCGTCGGCGTGAAGGAAGCGACCGGCAACATCGACCGTGCCGCGCATCTGATCAAGTCGGCGCCCGCGCATTTCGGTATCTACAGCGGCGACGATCCCACCGCGATCGCGCTGATGCTGCTCGGCGGCCACGGCAATATCTCGGTCACCGCGAACGTTGCACCGCGCGCCATGAGCGAGCTGTGCAAGGCCGCGCTCGCCGCGGACGCGAAGACCGCGCGCGAGATTCATCTGAAACTCCTGTCGCTGCATAAGAACCTGTTTATCGAATCGAATCCGATTCCGGCGAAATGGGCGTTGCAGCAATTGGGCCGTGTGCAGGGCGGAATCCGCCTGCCGCTTACGCCGCTCGACGCGCAATACCACGAAGTGGTGCGTGGCGCGCTGCGCGAAGCGGGTCTGTTGGGCTAAGCGGATCGACCGCGGCACCCACCAGCGCCAACGAAAGCCTGCTACCGGCACTCCCTTAAACCGACGTCGATCCAGCCCACGTTCCCTGCACACAGAACCAGGCACCGCGTTCCAGCATCACGAAGGACCTCATGAAACGTTCCGCACTTTCCCTCCACGCAACCCGCATGGCGGCGCTGGCGCTTGCCCTGGTGACGCTCGCCGGCTGTGACACGCTGAACGACTGGTTCGCTTCCGACCGCGTCAACTACAAGGGCGCCGGCAGTGCGCCGCCGCTCGCCGTTCCGAACGATCTCAGCACCACCAAGACCGACGAGCGCTACATCGCGCCGCCGACCAATCTGGCCCTGGGCGGCGCGCCCACGCGCGCGATCACGGCGGCGGGCAATGCCACCGAAGGTCAACCGAGCGCGCAAGATCCGCTCGGCATGCATATCGAACGCGACGGCGATCGCCGCTGGCTGGTGGTCGACGGCCGCTCGCCGGAACAACTGTGGCCGCAACTGCAGGAGTTCTGGCAGGAAAACGGCTTCGCGCTGAAAACCGACGCGCCGGCCACCGGCATCATGACAACCGACTGGGCGGAAAATCGCGCCAATATTCCGGACGACTGGTTCCGCCGTACGGTCGGCAAGGTGATCGACTTCGCGTATTCGTCGGGCACCCGCGACAGCTTCCGCACGCTCGTGTCGCGCGCACCGTCGGGCACCACGGACATCTCGATCACGCACAGCGCGATGGAAGAAATGCTGACGGGGCAGGACAAGACGTCGTCGCGTTGGGAAGAGCGTCCGCGTGACCCGGCGCTCGAAGCGCTGTTCCTCACCAAGCTGATGCAGAAGTTCGGCTTGACCGAAGCGCAGTCGAAGCAACTGCTGACCGATGCGCGTCCGGCTGTCGCACCGGCCACGATCGACCAGAGCGCGGGCACGTCGACGCTCGACCTGCCGGAGTCGTTCGACCGTGCCTGGCTGCGTGTGGGCCTTGCGCTCGACCGCACCAACTTCGCTGTCGACAACCGCGATCGCGCGAAGGGCATCTACTACGTGCGCTACGCCGACTCGATGCAGGAATTGAAGAAAGAAGGTCTGTTCGGCAAGCTGTTCTACAGCGGCAATTCGGCGAAGAAGCCGGGTCAGGAATTCCTCGTCAACGTGCGTTCGAAGGGCGACACGGTGACGCAGGTGGCCGTGCTGGATGCGAACGGCCAGGTGGACAATTCGTCTGACGCGCAGCGTATCGTGACGCTGCTCCACGCGCAGCTGAACTAAGCGGGCCGTGAGGTTCGCGAGTCTCGGCAGCGGTAGTGATGGGAATGCGTTGCTGGTGGAAGCGCAAAGCGGCGCAACCACCACGCGCGTGCTGCTCGACTGCGGCTTTTCGGCCAAGGAAGTCGAGCGGCGTCTGAACCGGGTTGGCGCGAGCGCCGAAGGTCTGGACGCCATACTGATTACGCATGAACACAGCGATCACATTGGCGGCGCGCTGACGCTGGCGCGCAAGTGGTCGATTCCACTGTACATGAGCTGGGGCACCGCCCGCGCGGTAGGCGCCGACGAAGCCGATATCGACCTGCAGGTGCTGTGGGGCGACGAAGCGGTTGCAATCGGCGACCTCAGCATCCTTCCCTATACCGTTCCTCACGACGCCCGCGAGCCGCTGCAGTACGTGCTCTCGAACGGCGCGAGCCGGCTCGGCGTGCTGACCGATGTCGGCACATCCACGCCACATATCAGCTCAGTGTTGAGCGGTTGCGATGCGCTGGTGCTCGAATGTAATCACGACGTGCAGATGCTGGCGGGCAGCCGCTATCCGCAGTCGCTCAAGGCGCGCATCGGCGGTAATCATGGGCATTTGAACAACGAGGCGGCGGCTGAAATCCTGGCCTCGCTCGACCGTTCGCGCTTGCGTCATCTGGTCGCGGCGCATCTGAGCCAGCAGAACAATTCGCCGGAGCTGGCGCGGGCAGCAATGGCGGGTGTACTGGGCGCAGCGCCGACGGAAGTGGTGGTCGCTACACAGGACGAGGGCTGTGCGTGGTTGAGCCTGTAGCTCCCGCCGGATAGCGCCGTAACCGACGGGAAGGTAAAGAAAAAGCCCATAACGATCACTCGTTATGGGCTTTTTCTTCAAGACAGGCGCCTAAGTTGCCTAAGGCGCCACGCCTGGGTCAGACTTAGTTGCGGTTGCCGCCGAAGATGCCGAGCAGCGCGAGCAGGTTCACGAACACGTTGTACAGATCCAGGTAGATCGCGAGCGTGGCGGTGATGTAGTTCGTTTCGCCGCCGTTCACGACGCGCTGGACGTCGAACAGCATGTACGCCGAAAAGATCACGATGGCGAGGACGGACACCGTGAGCATCAGCGCCGGCAGGTGCAGGAACACGTTCGCGACCGAAGCGAGCAGCAGCACGATCACGCCCATTAACAGCCACTTGCCGAGACCCGAAAAGTCGCGCTTGCTGACCGTGGCGATGGTCGCCATCGACGCGAAGATCACACCAGTGCCACCGAAGGCGAGCATGATCAGCGACGGGCCGTTAGAAAAACCGAGCACGAAGCTCAGGATGCGCGACAGCATCAGGCCCATGAAGAACGTGAAGCCGAGCAGCACGAACACGCCGGCGGCGCTGTCTTTGGTCTTCTGGATCGCGAACATGAAGCCGAAGGCGATCGCGAAGAACGCCAGCATGCTCATGGCCGGGCTGGTGGCCGCGAACAGTGAAAAACCGGTGGCGAGGCCAACCCATGCGCCGAGCACCGTCGGAATCATGGACAACGCCAGCAGCCAGTAGGTGTTCCGTAGCACGCGGTTACGCGTTTCGACCGTGCTGACTGCGCCATTGCGGCCAAAGCTATACGGATGATCGTTCATGGTCTCTCCTTACCTCAGAAGCGTGTTGCGTATGGTTGTGAAGCGGTGGTAACGGCAGTGCAGCGGTTGCAGCCGGTCGTGCAGCGAAGGCGGGGATGTTTGCCGCCGGTCGCGAAGTACCCAACCCTAAGATTGGCGCCGTGGCAGGGAGTTTCAATGCCCAGAAAAAACCCGCACGACCAACGCTACCAGTATTCGGAAACTCCTGCTTGGAGTCTTTCAATCCTGTAAGGGTTCAATCGCAATCATACACGGGAACATGCTACAATAGCGGATTCATTTGAATCTGTAACCTCTTAATTTTTTGGAGTTTTTATGGCGATCGAACGCACCCTGTCGATTATCAAGCCGGACGCAGTGGCCAAGAATGTGATCGGCCAGATCTACAGCCGTTTCGAAAACGCTGGTCTGAAGATCGTGGCTTCGCGCATGGTTCATCTGTCGCGCGCCGACGCTGAAAAGTTCTACGCTGTGCACGCTGCACGCCCGTTCTTCAAGGACCTCGTCGACTTCATGATCTCGGGCCCGGTGGTCGTGCAAGCGCTGGAAGGCGAAAACGCGATCCTGAAGCACCGTGACCTGATGGGCGCAACGGACCCGAAGAAGGCAGAAAAGGGCACGATTCGCGCCGATTTCGCCGACAGCATCGACGCTAACGCGGTGCACGGTTCGGACGCTGCGGAAACGGCAGCAGTTGAAATCGCATTCTTCTTCCCGCAAGTGAACGTTTACTCGCGTTAAGACCTGCGTTGCGGGCGGTCTGTGCAGCCGAAACTGATTTATCGCACGAATCGTCCGGCAAAGTAGTAAGGTAAAAGCAGCAGGAATGGGCGCGAACGGCATTGCGTTCATGCAGCTTGTTGCATGAACGTAGTCTCGCACTGAAATGGCAGGATTCGATATGACGAGCAGTTCCACCGTCAACCTTCTCGACCTCGACGCCCAAGGGCTCGTCGCTTACTGCGGCAGCCTGGGCGAGAAGCCGTTTCGCGCCAAGCAATTGCAGCGCTGGATTCATCAGTACAACGCTGCCGACTTCGACGGCATGACCGATCTCGCGAAGTCCTTGCGCGAAAAGCTCAAAGGGCGCGCCACGATCTCGATGCCGGGCATCGTCAGCGACCATATTTCGACCGACGGCACACGCAAGTGGCTGATCGACGTCGGCAACAGCAACGCGGTTGAAACCGTCTATATCCCGGAAGAAACGCGCGGCACGTTGTGCGTGTCGTCGCAGGCTGGGTGCGCGGTCAACTGCCGTTTCTGTTCGACCGGCAAGCAGGGTTTCTCCCGCAATCTCTCTACTGCTGAAATCATCGGCCAGTTGCGCATGGCCGAATTCTCGCTGCGCGCCACGCGCGGTGGGGACGGCGGCCGCGCCACGGGTGGCGACGGCAAGGGCGATCGCGTCGTCACGAACGTCGTGATGATGGGTATGGGCGAGCCGCTGCTGAATTACGACGCAGTCGTGCCGGCCATGCGTCTGATGCTTGACGACAACGCCTACGGCCTGTCGCGCCGGCGCGTCACGCTGTCCACGTCGGGCGTCGTGCCGATGATGGACCGGCTCGGCGCCGATCTGCCGGTAGCGCTCGCGGTGTCGTTGCACGCACCGAGCGATCCGCTGCGCGACATGCTGGTGCCGCTGAACAAGAAGTACCCGCTGCGCGAACTGATGGCCGCTTGCCAGCGCTATCTGAAAGTCGCGCCGCGCGATTTCATTACGTTCGAATATTGCATGCTCGACGGTGTGAACGACAGCGAGGCGCAAGCGCGCGAATTGCTGGCCGTCACGCGCGACGTCCCATGCAAGTTCAATCTGATTCCGTTCAATCCGTTCCCCGAATCGGGCCTCTTCCGCTCGAAGCCGGAACAGATCAAACGGTTTGCGCAAGTGTTGATGGACGCGGGCGTCGTCACCACGGTGCGCAAAACACGCGGCGATGATATCGACGCAGCCTGCGGTCAGTTGGCCGGTGCGGTGCAAGACCGCACGCGCCTCGCTGAGCGCACCGGGAAGGCGGCGAAGATTATCGAGGTTCGGGCCGTGTAATCGTTCGGGCGGGCAGGGGTGCCGGGCGTTCGGTGGGGTGTTTCCTGGAACGTGCAGAAAGCGGCCTTGCCACCCACGATTGAAAAGAAAGTTTGCAGAAGCGATCGGAAGCGGCACACAAGGCCGCACATTTTGTTATAAACGGTCTGCGATTCGGGCGTGAGGCGCGAGCCCGTCCGAATGGCACGAGTTAAAAAGAATCGACGCGAAAGGATTTGGGATGAGTGAGCCGCAGCACCCGCAGCCGCAGGACACAGACACGAACGAAGGCCATCCGGCGCCGGTCGCACGGGCGGTGGTGCAGCCCGTTGTGCAGCCGGGCATGGATTCGTTGGCGGCAGTTGGCGCGCGCTTGACCCAGTTGCGTGAGTCGAAAGGCTGGACGATCGAGGACGTGTCGGCGCGTCTGAAAGTCTCCGTCGTCAAGTTGCGTGCGCTCGAATCGGGCGACATCAGCCACTTGCCGGATACGACCTTCGCGCTCGGCGTCGTGCGCAGCTATGCAAAGATGCTGGGCGCCGATCCCACGCCGTTCACGCAGGCCTTGCGTCGCGAGAAGGGTGTTCCCGCGCCGGATCTGTCGATGCCGGCGTCGTCGGGCAAAGATTTGCCGCGCGGCAAGGTGTCGTTGTCGCTCGGCGGGAGCGGGCAAAAAAGCCGCTCGTGGTTGTGGGGCGTGGCGGCGGTCATCGTCGCGGTGATCGCCTTGGGCATGTGGCATACCAACGGCGGCGATTCGTCGGCGTGGCTTGCTCGCCTGAAGGCGAGTGCGAACGGCGCCGCGGGTGGTGCGACCGGTGCATCGGGCGCGGTGGCACAGAGTCCGGCAGCAGGCTCCGACGCGACGACGGAGGAGGCGGCATCCGCTCCGGACGCGCAAGCCGCCGCAGACAGCGCAGCATCGGGTACGCCGATGCCCGCGCCGCTGGCTACGGGCGCCGCACCGTCGTCGGCGCCGGTTGTGACGGCAACGGCTGCCGCACCCAAGGCAGTTTCGCAGGCGCAGGCTGCCGTACCGGCCGCGAGTGCGCCGGCAGCGGTTGTCGCGGACGCATCGGCGGCGGCAGTTGACACGGCCGGCGGCGGCGAGGCGATCGTCGCACTGCGCGTGACGCAAGATAGCTGGTTTAGCGTGCGTGGCAAGGACGGCAAGGAAGTGTTCTCCGGCCTCGTCCACGCCGGCGACACCAAGGAAGTAACGGGCGTGGCGCCGTTTAAGGTCACGCTGGGGAACAAGGCCGGTCTCGAGTCGCTGACGCTCGACGGGCAACCGGTTGATCCGGCCAAATATTCGGCAGCTAAAGGTAACGTGGCGCGCTTCGCGTTGCCTTGATAGATACGGTATGCGCCGCGGCCAAACCGGTCCGCGGCGCTTTTTCAATTCAGGCGCTACGTCTTTGTGTGGCGCATGCGGCGTAAATGGGTTTTTCGATGCAATCCGAAGCTCAATCCCAATCCAGTAGCAAGATCGTTTCCAATGAGCCGGTGTTCGGCGGCCACGCGGCGCGGCGCAAGTCGCACGCGGTCGACATCCGTTGGGGTGGCCAGATCGTCACGATCGGTGGCGATGCACCCGTGCGCGTCCAGTCGATGACCAACACGGACACCGCGGACGCGATCGGCACCGCGATCCAGATCAAGGAACTGGCGCAAGCCGGTTCGGAGTTGGTGCGTATCACGGTGAACACGCCGGAAGCGGCCGCGGCCGTACCGGCCGTGCGCGAGCAGCTCGACCGCATGGGCGTGTCGGTGCCGCTGGTCGGCGACTTCCATTACAACGGCCATTTGCTGTTGCGCGATTACCCCGAGTGCGCGGAGTCGCTGTCCAAGTACCGGATCAATCCGGGTAACGTCGGCCACGGCGCGAAGCGCGACACGCAGTTCGCGCAAATGATCGAAGCGGCGGTGAAGTACGACAAGGCGGTGCGTATCGGCGTCAACTGGGGCAGTCTCGACCAGGACCTGCTCGCGAAAATGATGGACGAAAACGCGGCACGTTCCACGCCGTGGGAAGCGCAAAGCGTGATGTACGAAGCGCTGATCCAGTCGGCGATCGGCTCGGCCGAGCGCGCGGTCGAAATCGGCCTGCCGCGCAACAAGATCATTCTGTCGTGCAAGGTCAGCGGTGTGCAGGACCTGATCGCCGTGTATCGCGAACTCGCGCGCCGTTGCGACTTCGCGCTGCATCTCGGTTTGACGGAAGCGGGCATGGGCTCGAAGGGTATCGTCGCGTCGACGGCGGCGCTGTCGGTGCTGTTGCAGCAAGGTATCGGCGACACGATCCGTATCTCATTGACACCGGAACCGGGCGGCCCGCGTACCGGCGAAGTGATCGTCGGTCAGGAAATTCTGCAGACCATGGGTCTGCGCTCGTTCACGCCGATGGTGATCGCGTGCCCGGGTTGCGGTCGTACCACCAGCACGCTGTTCCAGGAACTGGCGTCGCAAATCCAGACCTATCTGCGCACGCAGATGCCGGTGTGGCGCGACCAGTATCCTGGCGTCGAGAAGATGCACGTCGCGGTGATGGGCTGCATCGTCAATGGTCCGGGCGAGTCGAAGCAGGCCAATATCGGCATCAGCTTGCCGGGCTCGGGGGAGAACCCGGCCGCGCCGGTGTTCATCGACGGCGAGAAGGTCAAGACGCTGCGCGGCGAGCACATCGCGCAAGAATTCCAGCAAATCGTGAGTGACTACGTCGAGCGCCGCTATGGCCGCGCCGAAGCCGGCCGCGCCGAAGCACTCAACTAAATATCGGCTATCGAAAGACAGATGACTGAACAGAAGAAAAAGCTCGAAAAGTTGTCCGGCGTGAAGGGCATGAACGACATCCTTCCGCAGGAAGCCGGGCTGTGGGAATTTTTCGAAATGACCGTCAAGTCGATGCTGCGTTCGTACGGATACCAGAATATCCGTACGCCGATCATCGAGCATACGCAGCTGTTCAAGCGCGGTATCGGCGAAGTGACCGACATCGTCGAAAAAGAGATGTACAGCTTTACCGACGCGCTGAACGGCGAGAACCTGACCATGCGCCCGGAAAACACCGCGGCCGTGGTGCGCGCGGCGATCGAACACAACTTGCTGTACGACGGCCCGAAGCGCTTGTGGTACGTCGGTCCGATGTTCCGCCACGAGCGTCCGCAGCGCGGCCGTTATCGCCAGTTCCATCAGGTGGGCGTGGAAGCGCTGGGCTTTGCCGGCCCGGACGCCGACGCTGAAATCATCATGATGTGCCAGCGTTTGTGGGACGACCTCGGCTTGATCGGCATCAAGCTCGAACTCAACTCGCTGGGTCTGTCGCATGAACGCGCGGCTCACCGCGTCGAACTGATTGCTTACCTCGAAAAGCACATGGATGTGCTCGACGAAGAAGCGAAGCGCCGTCTGTACACGAATCCGCTGCGCGTGCTGGATACGAAGAATCCGGCCATGCAGGCAGTCGCGCAGAACGCGCCGAAACTGATCGATTTTCTCGGCGAAGAATCGCTCGCGCACTTCGAGGGACTGCAGCGCATTCTGAAAGCGAACAACATTCCGTTCAAGATCAATCCGCGTTTGGTGCGCGGTCTCGATTATTACAATCTGACCGTGTTCGAATGGGTGACCGACAAGCTGGGCGCGCAAGGCACCGTTGCTGCAGGCGGCCGTTACGATCCGCTGATCGAGCAGCTCGGCGGCAAGCCGACCGGCGCGTGCGGTTGGGCAATGGGCGTCGAACGGATTCTTGAGTTGCTGAAAGAAGATCAGCTCGTGCCGGAAGACGAAGGTTGCGACGTCTACGTTGTCCATCAGGGCGACGCGGCGCGCGAGCAGGCCTTCATCATCGCTGAGCGGTTGCGTGATACGGGTCTCGACGTGATTCTGCATTGCAGCGCCGACGGTCAAACCGCCAGCTTCAAATCGCAGATGAAGCGTGCGGATTCGAGCGGCGCGGCCTTCGCGGTGGTGCTCGGCGAAGACGAAATCGCGAACGGTACGGTCGGCGTCAAGGCGCTGCGCGACACGAGTAATGGCGCGGGTAACGGCGGTAAGAGCGAGCAACAGAACGTGCCTGCCGAAGACTTGACCGAATTTCTAATCAATGCGATGGTTGCAACCGCCGAAGACGGCGACGACTGATCGCGATGTCGTCGAGCCCTTTGGCTCCTGACTGGCTCGACAAGCACACGTATCAAGAAAGAGGAAATCGCCGGGCGATGAGTTACCACGACGAACAAGAATCGATAGAAAGTCTGAAGGCATGGTGGACGCAATGGGGCAATGCAACCACATGGATCGTGCTGGTGGTCCTGGTTGCGGCTGCTGGCTGGAACGGCTGGAATTTCTGGCAGCGGCGCCAGGCGGCGGAAGCTGCCGTGCTGTATGACCAGGTCCAGCAAGCCGTGGCTTCGGGCGACAAGGCGAAGGTCACGCGCGTCGCCACCGACATGGAAGACAAGTTCAGCGGCACCGCGTACGCGCAGATGACGGCGTTGGGCGCGGCCAAGGCGCTGTACACCGCGGGCGACGAAGCCGGTGCGAAGGCCCAGTTGCAATGGACCATCGATCACGCGAAAGACGACGAGTTCAAGCAGATCGCCAGGTTGCGCTTTGCTTCGCTGTTGCTCGACGACAAGGCTTACGACCAGGGCCTGGCGCTGCTCGCCGAACCGCAGTCCGACGCCTTCAAGGGTCTCGTAGCGAATGGCCGTGGCGACCTGCTGGCCGCCCAGGGCAAGCGTGACGATGCACGTACGGCCTACAAGCTCGCGCTCGACTCGCTGTCGAAAACCGATAGCTCGGCACGTCAGTTGATCCAGTTCAAGCTGGATGCACTGGGCGGCTGATCGCGCCGCATGCCACGACCAACCGGTCTCCTTTAATCCATTTCCTGAATGCTTCGTCCACCGATGAATCTGCTGAAACGTTACGCTGTGCCCGTTGCCTGTGCGATGACCGTGCTCACCCTGGCGGCTTGCTCATCCACGAAAGACGAACGCCGCGTGCCGACGCCGCTGACCGAGTTCAAGCCCGTGCTCGACGTGCAGCAGGCCTGGAAGGCGAGTGTCGGCAAGGCGGGCCGTTATCTGTTTTCGCCGGTCGCGGTTGGCAACGCCGTGTATGCGGCGGGTGCGAACGGTTCGGTCGCGAAGATCGACGCGCAAACCGGCAAGGACATCTGGCGTGTGAAGCTGCATGACGATTTGTCGGCGGGCGTCGGTAGCGACGGCACGCTGGCTGCGGTCGGCGGCCTGAAGGGCGACGTCTACGTGCTCGGCGCGGACGGCAAGCAGTTGTGGACCGCCAAGGCGCCGGGCGAAATCATCTCGCCGCCGCTGGTCGGCAACGGCCTCGTGGTGGTGCGCACGGTCGACGGTCAGATCGTCGCGTTCAACGCGCAAACCGGCGAGCAGAAGTGGAACTATCGCAATCGCGCGGTACCGCTGAACCTGCGCGTATCGTCGGGTATGACGTTCGCGGGCGACGCGGCGGTGCTGGCCGGTTTCCCGGGCGGCTCGTTCGCGGCCATCAATCTGCAAACCGGCGACAACTACTGGCAGACGCCGGTGTCGTATCCGAAGGGCGTGACGGAAGTGGAGCGTATCAACGACGTGACCGGTCCGCCCACGCTGGTCGGTTCGGAAACCTGCGCGGTGACGTTCCAGGGCCAGATTGGCTGTTTCGACGCGAACTCGGGCCGGGCGCTGTGGGAGAAGGCGTTCTCGAGCACGAGCGGTCTGGCGCAGGATGACCGCGCGGTCGTCGCGGCTGACGACTGGTCGGTCGTCTCGGCGTTCGATGTCACCAGCGGCGCGCCGCTGTGGAAGAACGACAAGCTGAAGAACCGCGAACTCGGCGTGCCGTACCTGCTGGGCCGTGCCGCTGTGCTGGGCGACTATCAGGGTTACGTGCACTTCCTGTCGCGCGACGACGGCACGCTCGTCGCCCGTGTGAAGACCGACGGCAGCCCGATCACCGCGGCGCCGGTGTTGGCCGGCGATACGCTGGTCGTGCTGACGCACGACGGTGACCTGTACGGCTACCGCCCGCGTTAAGCGCGCAGGCAAGTCGCCGAGTTGCCGTTTAGCGCGCACGCCGGCATTGCCGGCCGTGCGCGTTTCTGTAGGAATCGAGCAGTAGAGCAAGTAGAAGAATTACGCCGGACTGGCTGGTCCGGCAAGTCGGATCAGGAAATGGTCAATGCGCCGCAGAGGCATCGCGCGCGTGGCCATCGGTGGCTGCTTGCGGCGCCACCGTCGGCGGTTGCTCCGCAGGTCGTCAGAGATTTCGCAGAGCACCGTCAGCTCGCAGGCGTGCGAGCCGTCGAGCAGGAAAGACTTAACCTGGCGGCCCATTGGCGCCGCCCCAACCAGCCAAACTCCCGTCCGCCCGGGTGCGCAAATTGACAGCGTATCCGGGGCCGGTCGAATTCGTGATAATTTTCGTCAAACGCTGCCGTGTAGCGGCCGCATGGCGTCGCTACGCGGGCGGTCGATTTCGATCCCGCGTTTCACCGTGAACAACATCTGATGAAACCCGTTATTGCCCTCGTTGGGCGCCCCAATGTGGGGAAATCCACGCTATTCAACCGGCTCACGCGTTCGCGTGACGCGCTGGTTGCCGACCTGCCCGGTCTCACCCGCGATCGCCACTATGGCGAAGGGCGCGCCGGCGACCGGCCGTATCTGGTCGTCGATACCGGCGGCTTCGAGCCGGTCGCGAAAGAAGGCATCATGCACGAGATGGCGCGTCAAACGCGCCAGGCGGTCGAGGAATCGGACATCGTCGTGTTCATCTGCGACGGTCGTAACGGCCTTGCGCCGCAGGACAAGACCATCGCCGATTACCTGCGCAAGGTCGGCCGGCCGATTTTCCTCGTCGTCAACAAGGCGGAGGGGATGAAGTACAGCAACGTCGCCGCCGACTTCTACGAACTCGGCCTCGGCGACCCGCGCGCAATTTCGTCCGCGCACGGCGATGGCGTGACCGAAATGATCAACGAAGCGCTCGAGGTCGCCTACGCGGGCCAGCCGGAAGAGAGCGACGAAGAGAAAGCGGCGCACGGCGTGAAGATCGCGATCGTCGGCCGCCCGAACGTGGGTAAGTCGACGCTGATCAATTCGCTGGTCGGCGAAGAACGCGTGATCGCATTCGACATGCCCGGCACCACGCGCGATTCGATCTACGTCGACTTCGAACGCCAGGGCAAGCCGTACACGCTGATCGACACGGCCGGCCTGCGCCGTCGCGGCAAAGTGTTCGAGGCGATCGAGAAGTTCTCGGTGGTGAAAACACTGCAGTCGATCTCCGACGCGAACGTCGTGATCCTGCTGCTCGACGCGCGCCAGGACATTTCGGAACAAGATGCGCACATTGCCGGCTTCGTGGTCGAGCAGGGCCGCGCGCTGGTGGTAGGCGTGAACAAGTGGGACGGACTCGATTCGCATGTGCGCGAGCGCACCAAGGCCGACCTCGAGCGCAAACTAAAATTTCTCGACTTTGCGAAATTCCACTTCATTTCCGCGACGGAAAACACGGGGATTGGCCCGTTGATGCGCTCGGTGGACGACGCGTACAAGGCTGCGATGGCCAAGCTGCCGACGCCGAAGCTCACGCGCGCGCTGATCGAAGCGGTGGAGTTCCAGCAACCGCGTCGCCGCGGTCCGGTGCGTCCGAAACTGCGCTATGCGCACCAGGGCGGACAGAACCCGCCGCTCATCGTGATTCACGGTAACGCGCTCGATGCGATCACCGACACGTATAAACGCTACCTCGAAAACCGCTTCCGGGAAACTTTCAAGCTGATTGGGACTCCATTGCGCATAGAGTTCAGATCGTCGACGAACCCTTACGCGGACAAAGGCTGAACTTAGGCTGAAAGCCGCGTGTGTGCTGGGTTTGGCCGCCTGGCCAGGCCCGTCGCGCAAAAATGAAAATCGGCTATAGTGTAGCGGTTGACGGCGGATCTCTTTTTCTTCGTCGTCAATTCAGTCAACCTGCAAAAAAATACGGAGTTTGCTATGAGCAACAAAGGGCAATTGTTACAAGACCCGTTTTTGAACGCACTGCGTAAAGAGCATGTGCCGGTGTCGATCTACCTGGTCAACGGCATCAAGCTTCAAGGGAACATCGAATCGTTCGACCAGTACGTCGTGTTGCTCCGGAATACGGTCACCCAGATGGTCTACAAGCACGCAATCTCCACGGTCGTGCCAGCCCGTCCGGTGAATTTCCACCCGGATTCCGAACAGTCCTAACCCCTCGTCGCGGCCGGCGTAGCGTCGCCCGTTGGCGATCACTCCCGGCCGCCTCAATTTTGATACCCTCCAATTTGATCAATGCAGCGCTTGTCGGCATCGACTTCGGTAAGATCGATTTCGAAGCCAGCCTGGAAGAACTCAGTCTGCTCGCGCAAAGCGCGGGCGCGAATCCCTTAGTCACCCTCACCGGGCGCCGGTCCAGTCCGGACGCGAAGATGTTCGTCGGCAGCGGCAAAGCCGAAGAACTGCGTCTCGCGTGTGAGGCGAACGACATCGAACTCGTCATTTTCAATCATGCTCTGGCGCCTGCGCAGCAGCGCAATCTGGAGCAAGCGCTTAACCGGCGCGTGATCGATCGCACCAGCCTGATCCTCGACATTTTTGCGCAACGCGCCCGCAGCCACGAAGGCAAGTTGCAGGTGGAGCTCGCGCAGTTGCAGTATCTGTCGACGCGACTAATCCGCGCATGGACCCACCTTGAGCGGCAGAAAGGCGGTATCGGTTTGCGCGGTCCTGGTGAAACGCAGCTCGAAACCGACCGCCGTTTGATCGGCGAGCGCATCAAGGCGCTCAAGACGCGGCTCGAAAAATTGCGTCGTCAGCATGGCACGCAGCGCCGCGCGCGCAGCCGCAATCAGACCATGTCGGTATCGCTGGTCGGCTATACGAACGCTGGTAAATCCACGCTGTTCAACGCGCTCACGAAGGCCCAGGCCTACGCCGCCGACCAGTTGTTCGCGACGCTGGATACGACCTCGCGGCGCGTCTATCTGGGCGATGAAGCGGGGCAGGTGGTGGTGTCCGATACGGTCGGCTTCATCCGTGAATTGCCTCACCAACTGGTGGCGGCATTCCGCGCCACGCTCGAGGAAACCATTCACGCCGACCTGCTGTTGCATGTGGTCGACGCGTCGAGCGCGGTGCGGCTCGATCAGATCGATCAGGTGAACGAGGTGTTGCACGCGATCGGCGCGGACAATGTCCGTCAGGTGCTGGTGTTCAACAAGATCGACGCGGTGCCGGAGTTGGCGGCCCGTGGCGACGCGGTTGAGCGGGATGAGTATGGTAATATTTCGCGCGTCTTTTTGAGCGCGCGCACGGGGCAAGGTCTGGATACATTGCGCGCTGCTATCGCTGAGATCGCTACTGCCGAACCTCTTCCCGACACGCATCTCGATCTGTCGGAAGAAGACCGGTCGGCAGTTCCGCGCGACGACCGCAAGGTCCCAGAACTCGGGCACTGACCCGTTCCAATTGCACTGACCCGCTGTCTACTCTGGTGAACGAACACAGGTGAACGATTACAACGAGCGGAGTATCTGGCTGCGCATGCGCGCCATGCTTTCACTGAACGATCCGCGCTGGGGCCGGGGCGACGGCAATGGCGACCGGCAACGGCCGAACGAACCCAAGCGTCCGCCGACCAAAGACGGCGAAGGTCCGCCCGATCTCGACGAAATGTGGCGTGATTTCAACCGTCGTCTGAGCCGCGTGTTCGGCCGCAAGGGCGGCGGCGGTACGGGCGGTGGCCGGCCGGATAATGGCCGCGGCGCACGCATCGGCGTGGGCATCGTGATCGGCGTGCTGGTGGCCGTTTATCTCGGCAGCGGTGTGTTCGTTGTGCAAGACGGACAAGCCGGCGTCGTGATGCAATTCGGCAAGTATCGCTACACCGCCGGGCAGGGTGTGCATTGGCGTCTGCCGTATCCGTTCGAAGCGCATGAGCTCGTCAATATCGGCCAGATCCGTCAGGTCGAGATCGGCCGCAACAACGTGGTGCGTCTCGCGAACGTGAAAGACGCGTCGATGCTCACGCACGACGCGGATATCGTCGACGTGCGCTTCGCGGTGCAGTACCAGGTGCGCAAGCCGACGGACTATCTGTTCCGCAGCACCGATCCCGATCAAAGCGTGATGCAGGCCGCCCAGGCGGCAGTGCGTAGCATCGTCGGTGCGCGCAGCACCAGCGAGATTCTCGATCAGGATCGCGAAACGATTCGCCAGCAACTGATGGCGTCGATCCAGCAATCCCTGGATGAATATCAGTCGGGCCTCGCGGTGACCGGCGTGACGATTCAGGGCGTGCAGGTACCCGACCAGGTGCAGGCCGCGTTCGACGACGCCGCCAAGGTGCGTCAGGAAAACGATCGCGCCAAACGCGACGCGCAGGCCTATGCGGCGGATCTGCTGCCGCGCGCGCAAGCCGACGTGACGCGTCAGATCGACGAGGCGAAGACCTACAGCGACAAAACCGTCGCTCAGGCGCAAGGCGACGCCGAGCGCTTCAAGCAGGTCTACGCACAGTACTCGAAAGCGCCCGCTGTGATTCGCGAGCGCATGTACCTGGAAACCATGCAGCAGATCTATTCGAATACGACCAAGGTGTTTGTGGACAGCAAGAGCGGCAACAACGTGCTGTATCTGCCGCTCGACAAGCTGGTCGAGCAGACCCGCCAGCGTGTGGCCGATGCCGCAGTCGCTGCGTCGGGCGCTTCGGCGGCTGCCGCATCGCAAGGGGCGGGTGGTGCCGCTTCGCCGTCCGCGGCGCCGTCGGTTGCTCCGTCGGCCGCCGCGCCGGGCAGCGTGGCCTCCGCACCCGCCGCTGCCGTGGCTGCAACGCCCGCCAGTCAGGCTGCAGCCAGCAGCGACGCGCTGCGTTCACGCGACTCCTTCCGCAGCCGTATGCGCGAAGACGACGTTCAATAAGGAGCGCACAACATGAACAAGATCATTGCGCTCGTCGTGGCTGTCGTCATCGTGCTGTTCGCGGCGTCGTCGACGGTATTCGTTGTCGATCAGCGGCATTTGGCGGTGTTGTCGTCGCATGGCGACTCGGCGCCGACGCTGCTCGGCCCCGGCTTGCACGTCAAACTGCCGCCGCCGTTGCAAACCGTCACGCTGGTCGATAACCGCATTCAGTCGCTCGACGCGCCGGACGAAGACCGTTACGTCACGTCCGACAAAACCGATCTGCTGGCCAATCCGGTCGTCAAATATCGTGTCACCGATCCGCTGAAGCTGATCGCAGAAACCAAGGGCGATGTGCAAAGCCTGCCGGACCGTCTGGCGCTGCTGTCGCGCAGCGCGCTCGGCGACGCATTCGGCAAGGTCACGCTGTCCGACGCGCTGGCCAAACAGCAGGCCGTCGCCGACGAAGCACGTGGCGCGATGGACAAGGCCGCGGCTTCGCTGGGCGTGTCGGTCGTCGACGTGCAACTGACGCGCGTCGATTTCCCGGCAGCCATGGCCGACTCGGTCTACAAGCGGATGATCGCCGCCCGCGAGCAGATCGCGGCCGACGAGCGCGCCAAGGGCACCGCCGAAGCCGACCAGATCAAGGCGGAAGCGGTGGGCCAGCAGCAGGCGATTCTCGCGGACGGCTACCGTCAGGCGCAGACCATCAAGGGCGAGGGCGATGCGAAGGCCGCGGAAATCGCTGCCGAAGCGTATGGCGCCGACCCGCAGTTCTACCAGTTCTATCAAAGCATGCAGGCGTACAAGAACACCTTCAAACCGGGCGATGTGATCGTGGTCGACCCGAGCAGCGAGTTCTTCCGCTTCATGCGTAGCCCGACCGGCGGCACCGCCCCGGACGCTCCCGCGGTCCCGCGCAAACACTGATAACCGGAAGGCCGCGGCATCCGCATCGCGGCCTCTTGATTCGCATGGATATAGCCGGCTCGTTACTGCTTGCGATCGCGTTGATGCTGATTATCGAGGGGATGTTTCCCTTCGTTTTTCCGAGCGCCTGGCGCGACACGTTCCGTAAAATAGCGGAACGCCCGCCGCATCAGATTCGCGTCGGCGGGCTGATCGTGATGGCGCTTGGGCTGATCCTGCTGTTTATCGTGACCTGAAGCGGTCCGTCCGGCGAAGCGGGCGCAGAAGGCTTAGGCCGCTGTGCGCTCGCCGTGTCGTGACCGCGTCTTTGCCTCGCGGACGCTGGCCTGCCGACTCGATCAGTCGGTACGCTGGCCGAAAATGCCTGTCGCGGGCTGCACCCACGCCTGCGATAGCCGCCAGAATCGAGCCGCCGCCCGCCATTCACATTCACTTACCGGCGCACCCAGTCGCCGTGTTCAACGTCGTAGGACTGTATCGATGTCGACCTGGTTACTTCCCGAGAATATTGCCGACGTGCTGCCGTCGGAAGCCCGCAAGATCGAAGAACTGCGGCGCCATCTGCTGGACCGTTTTCGCTCGTACGGCTACGAGATGGTCATGCCGCCGCTGCTCGAATACATCGAGTCGCTGCTGACCGGCGGAGGGCACGATCTGAATCTGCGCACCTTCAAGCTGGTCGATCAGTTATCCGGGCGCACGCTCGGTCTGCGCGCCGACATCACGCCGCAGGTTGCGCGTATCGACGCGCACTTGCTGAACCGTCAGGGCGTGACGCGTCTTTGCTATGCGGGCAACGTCGCGCATACGCGGCCGCGCGGCCTGCATGCCACGCGCGAGCAGATCCAGATCGGCGCGGAAATTTACGGTCACGCCGGCCTCGAAGCTGACCTCGAAATCCAGCAACTGATGCTCGACGCGTTGCGTCTGGCCGGCCTCGCGAAAGTGCGGCTCGACTTGTGCCACGCGGGTGTGCTGGCCGCGCTGATCGAAGCGGAACCGGTCGCGGCGGAGTTGGGCCAGTCGCTCTACGACGCGCTTGCCGGCAAGGACGTGCCGCGCCTCGTCGAGCTGACCGCGAACCTCACGCCGGTCACGCGCGACGCGTTGCGCGCGCTGCCCGCGCTGTACGGCGACGCGTCGGTGCTCGCGGAAGCGCGCGCCCGTCTGCCGAACGCGCCGGCCATTTCGCGCGCGCTCGACGATCTCGCGTTCCTCGCGAGCCAGGTGGATGGCGCCGAAGTGATGATCGATCTGGCGGATCTGCGCGGCTATGCGTACCACAGCGGCGTGATGTTCTCCGCGTACGTGGACGGCGTGCCGAACGCGGTGGCACGCGGCGGCCGTTACGACCACGTCGGACAGGCCTACGGCCGCGCGCGCGCGGCAACCGGCTTTTCGCTCGATCTGCGCGAAGTGGCGCGGATCTCGCCGGTCGAAGCACGCAGCAGCGCGATCCTCGCGCCGTGGCAGCACGACGACGCGTTGCGCGTCAGCGTCGCCGCATTGCGCGATGCCGGCGAAGTCGTGATCCAGGCGCTGCCGGGTCATGAACACGATCTGGATGAATTCGCTTTCGATCGCGTGTTGGTCGAACACAACGGCGCATGGGTCGTCGAACCGCGCGCGTGAGCGCGTTGAGGCGCGCTCACGCGCGCTTCGTCGGACCCGCCTGAGGTCTCACCTCAGCGCAACTCAGAAGGCGTCCAAAGTGTCGCCGGACCCCCGGCGCGGCCATCCGCCGCGCTGTTTTCGATATACCCACCATAACGTGCATACCGTTGAGCGGAAACGGAAAAATTCGGAAGGTTCCGCGAACATAGGTAGAATACGTTTTTAACCAGCTTACGAAACAACATGTCTGCCAGCGCAGTGAATGTGAACCCCGGGCGTAACGTCGTCGTCGTGGGGACCCAATGGGGTGATGAAGGCAAGGGCAAGATCGTCGACTGGTTGACGGACCACGCTCAAGGCGTCGTTCGCTTCCAGGGCGGTCACAATGCCGGTCACACGCTTATCATCGGCGGCAAGAAAACGATCTTGCGTCTGATTCCGTCGGGCATCATGCATCCCGGCGTCGCGTGCTACATCGGCAATGGCGTCGTGTTGTCGCCGGAAGCTCTGTTCAAGGAAATCGGCGAGCTCGAAGCCGCCGGGGTCGATGTTCAGAATCGCCTCTTCATTTCCGAAGCCACCACCCTGATCCTGCCGTATCACATTGCCATCGACCAGGGCCGAGAAGCGCGCCGTGGCGCGAGCAAGATCGGCACCACCGGCCGCGGCATCGGCCCGGCATACGAAGACAAGGTGGCACGTCGCGGCTTGCGCGTGCAGGACCTGTTCGAGCCGGAAATCTTCGCCGAACGTCTGCGTGAAAATCTCGACTATCACAACTTCGTGTTGACGCAATACCTGGGCGTCGCCGCTGTCGACTTCCAGCAAACGCTCGACACGATGCTGAGCTATGCCGATCGTCTGAAGCCGATGGTCACCGACGTGTCGCGCCGTCTGTACGACGCGAACGCCGCGGGCAGCAATCTGCTGTTCGAAGGCGCGCAAGGCACGTTGCTCGACATCGACCACGGCACGTATCCGTACGTCACGTCGAGCAATTGTGTGGCGGGCGCCGCCACCGCGGGCGCCGGCGTCGGTCCGCAAAAGCTGAACTACATTCTCGGCATCACCAAGGCGTATTGCACGCGCGTCGGTTCGGGCCCGTTCCCGAGCGAACTGTACGACGCGGACAACGCCGCCCGTCAGGAAGCGATCGGCCTTGAACTGGCCACGGTCGGCAAGGAATTCGGCTCGGTCACCGGCCGTCCGCGCCGCACCGGCTGGCTCGACGCCGCCGCGCTGCGCCGCTCGATCCAGATCAACGGCGTGTCGGGTCTGTGCATGACCAAGCTCGACGTGCTCGACGGTCTCGCCGAGGTGAAGCTGTGCGTCGGCTACACGGTCGACGGTCAGTCGGTCGACCTGCTGCCGCGCGGTGCGTCGGAAGTCGCGCGTTGCGAGCCGGTGTACGAAACCTTCGCGGGCTGGAAGGAAAGCACGGTTGGCATCAAGGAATGGGACAAGCTGCCGGCGAATGCGCGCGCGTATCTGTCGCGTGTGCAGGAAGTCGCGGGCATTCCGATCGACATGGTGTCGACCGGTCCGGATCGCGACGAGACCATTCTGTTGCGTCATCCGTTCAAGGTTTAAGCGATGGTTCAAGGTGTACCCATGATTGCGATGAAAGACCCGCGCAACGACGACAAGAACCTGTGGGTCGGCTGGGACGAATATCACCGGCTGATCGAACTGCTGGCGCTGCAGGTGCATGAGTCGGGCTGGAAGTTCGACAAGATCCTGTGCCTCGCACGCGGCGGTTTGCGCGTGGGCGACCAGCTCTCGCGCATTTACGATCTGCCGCTGGCGATTCTCGCCACGAGTTCGTATCGCGAAGCGGCCGGCACGGAGCAGGGCGATCTCGACATCGCGCAATACATCACCATGACACGCGGCGAGTTGCACGGCAACGTGCTGCTGGTCGACGACCTGGTCGATTCGGGCGTGACGTTGGCGCGGGTTCAGCAGCATCTGAAGGAACGCTATCCGGCGATCACCGCGGTGCGTTCGGCGGTGCTCTGGTACAAGGGCTGCTCGAACGTGAAGCCCGACTACAGCGTGCAGTATCTGCCCACCAATCCGTGGATTCATCAACCGTTCGAGGAATGGGACACGGTGCGTCCGCATAACCTCGGCGCGTGGATCAAACGCGGTATGGCGCAAGCGCAGGAGTCGTCGGGGCAGTGATGCCCGCTTCGGCGCCCGAACTGTCGCTTCGGAGCCAGCGCTTTGTGCCGCCTTTGACCCGGCTTTGTCCCGTGTAATACCGCAAAACGGAGTCCCAACGGACTCCGTTTTTTTGTTTGCGCGTCCTGAACGCACCTTCGACACTGCACCCGGCAAAGCGCGAACTCGCGCTTCAAACGAAACACCTTGCACGGCAGACGCGCCCATACCTCAGTGCTACACTGCGCGGACCAGCCACGTGGTGTATCCACAACAAGCCGGGCGGCGCCATGCCGGCAGTTTAGAATGGCGGTCGTTTTTTCCGCTCAGGGAACGGATTTCCTCGCGTTTATGACAGATAACAATCACGTGCACAAACAACCTCTGCCGTCCCTCGCCATTGCCGCGATCGGGGTGGTGTTCGGTGATATCGGCACGAGCCCGTTGTACTCGCTGAAAGAGGCTTTCAGCCCTTCGCACGGCATTCCGCTAACCGACCAATCTATCCTCGGTGTGATCTCGCTGCTGTTCTGGGCGATCGTGATCGTGGTCGGCATCAAGTACGTGTTGTTCGTGATGCGCGCGGACAATAACGGCGAAGGCGGCGTGCTCGCGCTGATGGCGCTGGCGCTGCGCTCCATCGACCAGAAGTCGAAAATGGCCGGCGTGCTGATGATGCTCGGCATCTTCGGCGCCTGCATGTTTTATGGCGACGCGGTGATCACACCGGCCATCTCGGTGATCTCGGCGGTCGAAGGTCTGGAGATCGCCGCGCCCAATCTGTCGCATCTGGTGCTGCCGCTCACCATGGTGATTCTGGTGCTGTTGTTCTGGATTCAGCGACATGGCACGGCCACGGTCGGCCGCCTGTTCGGGCCGATCATGGTGCTGTGGTTCGTGGTGATTGCCGCGCTCGGCCTGTGGCATATCGTTCAATCGCCGAACGTGATTCGCGCACTCAACCCGTACTACGCGTACACCTTCATGGCCGCGCACGTGCTGCAGGCCTACGTGGTGCTCGGCTCGGTCGTGCTGGTGCTGACCGGCGCCGAGGCGCTGTACGCCGACATGGGCCACTTCGGCGCGAAGCCGATCCGCATGGCGTGGTACGTGCTGGTGATGCCGTCGCTGGTGCTGAACTACTTCGGCCAGGGCGCGCTGCTGATGCACGACCCGAAAGCGATCGAAAATCCGTTCTTCCTGCTCGCGCCGGACTGGGCGCTGTTGCCGCTCGTCGTGCTGTCGACGGTGGCGACCGTGATCGCTTCGCAGGCCGTGATTTCGGGCGCGTATTCGCTGACGAGCCAGGCGATCCAGCTCGGCTATGTACCGCGCATGAAGATCCTGCACACGTCGGACCTGGCGATCGGCCAGATCTATGTGCCGGTGGTGAACTGGATGCTGCTGTTCATCATTCTGTGCATCGTGATCGCCTTCAAGAGCTCGGACAACCTCGCCGCCGCCTACGGTATCGCGGTGACGGCCACGATGGTGATTACCACGATCCTCGCGTGCGTCGTGATGGTGAAGGTGTGGAACTGGAACAAGCTGCTGGTGGCGCTGATCATCGGCGTGTTCATGGCGGTCGATCTAGGCTTTTTTGGCGCCAATCTGCTTAAGGTCGCGGAGGGCGGCTGGTTGCCGCTCGGCATCGGCGCGCTGCTGTTCTTCCTGCTGATGACGTGGTTCAAGGGCAGGATGATCGTCAAGGAGCGCACGGCCGCCGACGGTATTCCTCTGATGCCGTTCCTGCAGGGACTGCTCGCGCATCCGCCGCATCGCGTGTCGGGTACGGCGATCTATCTGACCGGCAGCGATTCGCTGGTGCCGGTGAGCCTGCTGCACAACCTGAAGCACAACAAGGTGCTGCATGAACGCACTATCTTCCTGACCTTCGTGACGCGCGACATTCCGTATGTGAATGAAGCGGAGCGCGTGACGGTGAAGGATATCGACGGTGGTCTGTATCTCGTCAAGGCAGCCTACGGCTTCAACGAAACGCCGGACGTGAAGGCGGTGCTGCAAGAGGTCGGCCGCACTAATGACATGACGTTCGAGTTGATGGACACGTCGTTTTTCCTCGCGCGCGAGACGGTGGTGCCGACGCAATTGCCGGGCATGTCGGTGTGGCGTGAACGCGTCTTCGCGTGGATGCATCAGAACGCCGCGAAGCCGACGGACTTCTTCAGCATTCCGGCCAATCGGGTGGTGGAGTTGGGGACCAAGATCGAGATTTAACAACGCCCTGTGCGTTGTCGGGCGCTTCGCTTTGAGCGGAGCGCTCGGGAAAACAAAAAGCCCACGCAATTTTGCGTGGGCTTTTTGTTGGGCGCCGCGGGTTGCGCGGCGGGTGTTTCAGTGTCGGTGTTACTTCTGCTTCAGCTTCGCGAACGCCGCCGCCATTGCGCCGCCTGTTTCCGGCTCGCGCGAGCGCTGTTGCTGCGCGCCGCGTCCACCGCCGCCCGAGCGTGCCGCGCCGCCACGATCTTGCTGCGCGCCGCCACCGCTACGCACCGCGGCCGCACCGAACTCATCATCCAGTCGCATGGTCAGCGCAATACGTTGACGCTTCACGTCGACTTCCAGCACCTTCACCTTGACGATCTGGCCGGCCTTGACGACTTCATGCGGGTCCTTGATGAACTTCGTCGACAGGGCCGACACGTGTACCAGACCGTCCTGATGCACGCCGATGTCGATGAACGCACCGAACGCCGCCACGTTCGTCACGACGCCTTCGAGCACCATGCCCGGCGTCAGATCGCTGACCTTCTCGACGCCTTCGCGGAACGTCGCGGTCTTGAACTCCGGACGCGGATCGCGGCCCGGCTTTTCAAGCTCGAGCAGAATGTCGCGCACGGTCGGCAAGCCGAAACGCTCGTCGACGAATTCAGCCGGCGACAGGCCGCGCAACGCGTCGCGATTGCCCAGCACTTCGCCGACATGCTTGCTGATCTTCGCCAGCATCCGTTCGACGACCGGATACGCTTCCGGGTGAACCGACGAGCGGTCGAGCGGATTTTCGCCGTTGTTGATACGCAGGAAGCCGGCGGCCTGCTCGAACGTCTTGTCGCCCAGGCGCGGCACCTTGCGCAGATGTTCGCGCGACGGGAACGGACCGTTCGCATCGCGATAGTCGACGATATTGCGTGCCAGCGTGGCGTTCAATCCCGACACGCGCGCGAGCAGCGCGACCGACGCGGTATTCGCGTCCACGCCGACCGCGTTCACGCAGTCTTCGACGACCGCATCGAGCGAGCGCGCCAGTTCGCGCTGATTCACGTCGTGCTGATACTGGCCGACGCCGATCGCCTTCGGGTCGATCTTCACGAGTTCCGCGAGCGGATCCTGCAGACGGCGTGCAATCGACACCGCGCCGCGCAGCGTCACGTCCATGTCCGGGAATTCTTTCGCCGCGATTTCTGATGCCGAGTACACCGACGCGCCGGCTTCCGACACCACGATCTTCTGCAGCTTGAATTCCGGATGACGCGCGATCAGTTCGCTCGCGAGCTTGTCGGTTTCACGCGACGCCGTGCCGTTACCGATGCTGATCAGCTCGGCCTGCGTCTGCGCGCAGAGGCGCGCGAGTTTGGCGATCGAGCCGTCCCAATCGCGGCGCGGCTCGTGCGGATAGATCACGTCGGTGGCGAGCACCTTGCCGGTCCGATCGACCACCGCCACCTTCACGCCGGTGCGCATGCCCGGATCGAGACCGATCACGGCCTTCGGGCCCGCGGGCGCGGCCAGCAGCAGGTCCTTCAGATTGCGCGCGAACACGCGGATCGCTTCGTGTTCGGCTTCGTCGCGCAAGTTGGTCAGCAGTTCGTTTTCGATGTGCGGCTGCACCTTCACGCGCCAGCACCAGCGGCACACGTCGGAGAGCCACTTGTCGGCCGGCCGGTTCTGATTGGCAATGCCGAAGTGACGTGCGATCAGCGCCTCACCCGGATGCGGCACCAGCGCGTCGAGTTCTTCGCCGAGGCCCAGCTTGACCATCAGCACGCCCGCATTGCGGCCGCGGAACAGCGCCAGCGCGCGATGCGACGGCACGGTCCGGATGGTTTCCGCGTAGTCGTAGTAATCGCGGAATTTTTCTTCTTCCGCGTTTTCCTTGCCCTCGACCACTTTCGACGACAGCACGCCCTGGTTGAACAGGTAATCGCGCAGCTTGCCGAGCAGGTCCGCGGTTTCGCCGAACTGTTCCGACAGAATGTCGCGCGCGCCGTCGAGCGCGGCCTTCACGTCGGCGACGCCTTTCTCGGCGTCCACGTAGGCGGCGGCTTCGGTTTGCGGGTCGAGCAGGGGATTGGCCAGCAGCGCGTCCGCGAGCGGCTGCAAGCCGGCTTCGCGAGCGATCTGCGCGCGCGTGCGGCGCTTCGGCTTGTACGGGAGATACAGGTCTTCCAGCACCTGCTTGCTGTCCGCGCCTTCGATCGCGCTGCGCAGTTCGTCGGTGAGCTTGCCCTGTTCGTCGATGCTGGCGATGATCGCCGCGCGCCGGTCTTCCAGTTCGCGCAGATACAGCAGGCGTTCCTCGAGATTACGCAGTTGCGTGTCGTCGAGATTGTCGGTCACTTCCTTACGGTAGCGGGCGATGAACGGAACAGTCGCTCCTTCGTCGAGAAGTTGCACCGCGGCCGCGACCTGGCGCGGCTGGACGGACAGTTCGGCGGCGATGCGCTGTACGATCTTGAGTGCTACGTTTTCCGTCATAAGGTCTTGGTGTTCCTGCGGACTCAGTCTAAGGCCGCGCGCTGATGACCCGTTGGGGCACGGGGTGAGCCACCTCGGGCACGTGTTGCACGGTGTGGGTCACGCCGTGAAGCATGCCGTGAAGCACGCCGGGCGTGCGCGCTGCGACCAGGTTGCTAGAGCGGGGCATTTTGCCATAAATGCCAAAGGGCTCAACCACAGGGTGATAGAATTTCGGGCATGTTCCGTTGACCTCCTACGACGTTGCCGATCTCCTTGTCCCTCAACTGCCTGGGCTCCCGCTTGGTCTCTCGCTTGCCACAATCGCCGCTGTTTTCGCGTTCGCCGCTCGTGTCGCTCACGCGGGTAACGCGCTCCGTGTTCAAGTCCGTGCCTGTTCCCAACGGGGTGTTCGCCGCGTCGTGCGCAGCGGGCGTGCTAGCCGTTGCGCTGGGGCTGTCCGCGCCGGCTATGGCGCAGACCGCCGGGCAGGCTGCGGCGCCCATGATGGGCAGCAGCGCCACGGCGGCTGCGTCAAATACTCGGGCGGCGGATGCAAACGGCGGCATGAACACCGGCAACGCGGACAGCACCGCTAGCATCGCGGCGCAAGACAATGCGTTCGACGCGCGCCAGAAGGTGCTGGATCAACGCAGCGACGAAAACAACTACCGCTACGGGGTTGCCGAACACGACTGCTATAGCAAGTTCTTCGTCAACTACTGCCTGAACAAGGCGCGCGACAGCATGCGCGTCGTGCAGGCCGACATCCGCAAGGAACAGTTGGCGCTCGACGGCGAACAGCGTGCGCAGCGCGCCCGCGAGCGCGACGAGCAGGCCGCGATCAAACGCGCGCAAGACGAAGCGAGCGCCCCGCAGCGCGCCGCCGACGACGCGCGCAACACCCAGGCATACCAGGACAAGCAGCGTCAGCATCAGCTCGATCAGGCGCAGCGCACGGCCGAGGCGCCGCAGCGCAGCGCCAATGCGCAGGCGTATCAGGACAAGCAGCGCCAGCACGCGCTGGATCAGGCGCAGCGCGGGGTTAGCCCGTCGCAGGCAGCCGGCAATCAGCAGGCGTACGATCAGAAGCAGGGCGACTTCCAGCGCAAGCTCGACGAAGCCCATCAGCAGGGCGCGCAAAAGGCGCAGGAGCGCGTCGAGAAACAGCAGAGCTTCGAGAAGAAGCAGACTGACGCGGCGCAGCACAAAGCCGACGTCGAGTCGCGTCAGAAGCAGGCGGCCGAGAAGGCCGAGCAGAAACGTCAGGATCAGTTGAAGCAGCAGCAGGAACTCGAACAACAGCAGAAACTGCAACAGCAGCAACAGTAAGTGTGCTGTAGTTGAGCACTGTGTGTGCTTGCTGTAGTGGCTCGGGCCGGTTTGCAGTCGCAGTGGCTGACCGAAGCCGAAGCCGGCGCCGCAGTCGCCGTAACGCGTTTTAAGCCGGACAGCAACCTCAGGCATCGAGCCGCACACGCGGTTCGTGCCGTCGACGAGAGGAGGCGAGCATGCGCGATCAACATCACGTCATCGACGCGAACACACTTCGCGACCGTATTCTGCAACTGGAATCGGAGCACAGTGGGCTCGATCGTTTGATCGACCGAATGTCGGATGAGCCCGGCATCGACGACTTCGAGTTGCAGCGCCTGAAAAAGCGCAAACTCAAAGTCAAGGACACCATCATCTTGCTGCAATTGCAGCTCGAACCGGACACACGCGCCTGAGTTCGCGGCCTGGCAAGCGCCGGGCGCGCGCCGCGCGAGCCGGACTTTGCAGGAACGCTTGCCTTGAATTCATCGCTTGAACCTTCACCCCGCGCCGCCTCGGGCGACGCCGCATCGGCAACCGGCACGCCGGCGCCGCGTGCGGTCGCGTCCACACTGAGCGCGTCATTGAATCCGCGCCGGGCCGCCGAACTGGACGAGATCTTCGCCGACAACGGTCTGCTGGCGAGGCAGATCGACGGCTATCGGTCGCGCGCGTCGCAGATCGAGATGTCGCGCGCGGTTGCCGCGGCGATGGAAGCGTCCGGCCGCGCCATGCCCGAACCCGCGATGTTCGAGGCGCAGAAGCGTCCGGCGCGACGGCTCGGTGCGCCGTCAGGCGCCGAGGCGGCCGCGGTCGAAAGCGACGAAGCGAGCAGCCTCGACGGCAGCGAAAACACGCTGATCGTCGAAGCGGGCACCGGCACCGGCAAGACCTATGCGTACCTCGTGCCGGCCATGCTGTGGGGCGGCAAGGTGATCGTCTCCACCGGCACCAAGCACTTGCAGGACCAGCTGTTTCAGCGCGACATTCCGACCGTGCGCGACGCGCTCGCGGTACCGGTGTCGGTCGCCATGCTCAAGGGGCGCGCGAACTACCTGTGCCACTACTATCTGCAGCGCACGGCGGACAACGGCCGTCTGCCGTCGCGTCAGGAAACCTCGTATCTGCAGGACATCGTGCGCTTCGCGAAGCTCACGCGCACCGGCGACAAGGCCGAACTCGCGAGCGTGCCGGAAACGGCGGCGGTGTGGTCGATGGTGACGTCGACGCGTGAAAACTGTCTCGGCCAGGAGTGCCCGCACTACAAAGATTGTTTCGTCATGCAGGCGCGCCGTGAGGCGCAGCAGGCGGATATCGTGGTGGTGAATCACCATCTGTTTTTCGCCGACATCATGTTGCGCGATACCGGCATGGCGGAGTTGCTGCCCACTGCCAACACGGTCATCTTCGACGAAGCGCATCAGTTGCCGGAAACCGCCACGCTGTTTTTCGGCGAGACGCTGTCCACCACGCAGTTTCTCGAACTGGCCCGCGACTCAGTTGCGGAGGGCCTGGGTCATGCGCGCGAAACCGTCGACTGGGTGAAGCTCGGCTCGACGCTCGAACGCGCGGCGCGCGACGTGAGGCTCGCGTTCAAGGAAGACTCCGTGCGTTTGTCGATCGGGCAGTTGCCCGACGACCATCCGCTGTTTGCCGCGCTCGAAACGCTCGAAACCGAACTCGATGCATTGACCTCGGCGCTCGCGAGCCAGGCCGAGCGCGCCGAATCGATCGGTGCGTGTCTGCGCCGCGCACGCGAGCTGCAAGGCGTGCTCGCCGGCTGGACCACGCCACCCACCGAAACCGAACGCGCAGCGGCTGACAACGCGGCTCAAGGCGCGTCCGCCGACGGCAAGAGCGAACGCGCCGACCCGAACGAAAAAGTGCGCTGGATCGAAGTCTTCTCGCATACCGTGCAGTTGCATGAAACGCCGCTGTCGGTCGCGCCGATCTTCGCGAAGCAGCGCGCCGGCGTGCCGCGTGCATGGATCTTCACGTCAGCCACGTTGTCGGTGCGCGGCGACTTCACGCACTACGCCGCGCAGATGGGCCTGAACGCCAAGCGCTCGATGACGCTGCCCAGCCCCTTCGACTATCCGACGCAAGGGCTGCTGTACGTGCCGCGCAATCTGCCGCAGCCTTCCTCGCCGATGTTCACCGACGCCGTGTTCGACGCTGCGTTGCCCGCGATAGAAGCGTCGGGCGGCGGTGTCTTCATGTTGTGCACGACGCTGCGCGCGGTGGACCGCATCTCGACCAAATTGCGCGACACGATCGAAACACGCGGCTGGGACTATCCGCTGCTCGTGCAGGGCGATGCGAGCCGCACCGAATTGCTCGACCGTTTCCGCTCATACGGCAATGCGATCCTGGTGGGCAGTCAGAGTTTCTGGGAGGGTGTCGACGTGCGCGGCGACGCGCTGTCGCTGGTGGTGATCGACAAGCTGCCGTTCGCGCCGCCTGACGACCCGGTGTTGTCCGCGCGTCTCGACGCGTTGACGAAGAAAGGCTTGAGCCCGTTCGCCGTGCATCAGTTGCCGCAGGCGGTGATCACGCTGAAGCAGGGCGCAGGCCGTCTGATTCGCGCTGAGACCGATCGCGGCGTGCTGATGATCTGCGACACGCGCCTCGTCGACAAACCGTATGGGCGCCGTATATGGCAGAGCCTGCCGCCATTCAAGCGCACCCGTGAGATCGAGGTGGTGCGCGAGTTTTTCGAAGAGAGCGCGACGCCGGCTGAATAAATCACGCCGGTCGGTATTAAGTCGGCGCTGTTGTAAAAAGCGGCGCCCAAACGACAAAACGCCACGGATGTGAATCCGTGGCGTTTTGCTTTACTGCCCGGGAAATCGAGGGGATTTCCCGATGCAGTTTTCGCCCAGAGGCGAACCCTATGCGACAGCTTACTGGCTTGCGCCCGAAGCCGGAGCAGCAGCCGAAGCAGCAGCGTCCGAAGCAGCAGCGGTTGCGTCCGAAGCAGCCGTCGTAGCCGAAGCAGCAGCGTCGCTCGCAGCAGCAGCAGCACCCGAAGCAGCCATCGCCGAATCCGAAGCTGCAGCAGCCGGTGCCGAAGCAGCAGCTGCGTCGCTAGCCGGGGCAGCGGCTTGATCGTTGCTCTTGTTGCATGCAGCCAGTGCCACAGCTGCCAACAGGGATGCTACGAGGAGGGATTTCTTCATGATCACGTCCTTTTATGGATTAAAGGTAAGCAACAGCGCAAAATAAAACCGGTAATGTGCTCCAACACCGACCTGGGCCGTTGGTGGAGAAGCTCTTTGAACGAGCTGGAATCTTCCCTACGGCTTGGGCGGAAATTATATGCACTTTCGTACTGACAATCCATAAATCCGGGGTCAATACGTTGTCTTTCTCATACAAAATTTGAAAGTACGGTATAGCAGGTGAGCAAGAGTTGCGCAAACAGTTACGCGAGCTCGCCCACTTCTATCCAGCCCGCACAATACCACTCGTGTAGCAATGCTGTCACCGACGAATCGTGTGAGAGTGTTACAAAGCGTTTCGCACTCATACACCGGTGGTCAGCGAGGTCAATCAACCACTTTTTTGCGCCATCAAATAACGTTTCCTCTCCATTTACGAAGAAAAAACGGCGGTTGTACAACAAATTAGTCTTGCGGTTCAGCCGAATGCCTGACTTTGATGCGCGACTGATAAAACGGGCTTCATTAAGCGGCCTTTGCGGCGGATCAAACACGACACTCGGCTTCGGTTCGCTGAGGTACGTGCCAAGGAACGACGCAATATCCTGCTCTTTCCATTTGATGCCAGCAAGGATCGATCCAACCCTTTCGACCAGCGCCGCCGGCAATTCGGCCGGACGCTCGACGGCGGGTTGCTGCGGGTCGCGATACAACGCGCCTGGGCTGCCCGCCGACTCGCCGCGCTCGGCCAGATGATAGAGGAACTGTGCCGTCAACTCGCTCGCCGAGGGCGCGCGGAAACCGATCGAGCAAGTCATGCATTCACCTTCGGCGATGCCGTCATGGGCGATGTGCGGCGGCAGGTAAAGCATGTCGCCCGGCTCGAGCACCCATTCCTCTTCGGCCTGGAAATTCTGTAAAACTTTCAAAGGCAGACCGTCTCGCAGTGTCAGATCTTTCTGCGCGCTGATGCGCCAGCGGCGCTTACCTTTTACTTGCAAAAGAAACACATCGTAGGAATCGAAGTGCGGGCCGACACCACCGCCGTCACTTGCGTACGAGATCATCAGGTCGTCGAGCCGCGCGTCCGGCACGAAGCGGAAGCGGTCCAGCAACGCGCGGGCACGGTCGTCGTAAAGATCGACGCCTTGCACGAGTAAAGTCCATGCGCGCTGCTTCACCGACGGCAGTTCGTCCGGCGCGAACGGGCCGTGCTCGAGTTGCCACTTGTTGCGAAAATGGGTGATCAGACGGGCTTCGACTTCGTCCTGATCGGCCAGCTCGAAAAATTCGTCCCGCGAGAGCGGCGCCTCGACGTTCGGGATCGCTTGACGGATCAGCAGCGGCTTCTTTTGCCAGTAGCGGCGCATGAATTGCGCCGGCGTCAGATTGCCGAGCAACGGTGTCGGCGTATCGGACGAAGGCGGCAGAACCGGCTTCGCCGCCGATGAAGAATTTCGTGCCGAAGCTATGTCGGCCGGGTGGTCAGAGGGCCGCTTGGGCATCGTATAATGTGGGTTGTATTCTGGAGAATCGAATGAAAATCGCAAAGAACACCGTCGTGTCGGTCGCTTACAAGCTGTCGGATGCGCAGGGCAATCTGATTGAAGAAAGCGACGAGCCGATGGTCTATCTGCACGGCGGCTATGATGGCACGTTCCCCAAGATCGAGGAAGAGCTCGACGGCCACGAGGCCGGCTTCGAGGCTCAGATCCAGCTTGAGCCGGCCGACGCGTTTGGTGAGTACGACCCCGACCTCGTGAAGATCGAGCCGCGCGATCGTTTTCCTGAACCGCTTGAAGTCGGCATGCAATTCGAAGGCACGCCGGAAGAGGGCGACGACGATCTCGATTCGCTCGTCTACGTCGTGACGGATGTCGCGGAAGACAAAGTCGTACTCGACGGCAATCATCCGCTCGCCGGCATGGCGCTGCGTTTCGCACTCACGGTCAAAGACGTGCGTCCCGCGACTGAAGACGAAATCCAGCACGAACATGCGCATGGCGCCGACGGCCTCGAAGTCCTCGACGAAGACGACGAAGCCGACGACGACAAGTCAGGGCCCACGTTGCACTGAACTGGCGGGCACGCCGCCGTTTACGGTCGAACCTGACGCGGCGCCCGGCATGTGCGGCAACGTAGCGGAGGCGGGCGGGCCCGAAGTCGCGGGCCCGTAGCCGCCGCCACCCTGATCGGCCGGAATGCGCGGTTGCTGATCCGGTTGCGAGTCCCCGGGCGTCGGCAACAGTGGCGGCAATTCCGAAGCGGGACCGAGCGCCGGTACAGCCGGTATCGAGGCGGCAGGCTCTTCGTGCGGCAGCAACGGCGGCGGCACGGGCAAGGGCATTTGCTTCGGCACGTCGCGCACACTCACGCGGAACGGCGGTTTCCTGCCGAGATCCGCTTCAATCCGAATCCATTGGTTAAGACGATCATGCGGCGCCAGCGCGATCCGCGTCAGATTCGTCACCAGCGCGCCCTTGTCATTGCGTAACGGCTGATCGATCAGGAAGCCGCCGCTCGCGCGTTCGTCGTCGCAATGAATCACCAGTACCGGTCCGCGGAAAGTCTGCGCGAGTTTGACGAGGCTGCGCTTGAATTCGAGAAAACCATCGCGGCGTGTGCTGCGGGCAAAACGCAGCCAGGCGAAACGGTCCGGCCGTTCATAGCGCTCCGGGTCGGGGTCACCTTGAATGAACACGACGATCGCGCGCGCGTCGCGGCGTTTCGCATATTCGCCGGCATGCTCGAGCCAGAATGCATTGGCAATCACCCGATCCTCAAATTCACCGTTGCGGCCACCCGCGCTCAGGTAGTGATTGTTCGGGCTCGGCGCATTCAGACCGATAAACACGGTATCGCCTACTTGCCAGCGCACGTTCTCGCGAAACGGACGAAAGCGCGAGACTTCGCTTTCGCGCGTCAGCGTGATGGGGTTCTGGCCCATCGACGTCGAGTCGGCGAAGAGGGTCTGGCGCAACTGGTCGAGCCGTTCGGTCGGATCGAAGCCGCCGGCCTCGGCCGTGCCGCAATCGGCCCAGTCATGCTGGCCCGGAATGAAGAACAGAGCGGGCCGCGACGTCTCGAGCAACGCGTGACGGCGCTCGTAGAGCGCGTCGCGGCAGGCTTCTCTCGCCCCCTTCAGATTGCCGTTGTAGACGATGAACGCGATGTCGCGTTCCCGGCCGATCGCGTCGATCAGGCGCTGCGTGGCGGCTTCGTCGGCGGTGTTTTGCAACGTGTTGGCGATGACCGCGAACGCGTAGCGCTGCGCTTCGGCGTGCGCCGGTTGGGCGCACATGAGCAGACCCGTGAGCACGCCCATGAGCGGACCTGCGAGCGGCACGAAGCCGCCCGCGCGCAGCAGGGCGAAAGTCAGCGCCGCGCGAAACGTGCGCGAACGCTGCCGGGGTCTGGGAGCGTCAATGATCCGCATCTGGCGCGGTAGCCAGCTCGTGCAGTTCGTACAGCAAGTCGAGCGCTTCGCGCGGGCGCAAGTCGTTCGGGTCGATCGCGCGCAGGCGTTCGGCGAGCGCCTGCATGGCCGGCGGTAGCGCGGCGGGCCGCGGCTCGTCGTAGCGTTCGTCGTCCGCGTCTTCGACCAGCATCGGCAGAGGGGCGGCGAACAGATCGAGTTGCGGCGCGGGTTGCGCTGCCGACTGCTGTTCGAGATGCGTGAGATGCTTGCGTGCCGCGCGAATCACCGCGTTGGGCACGCCGGCGAGTTGCGCGACCTGCAAGCCGTAGCTCTGATTCGCCGGACCTTCGCTGACTGCGTGCAGGAACACGATGCCGTGCCCATGCTCGACCGCCGACAGATGCACGTTGGCCGCTTGCGGAAACTCGGCCGGCAACTGCGTGAGTTCGAAATAGTGCGTAGCGAACAGCGTGTGGCAGCCGTTATGCGACAGCAGATGGCGCGCGATCGCCCAGGCCAGCGCGAGTCCGTCGAAGGTCGAGGTGCCGCGGCCGATTTCGTCCATCAGCACGAGACTTTGCGGCGTCGCGTCGTTCAGGATCGCGGCGGCTTCGGTCATTTCCACCATGAAGGTCGAGCGGCCGCCGGCCAGGTCGTCTGCCGCGCCGATCCGCGTGAAGATGCGGTCGATCGGCCCAAACGCCGCGCGCCGGGCCGGCACGTAGCTGCCCACATAAGCCAGCAGCGCGATCAGCGCCGTCTGCCGCATGAAGGTCGATTTACCGCCCATGTTCGGGCCGGTGATCAGCAGCAGTTTGCGCTCGGGTGTCAGCGTGCAGTCGTTGGCGATGAACTGCTCGACCTGCGCCTCGACCACCGGGTGACGCCCCTGTTCGATTTCGATGCCCGTATCAGGCGAGAACGTCGGCGCGACCCAGTCGAGCGCGCGGGCACGTTCGGCGAAGGCCGCCAGCAGATCGAGTTCGGCGAGCGCCGAAGCGACCCGCTGGCAATCGGGGATAAAGGGCAGCAGCGCCTGCAGCAACGCGTCGTACAGCGAGCGTTCACGCGCCAGCGCGCGTTCCTGCGCGGACAGCGCTTTGTCCTCGAAGGTTTTCAGCTCCGGCGTGATGTAGCGCTCGGCATTCTTCAGCGTTTGGCGGCGGCGATAGTCGTCGGGCACTTTGTCGGTCTGGCCGCGCGTGACTTCGATATAGAAGCCGTGCACCTTGTTGTACTCGACGCGCAGATTGCCGATGCCCGTGCGTGCGCGTTCGCGTGTTTCGAGGTCGATCAGGAACTGCCCGCAGTTCTCCGAAATATCGCGCAATTCGTCGAGGTCCGCGTCATAACCGCGTGCGATCACGCCACCGTCGCGCACCATCGCCGACGGCTCCTGCGCGACCGCGCGCTTGAGCAGTTCGACGCAGTCTTGCGGCGGCACGAGTGAGGCGTCGATACGCGCGAGCGAATCCGCGTTGGACGACACCGCCGCGAGTTGCGTGCGCAGTTCGGGCAACGCGATGAACGTATCGCGCAAGCTCGACAGATCGCGAGGCCGCGCGGACAGCAGCGCGAGACGCCCGGTGATCCGCTCGATATCCGAGATTTGCCGCAGCGCACCGCGCAGCGTTTCGACGCTAGAGCCGGGCGGCGCATCGAGCAGTGCGCCGATAGCTTGCTGACGTGCCTGCGCCACTGCGGCTTCGCGCGGCGGGTGATGCAGCCAGTGACGCAGCAGTCGGCTGCCCATGGTCGTGCAGCAGGTGTCGAGCAGCGAGCACAGCGTGGGCGACTCGGTGCCGCGCAGCGTTTCGGTGAGTTCGAGGTTGCGGCGCGTGGCCGGGTCGAGGCCGATATATTCGGACTCGTATTCCACCTTCAGGCTGCGCACGTGGCGCAATTGCTGGCCTTGCGTGGCCGCCGCGTACAGCAGCAACGCGCCGGCCGCGCCGCAGGCGGCCGTCAGCGAATGGGCGCCGAAGCCGTCGAGGCCCGCCACTTCCAGTTGATCGCAAAGACGCTGCGTGCCCGACGCGATATCGAAGTGCCACACCGGCACGCGGGTGAGGGCGCTGGCGTTGACGGGCGGGGTCCAGCTCGCGGCGTCTGCGGTGGAGTCGGCCACCAGAATTTCCGCGGGACGAATGCGTTCGAGTGCGGCCGCCACCTGGTCGGGTGCGACTTCCGCGAGGCGCAACGCGCCGCTCGCCAGATTCAGCCACGCCAGCCCGACGCTGGTCGCGACGCCGCGGCGGTTGTGCGCGATGCACAACGCCATCAGATAGACGTCGCTCTTGTCGGACAGCAGCGCGGCGTCCGTGAGGGTGCCCGGCGTGACCACGCGCATCACTTTACGTTCGACAGGGCCCTTCGACGTCGCCGGGTCGCCGATCTGTTCGCAGATCGCGACCGATTCGCCGAGCTTCACCAGCTTGGCCAGATACTGTTCGACCGCGTGATACGGCACGCCGGCCATCTTGATCGGATTGCCGCCTGACGCGCCGCGCTGCGTCAGCGTCAGATCGAGGAGGCGGGCGGCCTTTATGGCGTCGTCGAAAAAGAGTTCGTAGAAGTCGCCCATCCGGTAGAACACCAGCGTGCCCGGATGATCCGCTTTGATGCGCAGGTATTGCTGCATCATTGGCGTTTCGGCTTTCTCGCTTGCCCTTGCTGGGCTTGGGTTTGCTGCCTGCAATGCCTTGAACTCCATATCTGACGGGCTTTTCGCCCAATCTTAATCTACCCAACTACGCCCAACTACGCGCAGCAACATTCGATTGTTTTGCGTCGTTTTTTCAGAAAATCGACGCATGGGCTAAAATCGACGCGTCGGGAAAATCGACGCAAGCCCAAAACCAACCATACGAGGCTGTCATGAAATTCGACGCACACACCGCCAAATCGCTCGCGCCCGGTGAGCATCTTAACGTAGAGGGTTGCCCTGGCCTTCGGCTCGTGGTGACTTCATCGCGCCGCTCGTGGTCATTCCGCTATCGATCTCCGATTGACGGACTCATGCGTCAGGTGAAGATCGGCGAATGGCCCGCCATGCCGGTCGCGGCGGCGGCGGGTGCATGGTCGAAACTGCGCGACGCTGTAGCCAACGGCGAAGACCCCTCGAAGAAGCGCTCAGAGGCGCGCGCAGCGGCTCCGAAGGTCGCGCGTGCGCCGCAGGGCGCGCAGACCGTGCGGGCCGTCTGTGACGCGTATCTAACCGGCCATGTGGACGCGCACAGAAAGGCGAAGGGGGCCGCAGAAGTGCGTCGCATGTTTTTGAAAATGATTCCGGCGACGTTCTCGGCGAAGGATGCCGCCACACTCACGCGCGGCGATGCGTTCGGCCTGATTGAATCGCACGCGAGCATACCGACGCAGGCCGGTAACCTGAAGCGCGAACTGGCCGCCGCGTGGGATCACGCGCTCGATGCTGGCCGCCTTCCGGACGCAACGCCGAACCACTGGCGCTCGATAATGCGCGGGAAGTTGCGCTCAACGGGAAAGACGATTGCTGGCGAGAAGATCGGCGTCGTCAAGCGCGTGCTGTCGGCGGCCGAACTGGGTGAGTTGATCGTCTGGCTGCCGAACTTCTCGCGACTCGTTGAGGACGCGCTAACGCTCTATTTGTGGACCGGGTGCCGTGGCGCTGAAATCATGGCAATGATGGGCTCAGAAGTCGCTGACACGCCCGATGGGCTTGTGTGGACAATACCGAAGCACAAGACGAAGAACGCCCGCCACGCGAACGCCATGGATCAACGTGTCCCGCTCATTGGTCGCGCCGCGCTGATCGTGCGAAGACGCATTGCTGCGCACGGGAAGGGGTATCTGTTCCCATCGGACAAGGGGCCGGGCCATACGCAGCAGAAAGTAGTGTCGGAAAGCGTCTACTTCAGGCAGCCCTATTGCAAAATTCGCGAGAACTGGGAGCGCACGCGGCTGACGGTCACGCATTGGGGCCCGCACGATCTTAGGCGATCATCGCGAACGCTTCTGGCCGCGCTCGGTTGTCCGCACGACGTTGGCGAGTCGATCATCGGCCACATGCTGCCTGGGGTTGCCGGGGTCTATAACCTGTACAAGTTCGACCCGGAAAAAATGGAGTGGCTGACTCGCCTAGATGCGGAGCTTGAGAGGCTGGCCGCCGCGCATGTGAAAGCGGCCAGCGCGAAGCAGGGGTGACTATGCGGCGTTACGCTGGCCGCAGTTCTTTGGCGGAAGCATGTCGGAAATAGGCAGGGCGTCCACCCACGCTTCTACCTCGCGCACGATCCAGCCCACCCGGCGAGCCGACATCGCGCGGGGCTTCGGAAACGACCCTTCGCGAACCAGCTTCTGCACGTTGCCAGTGGATAACGATACGGCCTGTGCGACTTCGTCCAGGCTGTAGACCAGCGCCCTGACGTGCGAGTGACGCGCCGGCGCGGGCTCACCCTCTGAGTCGCCACCGTCACCGCCAGCCGGTTTGCGAGCCGTGCGGCGCTGTGTGCGTGGTGCGCGTGGCGCTGGCGTGTCCGCGCTGCCGCCGCCGATGGACTGCATTGCGGCCTCGTTGCGGGCCTCGCACAGGCGATGGAGTACGTGGGCATGGCGCTCGCGCCTGCGGGCCGTCCTATGGCCCAAAATCGAATCCATGCCGCCGAAGAAGTGTGTCATTTGTGTTTTCCAGGTTCAGAACGCAAAAAGGGCAGAGAAGCGCCCCTGCGCCTTTCTGCCCAACGAGCAGAACTTTACTGATCTTCTGCGCCTCACGCAACACGAAAATGAAATGCCCCGCAACCGTGGAGTGCGGCGCGGGGCATCCTTGCTGAAGCACGGTAGCGAGTGCCAATCGTCGCAGACCATCGAAGCCAGGCGAACCTAGAAGACTCTATCGGAGACAAGCTGCGATGTCCGATGTCTGCGATGCGGCGGTTACGTGCGCCACCTATCCGCTGGGCGCTGCGCATCAAAGCGATTGGCCCATGCTGGCGTCACGAATCACCACCCCCTTAGAAAAGCCTTGTCGAATAGCGGTTACTCGAATGCGCGAGTCGGGCGCGGATCGCCTTGCATGAATGCGCCAGCCGGATACGTGTAGGCATTCCCGCCAGCAGCACTCCACTTTCCGTCGTCGCCCTTGAAGATCACATGGAAAGCAATCGCGTCCGCGTCACCATCGGTCTTATGGCCCCAGCATCCAAGCGCTGCCCAGCTTCCCATGAGACTGCTGTATCCATACATGATGCCGAGAGAGTCCCCTTCGCCGCCGACAGGGCACTTCGAATGCGTGAGCAGCAATTGATTGCCAATTCCGCGCGAGTAGGCGAACGCGTGCGTCTTGTGCGCAATGCTGGCCGCCAGCGCGGAGTTTTTAGCCAATTGCTGAAGCTCGTGATTCGCAGCCTCCTGCTGATCGGCCAACTGCTTCACGTACGCGTCATGCTTCGCTTTTGCGTCAGCCACGATTGCCGCCTGCTTTGCATCCTCTTGTGCGTCGTGGACCGCAAACTCGGCCTTTGCCTTGTCGGCTTCCGCCTGACTCGCAAACGGCCCGATCATCCATTCGCCAGTGCTCCCATTCGGGAAAATCACGTAGCTCGGGATATCCTCGGCCCACTCGCCCCTATCGGCGTGACATGATGGCGAGCCCATTATCTGCATGCAGTGCGTTTCAGCAGGAAAGTCGAAAGGGGTCTTCGGATCGCTTGGCGGCCCCCAGTTGATGCCTGCGCAACCGGCGAGCGATGCCGCGAGCAGCGCGGCGAGAATGATGATCTTCTTCATTTGAATCCTTGTTGAGTTGGTTATTGCGTTTCTGACGCGGGCGCGGCGTCGCGCTCGCTGTCGTTCATATTTGCCGGTTGATCGGCTGGCGGGGCATCGCTGGCTGCGGCATCGCTCGCCGGTTCCGACTCGACATAGCGCTTCTCGGCGAACAAACTGACGCACTCTTCGCGACTGTTCTCGCCATCGGCGGCGCATTTGTCCAGATACGCACGCTCGTCGGCCGGTAGCTCGGGTTCCGGCGCGACGGTTGCGCTTGCCGCGCTGGCTGCGTCGATTGCGTCCTGCTCGGCATCGGAAGGCGGCCCGCTGTACGGGATCACCTGCGGTACGACATCGCGATATTGCGGCTGCGCTGTCGCGTCAGCTTGCGGCATCGGCAGGTTCGTCTTGACGTGTTCGTGCAGGAAGCCGATCACCAGAACTGCGACGACCCCGACCAGCGCGACCTTCCAGAAACGCAGAAGGAACCCGCCGAACAGCGCGGCCAGAATGAGTGCGCCGACGAGCGACCATGCCTGACTGCTCGAAATACCTACGATGCCTGCGAAAACGTCCACGACGAACCCCTTTTATAGATCGAACCAATCCACTTCATCGCGCGGCGAGCGGCGCAGAACCCGCCTGAGAAGCTGCGCCGCCACCACTGACAGGCCGCCAATCAGCCCACCGATGCACGAACCGAAAATCAGGCCATTCCAGAATGCCTGCTCGCTCATGGTGAGAGCACGACAAGCGCCACAAGCAACGCGACGCCCAGCGACAAGATCAAGCCCTGCGCGAAACGTATGGCCGTCTTCCGATTCATGAAGCTGGCGATCATGCCGTGACCTCGGCGCGGTTATCGACCGGCGACGCCTCGGCGTTCAGCGCCTTCTGCACGACCAGCATTCCGTCTACGCAGGCATCGTCAAAGTGCGGGCAGTCCGAGCCGTCGGCGAGCGCTTGGAACACGCCGTGAGCCGCATACAAGGCAATCAGCATCGTGTCCACGGCGTCGTATCGGGCGATGCGCTGCGCGCCGTCGCCAAGGGTCGATTCAGCGCTGCGCAACGCGCTGAAGACGCGCGCCGACCAGCTTTCACATGAAGCCTTCACGCGGGAGTCGCGCGCCACCACACGGCACCGGTCGAACGCCGCAGCGCATTTAATCAGGGCACCGGAAAGGCGCTTGGCTTGCGCGGCGCTCGGCTGCGCACGTACCAGCAGGCGGCCGACATCGAAGATCGGTTCGACGGGTTCGCGATGACCGGCGCTTTCGAGCACGGCATGAATCGCGGAAAGGGCCGTTTCCGCCTTGGCAGTCGGCTCGAACAGCGCGGGCTGCACAGGAGCATTGGCGATGACAGCAGGCAGGTCAGCGAACGACGTGGCGCGGGGCTTCTGCCCTTCCGGGCGGCGATTGAGGCGCAGGTATCTCGGCATGGTTTTCTCTGTGTTGTGTGGGTCGGCGGGGAGCGACGGGTTAGGCTTTGCGCTGAGAGCGGCGCGCGTACGGCGGGCGGTCGCCGATGCGCGCGAACGTGTGCCAGGTTTCCATGAAGGCGTCGTGCAGCGCGTGGTTCTGCGGGTCGATAGAGCCCTTCACGTTCGTGTAGCTCAAATTCATCAAGCGGCCCGCAATCACGGCCCCGACGGTGCGACGGTCGATAAATGCGCGGTAGGCGTAATCGCGCCCGTCGAGTTCGACTTCTTCCGTGTCAGCGCCAAACACCATGCGAAGCGATCCAGCGGTGCGCGCACGGCACACGAGAACATTCGCGTCGCGGTCTGACGCGATGATTGAGATAAGTCCAGCTTTAGGATCGAGGAGCCACATAATTTAGGTATCCTGGTTATTGTGAGCGGACCCGTGAGCCCGCGCGTGTTTGTCGTTAGTCTTCGCGCATGCCGGAACCTGTCGGCAGCCCGATTTTGGTGTTGATCTTCGGCGACTTGTGCGGGGTGAAAGTGTCGGGGCGCACTTCGATGAAGACGCGCGCGAACTGATCGGCGGTAAGCTCTTTTTTAAGCGTTGCGACAACCTTCTCGCGCTCGGCTTCGTTCGGGACTGGCACAACGATGAAATGTGTATTCACTGGGTATGTCTATCGAAAGTTGCCGGGTAACCGACCCGGCGACGGTACTGCGTGATTCTTAGCGGCAACTTACGGGCAGGGGCGCTTGCCTTGCAGTGCTTCGTTAAATGCCCGCATCCATTCGGTATTCGCCCTGACCTCGGCGATAACTGGATCGAAAAGTTCGGCAAGCTCTTTGATGCAGGAAAAATCAGTCTTGTTTTGCTGAAACATGGACAACTCCATAAGTAGTACGAAATATAAAACCTGGGGTTGTCATGCGGGGTTAGGCGCTACTGGTTACTGATTCACTGGCAAAAACACGACGGCCACGCGGCTGTTGACGAGTTCGCACGCCTTGGCAGAGCGCTCGTCGTCTGACGTGAAGGCCAGTTCGGACGTAACGACAGCGCCGTCAATCGGGGTTTTGAACTTCAGGCGATAGGGGCGCTCTACGGCGGCGACCGGCTTTACGAAGGGGAGCACGTTGGATTGCATGTCTTGTTCGGTGTTTGTGTTTCGATGAGGTAATTGTACACGCAAACCTCTCTCGGTCAAGAGGTATTTGTACACGTCAACCTATCCAGATACCCCGGTATTTGTACACGGCATCCTAGTGACGTACAATTCAGCCCATGGATACGAACGACACCACCAAAAACGTCGGCGGCCGCCCTCGCCTAGAAGACGAGGAGCAGCGCCTTGTCGCCAAAACCCTTCGCTACTACCCGCGCCAACTGCGCCATATTGAGCAGTTCGGCGTGGAGCGCGTTCGAGACCTTATCGACGCAGACATTGCCCGCGAGGAGCGCAAAGCCAAGCGGGAGAGGCGCGGCGAATCGCGCGAAGACCTGGACGAATGACCCGGCAGTAACGAAAGAGGCCCGCACGTAGCGGGCCTTTTTCATTGGTGCGTCCGAATCAATGGACTGTTTCGGGGGCGCGGTGAACGAATCCCTTGTTTTCCGCCAGACGGGCCGCCAGACGCGTCGCTTCGATCGCCTGAATACCGAAGCTGCGGACGTGCGCGGCGTGACGCTGGCGCTCCTCGTACGCAAGTGCAACCTCGCGATCCGCCTCATGTTGCGAGCGGAACAGCGGCGTCGTGTTGAGCACGCCAGCAAATTTCAGCGGCCCGAAGCTGCACTCGCCGCCGATTGGGTGCTCGTAACCCAGGCCAACCATCTTTGCGAAGGGTTCGTTGCGACTCGGGTCCGCGCGGTGGCCGCAGCCAAGCAAGTCCCACTTCTGCGGCGCGCTCATGGTCGCGTCGATCTCGTCGCAGGTATCGAAGAAGACCTCTGCGGCCGAAATGATCGACTCGCGAGCGCGGAAGCGGCGGGCGACGATGCCGTGATAGGTCTCAACCAAAAACGATTTGTTGACCGGGAAGCCCTGTTCTTCGACCTTCTGGAAGTGGCGTTCCTTCACGCGGATTTTGTGCTCGTCGCGGCTGCACTGCTCGATGACGGCGAGCGCTGCCATGATGGCGCGGCGGGCGTCGAACAGGCGGCGAACGATGGTCTTCGTGGTTTTCATATCTCGAATCTCTAAGTCTCTACTGAATTTTATGATCTAGTGGCGCTGGGGAGTCATTCGATCATCGGCGCAGAGGTTAGAGCGGCACTCCCGATGCCTGCACATACTGCTCTGTCATGCGGCTAAGATATGAGCGGGCGAGCGCAGCCAGGTCGCGATGGTATTTGTGCTGCATCCACACGTTGCGCGTGAATGCGCGGTACTTCGGGCAGGCGTGGTCAACCTTCGAGAGGCCGTGCTTCGCCTTCCACGTCTTCGTGTACGTTACCGCGACGTGGTGCCAATCCTTCGAAATCTTCTCGTGCTCGTGAGCGCCCACAACGAGATTCAGAATCGTAGCGGCGAGAGGCTGGCCGTCAACGGGATCGGCAAACAACTGCTTGGGCTCGCCCATCGGCTTTTTTGCGAACTCGGCATTAGCGAGCAGCATGACTTCGTACGATGCTGCCATTTCAGCATCAACCTTATCGAAGTCTTCCTGTTCAATGCAATCGCTATAGAGGCCGTACGGCGTGCCGCGCACGTTCTCGTACTCACGCTCGCCGGCGAAGAACGGCAGGCCGATATGCTCGGCATAGAGCGCCATCGCCTTCGGGGTCAACTCCGCTTCGAATTCATCCTTCACGGCGCTTTCAATGAGCGCCATGTCGGTCGTCACAACGCACAAGTCCTCGCCGACATAAGCGAGCGTCTTGCCGCTTGCGAGCAGGGCGGGCGCATCCTTCTCGCTCGCGATCAGTGCCGCCGCGCCAACCCCATCAAGCTCCACGATGCGCTTGTAGCACTTCGAGCGGCCAAAGGTCTTGAACGAGTGAAGCTCATGGTGCATGACCGGGATATGTGCCGGGTCTAACACCGGAAGCGCGACCTTCTTCGCCTTCTTCGCCGTCGTTGCCGCGGACTTCTTCGAGTTTGCTGCCTTGATAGTTTTAGCCATGATGCAGATTCCTTACAGTCTTTTAGTAGAACTATTGAAAATGGAGTTACAACTTTTGGACTGGGGAGTCTCTGATTACGGCTGCTTCTGTTCCTGCTTGTCGCCCTCGATCTTGACGCCGTGCTTCGCGAGAAAACCGTCAATCGCCTCGCGGGCAACGGTGCTCATGTCGGTTTTCAACTGAGCGCAAAGCACCTTCAGCTTGTGGTGGCGCTCGCCGTCAATGCGTGCTGCAAACCTCTTATCCATATCGTCCTTCCTTTGTGTGTTTGTACGCTTGTGCGTACGTTGAGTTGAATACTAACCACGCATCATCAAAAAAGATCGCGCGCAGCTGATTATTTTTGAGAGTGTTGCGATCTGCCCATGAGGAAGAATGCGACCGGCCGGGGAGCCGTTGCCGACGTTTAGCGCGTGGAGTTCTGGTAATAGGCTGCCTCGCGCACGTCGCGCGACTGGTTAGTGGCCTGCTCCATCTTTTGGCGGTACGCAGCAGCGTGCTTCTCGTTCTCCGACTTCGGCCACCTAGGCACATACGCGCCACTCGCCACAAGGCGGTGATAGCCCGGCGAAATCAGGCGCAGCAGTTCCGTGAACTTCGAGACGTAGAAGAGGCACGTATAGTCCTTGCTGCGGCCCACGCGCTCGTCATAGCCGAAGCGCATGCCTTCCGTCGTGAAGCGCCATGAGTACTTGAGAACGTCCTTACTCTTCGTGCTCGGGCGCGCGAAGCGGTACACAATGCCAGCCTCTTCGAGCAGCTTGAAAAAGCGCGGCACCGGCAGGCACCGGCCAGCGCTCTTCAGCAGGTGCGTCGCAGAGCCCTCGTCCGAATACGTGTCATCGGTCGGGGCCGGAAGCATGTCGGTCGGCAGACCGTGCGAGCGGATCAGCTTGTGGACGCCGTTGCGGTGCTCCTCCTGCGTCAGGCCATACGACTTCGAGCCAGCCAGCAGGTCAAGCACGATGATGGCCTTCGACACGCGGGCAATCGTCTTGTCTTCGATGGCAGCGGGCTCGGGCGTCGGCGCGGGAGCGGCCAGCGTCTTCGCAGCAATCACGCGCTCCAGTTCATCCAAGCGCTTGATGCAGGCGTGGCGCAGATTCACGTCGTAGCCGGTCACCAGCGTCATCGACAGTTCCCTGTTCAAGCGGAATTCAATGACGCGGTCGCGCACGTCGCGCTCAAACGTGAATTCGGCCCCGAGTGCGTGGGCCAAATTTGGCCCAGCCAGCAACTCATCAAAAAGGCGGTCATTGTTCGCGAGCAGAAACGTCGAGCGGCCCTTCTCCGGAAGCTGCTGCTTCAGCCACTCACCGCCATGCAGATTCAGCAGCATCACGCGGATATCGCGCAGAATCTTCTTGTGCTCCTTCTCAGCGCCAATCGACTCGGCGACCGTGACGATCTCGCGGCTGGACATCATCAGCGGCTTCGTCAGATCATGCGACGCGCCGACGCGCGCCAAGGTGTTGCTGATTACTTCGGACATACGAAACCCCTAAAAAGACCGGCAAAAAATCGTTGGCGGGCAGTATTCGGAAGTTTCCTCAGGTGTTTGCCCGCAGGATTGCGAGGCGTTGGTGGGACTGTATCGAATGTCGAACAAACAAACAAGCAAAAAAAGCCGAAAACCCACGCCAGACGGGCGTTTCAGCGATGCGTCGGACGCAGAATCCACATAAAATCCCTTGTCGAATATGGGGAAATTCTCGGTAAAACTAACAGAATTTATTTTTCGCCAGACGCAAAAAAAGCCCGGTGTCGCTGGGCTTGATCCTAAGCTCTGCTTCGGACGCATAGACTAGAACGCTTCACTCGCGCCCTGCGCAGCGCTGCCGCGCAATTTCACGTCGCCAGCTTCGAGCAGGTCGGCGAGCGCATCCTGCACCGCCTTCGACGCCCACAGCGCGGCAAAGCGGCTGCGGTCGAACTTGAGATTCGTCGGGTCCCCAGTCGGAACCGTGGCCTTCTCATTGGTCGCGCCGAGCGATTCGCCGTAGCTTGTCGCGACTTTGTACGCCTTCGCCGGGCGGCCGGGCTTCGAGCTATCGCGCCAGGCCACGCCTGTGATACCCGCCACCAGCAGGACTTTGCCCGCCGCGACTGCGGACAACGGGATGGCGTTCGCGTTGAGCGCTTCCGTGAGGCTCACCGGCTGTTCATTCGTCGTGTCGTTCATGTTCGTCCTGTTTCTATGTATCGTTCGCGGGCGATACCGGAATCTCCCGGCGCTGCGCCCGCTGTTACCCTGAAAATTCTATGTATCGTTCGCGGACGATACGCATATTGGATGGCGCTACACGTCGATAATCTCGGTATCGTGCGCGGGCGATACGATCATTTTCGGCGGCGGTGCGCCGATATCCTCGACTGCGCCCATGAAGCGCTCGAACTTCTTCGGCTGCCATCCGTACTTTGCTTCGCGGCCAGCGTGCCACGCCTGCGCGCGCCGCATGTCGCGATCAAACGTCCTGGCGCTCCAATAGCACACGCGCGGCATCTCCATAGTGCGCCCGCTCATGCCGTTGATCGTGTCCTGCTTCTCGCGAACCTGAATGAGCAGCCCCTCTGCGACCATTCCGCGTAACGTGCGAGCGAAAGACTGAACCTGGCTTTCTGACGCCCTCCAAAAGCAGTTTGGGTCTGCGGATGTTTTCGTGCCGTCCGGGCGCTCAATCCACTTGATCTCCGGGCGTCCGTTATCACCGCCGAACCAGTCGATATAGTTCGCGATGTCCGTGGCGGTGTATGGCGGAATCCCGATCTCCTCGTATGTGCCATCGTCGTGTTCTTCGAGCATGCGAAGGATCGCGGCCTTGCGCGGTGTCATAAACTTCGTCATCTTGAATCCGAAAGTTGGTATCGCTCGCAGGCGATACATATTTAGGCTGACTGGTTGCGTCGAAAAGTTGGTATCCGTCGCAGGCGATACGCGGTCGGAGTCGGTGCGCAACGCAGAATCGTTTAGCGGTCTTTAGAGCCGCTGGCGCTCGCCACCGTCACCACACCACTCGGACTATCTTGCGAGCGGCGTGGCGACGGCTCTGGTCTAGCGCGCCACGACCTTTTCGCGAAGACGGGCTTCGTCCTCGAATTCGAGCGCCTGCGAGCCGTGGATCGGACGGCGGCCCGTGACTGTCTCAATCGCCTTCAGCGCGAATTCGATCTGGTGCTCATTGATGGCCTCGCGGTTGCGGTAGCGGTCGATCAGCTTCCAGGCAAAATACAAACCATTGCGCCCACTCATGCGACCTCCTGGTGCTCTGCCATCAAGCGAACCATGGAAGCGAGCACGTCGTCGGACAGGTGAGCCATAGACGCGATCATGCGGAAAGCCTCTGCCTCTGCCTTGGTGCGCTGCTGCGCTTCGTACTCGGCGCACTTGCGCGCCTGTTCCGCTGCGGCATCGCGCGATTCAGCAAGTTTCGGGTCCATGTCGCGAGCGACAGCGGCGGCTTTCGGCTTCTGAAGAATCGCCAGAATGTTCGCGACCTTCGAGCGGTTTTCCGCTGCGGTCTTCGGGTCGATAGGCTCATCGTCGCCCGGGCTCGCGAGAAGCGGGTAAGCGGCGCGACCATCCGCCAACGAGATACGGCCAGCGCTGACGGCTTTCGACACTACCTGCTCACGCTGCTCGGCATCCGTGCCAAGCGAGATACGCCAGCGCGGAACCTGCTGGGTCTGACGCGCGGCATCCGTCAGGCGCACGTAGATATCCTTGAACGCGCGGCCCGCGTTGAACTTGTCGCCAGCCTCCAGGAGGTGGCGCACTGCGTCAGTCGCTGCGTCGATCTCGTTGCACGTCTCAACTGTGTTGCGCGGATCGTACCCGCGCGTCGCGATGGCCCACGCCTCATCGGCGGATACCCAGCGGTCCACGCGTTTCTCGATATGGCTGATTACGTCGATAGGAACGGGGGCGAAGCGGGTTCCTGCCTGCATGTAGTGAATGAGCGCGGCCTTCACGTCGGCGAGCGAATACGGTTCGAGCAGCTTGAACCAGAATTTCAGCGAATCAACTTCCGGGAGCGGCTGGCGAAGCGTGGAACAGCAGAGGTTAAGCGCCTTGGTGAATTCAGTTTTGTCTTCGGCCAGCATGGCTTACTCCATGTCAATCGTGAAGGGGTCATTCGGCGGCGGCAGCGCATCAAAGGGCGTCGCGCCATCGTCTTCGAGAAACGCGCGCATGTTGGCGTCGCTGATAGCGCGGTTGCGCTCTTGCGTCGTCATGAAGCCGCCAGACTGCGGGCGCTCCGTTGCGACCGGGATATCCCACGCTTCCTCGAAATGCAGCGACGGGCCGAAGAAGGTCGAAGCCTGCTTCACATACTCGGTCCCGATGTTTCCCTTCGCCGCGCAGAACTTCGCGTAGCGCATAACGCCAGCAATCATGTCGTCGGGCTTCTTGCCCTGCTTAACGCGAGCCGTCCACGCCTTCAGTGCTTCGGTCTTGCTGTTGCCGCCTGCGCGCTTCGGATAGATGCCCCATGCTGCTTCGAAGTCGGCGTCAACCGGCTGCGCCTTCGTCACCGCGCTCTGCTTTCCCTCCTGTTCGCCGGGAATCAGACTCGCCTGTACCGGACCACACTCACTCTCGACCGACTGCGCAGCAGGAGAGAGAGGTTTACTAACCGTAGTTGAAGATGAAGATGAAGATGAAGATGAAGATGAAGGGGTTGCCGTTTGGTTGACGGCTTGGTTATCCGCTTGGTTGGACTTTTGGTTAAGCAAAGCGGGATTCCCCCCCTTTTTGCCTGCCTCGCGGCGAATTTGGCAGAGGTTTTCGTCTGCGACCATGCGCTTCGAATACAGCGCGCCATCCGCATGCCTCACCTTTGCTACGCCGTAGGTTGTGAGGTTGGTTAAGGTTTGGTTGAGAATTTGGATATCCAAACCAAGGATGTTTGCGAGCGCCTGCGTCGGCATCGGCAATCCGTTCAGCAAGAGAACGCCACGCTCCGACGACTCGTGCATGATGCAGAGGATTTCGAACCACACGCCGCGATCATGGAAGCCGAGAGCCTGCACGCCCGGGTCTTTGCGCCAGTCGGCAGGGTAGAACTGCATCGCAGGCATCTTGCCCGCGTTCTTTTGGGTGCGCGCAGTCATTACGCGGCCTCTGCGACGATCTTTGCGGGCGCGGGAAGGCCCAGCTTCGCCATGTGGTCGCAGCGCGCGTTATGGGCTTCGATAGCGGTGTTGTAGCGGCCGGGAACCTGCGAGCACTTGCCCTTGATCCAGATGCGACCGACCCACAGGTGTACGGCGTGCTTCGGTTGATGCAGATACACGCCGACGACGCCTGCGGGCTTCTGCTGCTGTGCTGCTGTGTTCATTTGACACCTTCGAGATTTCGAAGGCGGTACGAGCAATGCGGGTAAGGTCGGGCGAGCGCAATTCAATCGCTCGCTAAGGTGTACTTGATAAGCAGAATCAAGCTGGATATAATCGAAGCCAGTGCCAGCACCAGCCAATATGCACTCCCCAGCCGCCCTATACGGTTGGTCTTGACGCCCCGCAGAGTTTGCCGCTCTCGGGGCGTCGTTGTTTGTGGCTCGCGCTTTGCAAGCCGGTGACGAGATTGTGCCTGACGCCGCATAACAGCGCAAGCAAAATTCTGCCTAACCTACTGATTCGATTGAGTAATTCTGCGTCTCGCGCAGATATCATCGCTAAGTCATTGATCGGATTCACTCTGCGTTATCCGCATAGTTGCGCGCGCATCCATTCGCCATAGGCGAGCCATAGCCACGTAGAGCCGTTCTCGACCGCCGACCATGCCAAGACATTCGCCGTAGGGTGCGGGCCGCTCACGCGCGATCCTCGCAACGCTATTCCGCTGGTATCCGCGCAGCGGTCGCCGCCCCCGAGTAAGAATTTCAATTTCCGCCCGGTTTTTGACCGTGTACGTGGTGGTGTACGGCCTGTGTACGGGGTGTGTACGCAGACCGGACGTGATGGCCCAATGGTTCCATTGAACCGCAGGCAGAGTCCGCAATGTCGCACCAAAAAGTCACAGACGAGCAATGGGCCGCCGCCCGCAAGCGCTACGAAACCGAACCCGGTCTCGGCTTGGGAAAAATCGCGCAAGTCCTTGATTGTTCGAAAAGTTTGGTCGCCCGCAAGGCCCGCGAAGAGAAGTGGCAGAAGGATCAAGGGGTGCCGTCGCAGGTGCAAACGCCTGCTCAGGTGAGGGATTCTAAATTTACAGAAAGTGCCGTGCAGAGCGAGACCCAAGCCGTACACCTGTACGAGCCAGGGGCGTCTACACAGCCCGCTCGCGTCGTGGCCGATGTCTACGTGCCGCCGAGCGCCGCGCAGGCTCCCCAGCAGCCCCAATCGAACGACTACGCCGACGAAATCCGCATCCCCGACGGCCTGGACGAAGTAGATCGCGAGGAGTTCGTGAAGGCCGCCATCGTGGCCCGCCAGCGCGCGATTAATGCCCGCCACCTGAAGGAACTGAACGCGGCCCGCTCGAAGCTGTACGAGTCGCTGAGGAAGGCCGGGACGAAAGAGGGTGCCGGGACGGCGCTGGCATCGCAGCGGAACGTGGCGGCGCTGATCGCGTTGCAAGCCGCCGAAATGGAAGCCGAGCTTCAGCGCGTCCGCTTGGAAGTCGCCGAGTTCGTCGGAAAGCCCATGAAGCCGACGCCAGCCCGCATCGTGGTCCATGTGCAGCCCGGCGAGCAACTGCTGCCAGTGGCCGCCACGTACGGCCGCAACGCAACCGAAGTAACTGACGTGATCGCAACGGAGAACCAGAATGCGTAAGACACACGCTGAAATCAATGCCGCGCTCGACGCGAAGATGGCCGCGCTGGGCATCGCCACCGCAAGCGCGAAGCTGCCGACGGTGACCGTCTACCCCGGCGAGCGCACCACTGAGCGCCTGGCCCACTTCGGCGCTGATCGCCTGATCGCGAACAACCCGGCATATGACTCGATGAGCGAGCGCCTTGATGCCGAGCTTCGCGAGATTCTCGACGGGCGCGTGGGCCTGGCAGCGCCCCGCGCGAAATCGACGCGTCGCGAACGCGTGGCGCGCGTGATGACGAACGATTAGGACCGATATGAGCCAATCAATGAACTACCTGCCAGACGACGCGTGCGACCTGTTCGAGCGCACTATCTCGGCGCTGATGCTCGAACTGCTGGTGAGCGGCGTACCGGCTCCATACATTGATGCAGCCGTGGACGGGCTGCGCGATGACTTCGACCGCACTCGCGAATGGCTCGGCGTGATTGAGCGCTCGGCGAAGCGCCGTAATCCGTTTCCTGGCTTCCGAGTGATCCGGTTCCGGCGCGCGTTCACGTAGGGGCGTCGGTGTTCCGCTCGCTGCGTGCCGGTCAGAGACCGCGGGCGGTCACGAAAGCCATATACAGCCGGTAGATGTCGTTCGCAATGGCCCGCCCGGTGCTGTTCCGTATCGACTGCATTGTGTGTTCGAGCGCGCTGTTCAATACGTCGCCGGCCGCGTCGCGCTCCGGTCCTTTCCGCGTGAGGCGGTGCATGATGCTTTCCCAGTCCTCAAGCAGTTCGGGCGGGAGTTCCTGGGCGGTCAATTGATTGAGCGGCCAATGCGCGGCACGCAGGCGCTCGCGCACGTCGCCCTCGCGAGTGGCGAGCCGGTGGAGCGCGTTGAGCAGTTTTTCTCGGACCCGCGAATAGCGTCGCATCTGAGTGAGTCTCCCGCGATTGATTCCTGTCGCCTTAGTTGACGGTCGATACGCCGTTATCGGGGCGCATGATCGGGCTTTGCGCATGCGCAATGCACTTGAACGTGATCGACGCGCCACCTAGCCGCACGCCAGGTATGTTCTGCGTCGTCTGCTGAGTGACCAGTTCGAACTCTAAGCCCTGCGACTCGCAGAACTGATTGCCTTCGCCCATTAGGCTACCCGCCACGGCAGAAACGTCGCCGAAGATGCCCGCCGTGTTTGTCTTGGACGCGTAATAGGTGTTTGCGCCTATCTTCGTCGGCGCAGTGCTGGCGCAGCCGCTGAGACTTGCAACGGCCAGAATCAGAATCGTTTTTCTCATGGTGACGCCCCGGATCGGTCAATTGTTTTACGTTCGGGGCAATTATAAGGAAAACGCGGGCGGCATTAGGAAAACGCGTCACCGTACTACCGGTCGCTTCAGCCCAAGTCACGCGCCCGAGGACCGGGCCGGGCGTTTGGGGGATGTCTCCCGGCGCTTATGGTGGCTCGAAATGCGCCCCCTCTATACTTCGATGCTGACCAGCGAATACACCAAAGGAGACGCTGAATGACAAAGCCTGAAGCGGCGCGCGCCGCCGCGACGACGATACTTGATAGCTTCGAAGACCTGCTTGGGCAGGCGAACGTCGCAGATTCCGGCGAGGCGCGCATTGGCGCTAGTCTTATTCTGACAATATTCGAACAGTTCCGCTCGGCTTTGTGCCTTATTGATGCCGGTTATTCCAGCCATGCGGCGGGGCCGATCCGCTCGATGCTTGAAGGCGTCGCCGACCTCGTGAATCTCTCGAAGGACTCGGGCTATCTCAATCAATTGCACTTCGAGAACGCGCGAAACAATGTCGTGCTGTTCGATGAGCTTCTGCGCCTGAAGGACGTGCCAGAAGATATGAAAGAGAAGGTCGGCGAGTGGCGGGAAATCGAAAAGCCCATTCGCAACAAGCTCGCAAAGGACGGGCATCAAAAAATGGACCTCGCGCAGAAGATGCGAGACGGCGGTATCGGCGACGCCTACGCGCAATACCGCATCCTGTGCGGAATGGTTCACACGAGCATTACGAGCCTTATTGCGCGTCACGCAGGCCGCGAGCGGCTGACTGAACTCGGATATTGCCGCCCGGCAGAACCGGACGTAATCGGAATGCTGCTGCTGATTGCGGTCGATCTTCTTGTGCGGGCCGGGTCGGAACTGCATAGCTTTACCGACCTGACCGAAGACGAGGTAAACGCCGTCGCGGAAGAGGCGAAGCGAGTATGGGCGGCGGTTGATGCAGATGAGGGCGCGTGACGCGGTTTCGCGCCGGTTGCCCCTGTTCAACGCTTCTTCTGAGCCAGGGCGCTAGACGCGCGCTCGGTCGCGATCCGGGCTGCTTCAGCCCTGTCTTGATGTGCTTTCATCGCTCCCTCTGCCTGCAAGATTGATGATTTAATCCGTTCGGACAAAGTGCCTGACGCAGGCATGATCGGGCTGTATTGCCTGTCTGGGCAAAAGCTCTCAACCGCTGCTTCGGCGAGCCGTAAGCTGTTCATTACGTCCTGCATCAGAACGTTGTAGGCATTAAAGTCAAGAGCAGTTTTGCCTTCGATCCATGAATTGACGGTTTCTGCAATGCCATGCGACGCATCGTAAAACTCGATTAGCAGAGTCGCGTCCGCTTCGGAAAGATCCCTGAATTGAGGTGCAGACGGGTATAGGAGTGGCTTCCTGGGCCGAAATGCCGTGAGCGGATCGCCCGGTGGTTCGTACTTCATCGAGGTCGATACGAAGTTCGCAACAAGCCGGTTGAGGATGTAGACGTGCTGCGCGATGACGCGCGCCAGTTCCGGTGTGAAATAGACCCTTGCTGCTTCCATTCTCCGTGTCGCGTCCTGCTTTTCAGATGCTGCTTTTGTCGTCTCGGCGACCCAAGCACCGGTAAAGAGCGCTGCTGCACCGAATAGCGCTCCACCTAGACTCGCAGCGCTCTCGTTGGTGGGGAAGTGGCAGAGGATGGCTGCGCTGCCGACGACGACGCTTATGGCCGCCATGGCAAGATTTGGCTTGCGCCGGAACAGCAACGTCACGTTTTCCTGCGCATCCATAAGGGCATCGCCGATTTCACTTGGAGTTCTCTCGCTCATTATTTCTTCCCCGCTCCATATTCGAACGCCACTAGTCTACCCGGTCGGTTCGTTGTATTCGAAGACCGCTAGATGCCCGGCGAAGCGCATGGCGTCCTCGCCTTCGGTGTCGCGACGGAAACGCAGCGTGGTGTATGCCAGATGCTCGATGATGTTCGGATTGAACAGCGTACCGGTGGTGCGGGTGACGGCGCGATGGCCGAAAGTGCCGAATGTGTGGGCGGTGCCCGTGGTGGTGCTCATGGTGATTCCTGGTGGATGGATGCGGAAAGAGTCAAGTCACGTCGCTGCGTGCGCGCGCCATACCGGGCTGACTGGCTGGCCGTCGGGGCCGATGACGCGCGGGAAACACCAGGCGAACGGTTTCGAGCGAACGGGCGGCGGCACGATGATCTTCGCGTTGCCGCTGGCGACGTGGTCGGCGATGGCCTGCGCCGCGTCGTGCTCGGTGAAGTTGGCAGACACGCAATGTCCGCATGTCGTGTGCTCGCCCCTGCGCACGGCCCTGATGTGCAGGTTTGCCGCCCGCCCGCAGTCACAGCGAAAGAGCCAGCGAGCGCCGGTTCTTTTTCGCTGCGCCTTGCTGGCGTATTGGGTCGCGACAAGCGAGCCCCAGCGCTGGCCGGTCCAGTCGAAGTGAGCTTTCATGCCGTGAAACCGTTTAACTCGAACGCGACCTGCACCAAGGCGCGGGCTGTGACCGCGATTGCACGCGGGCTCTTGCCGATGGTCGGGCGTTCCGGTGCCGGTGCTGGTGCCTGACGCTCGGCGCGACGCTGCGCCTTTTCGAGCTTGCGCAGTTGCTTGCCGGTGAGTGGCTTCTGCGGCTTGCGTGCAGGCTCGATGACGGGCTGCGGCGCTTCGTCTGGTGCGCTGGTATCGGTCGGCTCGTCGTCGGCCTGTACGGGCGCGTATTCGCAGGTCAAGCTGCATCCGGTGGCGAGAACGAGATCGGCTTCGGTGATGCCCTTCGGCGCGTCGTCGCGCTGGCTGTGCATGAAGTGAGCGGCGAACTGATCCGGGCGCATGCCGTTGTACGTGTTGCCGAGCGCAACCGGCGCGGTCTCGACGTGCTCGACGGCTTCAGCAACCGGCGCGGACGGCTCTGCGGTCTCATCGAACGACTCGCGATAGGCCGCGTCATCCTCTTCGGACATGGGCGGCAACCATCCGGCGCGGCGAGCGGTGCCATTGCCATCGGCGTCGCTTTCATCGCTCGCTACGGGCTTCGCGTAGAGCGGCGTATCCCAATCGTCCCAGTCAACGGCCTTCGCTGCGGCTTGGTGGTCTGGCGCAACGGCGCGCGTCCTTTTCTTGCGCGGCTTGCTTGCCGCGATGGGCGCGTTCGTTGTGCGAGATACGGCGGGCCAGTATTCCGGCCTCGGATCGACGGCCCCGACCGGGATGGACACGCCGCCAATGAAAACTTCAACGATGACGCTGCCGGGATGGATGCGCTCGACGTAGCGCTCGCACTCGGCGCGGCCAGAGCGCAGGCCAAGATCAAGCGTTTGCCACTCGCCGGCCGCGTCTTCAATCGTGACCGTGGCTTGCCGCAGGTGCGCCCACTTTTGCGGCGCAGCGCCCTTACTATTCGCGCCCTTGACGCATTCATACTCGCGATTCGCGCACGAAATACAGATCGTGTGTTGCTTTACGAGGCGAAAACGCCCGATTACCCTGGTGGCCGTTAGCCCGGTGCGCTCACAGCGGATGCACGCGAGGCCGAGCGAATCATTGACGGCCGTGTGCATGTTTTCGGCGACTGGTGCGCCGCCGCTGAAGTGCGATCCGATGGGGCACTTGTAGCAGGCCGATCCAATGTTATTGCGCAGGTGCGAGGCCGCGCATTGCTCGCGCGTGACGGTGGCGATGATGCGCTCGCAATCGAAGACGCTCTGCTTCAGGCCATACACTTCGCGGTCGAAGAAGACGATCTTCGCCGGGTCCGTCTGCGTGACGGTCGGAGCGGAAAAACTGCGGCGAATCTGTTCCTGCCTTTCGCGCCCGCCCTTGCCAAGTCCCGCCATGATCGCCCGCCTATCCCGTTGCAATGGATAGAGGCTCGCGTCACGAACTTGCGCCACGAGATAGTCAACAAAATCCTTGATGAATATGGCATTTGTTGTGGCGCGCACGCAACGAAAAAGCCCCTCGAAAGGGGCTCATTCAACGGGCTCAAATTTGAGCCGGTTAATCGCGGCCTTCGAGTGCGGCGATGATGTTCTGCGGAATCGAACCCGGGCCGCCAAGCGCGAGAGCCGAACTGATCGCCGTCGCCGTCTGTGCGTCGATAGCGCCATGGGCGAGCGCGAGGCTTGCGCCGTGCTCGATTTGCTCGGCGGAATACTTCGGCGCGACGGAACGCAGGCCGCGCACGCCGGTAGGAAGGCTCTTGCCGAGTTGTTCTTCGGCGGTCTCGAAGGTGCCGACGGCGCGGCGCAATTCGTCAAATGTCATAACGCGATACTCCTTTTACTTGCTGTGGTGGATGGACTTCAGGCGCTGCATTACGCCGCCGTCGATTGCGTGGCCGAGACTCAGGCAGGTGCTGACGTGGATTCCCTCTGCGCCGCTGATCGCTCCGGATTGCATGCCCTTCGCGCACGCTGCCTCGACCTCAGAGCGGGTCAATAGGCGCGTGGGCGTCGCGGTGGTCTCGCCAGTCAGCTTCTTCAGAAGATGATCCGGGCAATCCCCGGTCATGTTGACGTGGTGCTGAATCGCCTGTGCTTCAGCGCCCGTGATTGCTCCCGCGTGCAGGGCAGCGGCTGCGCCTTTGAGCAGGTCTTCGGGGCTGTAGCGCGGCTTCGGATCGCCGCCGATGGTGGTGCTCGCGACACGCTTCGACAGGGATTGCTTGCGCATGGCGCTGCCGCCCGTGAGAGTGGCCGAATTCGAGCCGTAGCCAGCTTCGAGCGACTTGACGAGTTCTTCGTTGCCGACCGCCCGCGCCAAGCCAAGCAAGCGCGCTTTGACGGTCGCCATCGTGACGGGCTTCGTGGATGGCTTCGCAATCGACTTTGCGAGTGTCGGCTTGGCTGCTGCGGGCGCGGCCTTCACGCCGACGGCTTGCGCTGCCGTAAGGCCGCTCGTCCCGTACCGCGATTCGAACGACTCGCCGTGTTCGGTGCCGACCGACTTCGCGAGCGCGGCCGGGTTGCTGCAATAGAGCGAGTTGAGCACGCTGAGAGTGCGTGCGCGCGCTTCTTCGTCGCTCACAAGCGCCTTCATGAACGAACCGAAGCCCTTCTGCACGCGATCCTTCATAACCTGAAACGCGCCGAACGCGCTGCCTTGGGCTTTGCTCATCGAGCGGCCAGCATTGTCCGCGCGCTGCTCGCGGGCGTCGCTCATGCGGGCGAGTGCGTCGTCTTCCGTTTCATCGCGAACGCGGCGCATCCCCTGCGCTACCGGCTTGCGCTTCGGCACGCCGCGCAGCAGTTCGTCGGGGCCATGCGAACGGCGGATAACGGCCGTCGGATTGGCGGGCGCGTGACTGCCTTCGTGCGTGTTGCCGCTCGCGCGAAGGTGGTGCTGTAGCGCATCGGCATGCTGCTGCGACTTCAGCAGTGGGCCGGGTGACAAATTAGCCATCAATGCAGCATGGCGCGGTACGGCGTTAAGGTCTGCCTCGCGGCTGGTGACGGGTGATGGGCGGTGCATGAGTGCTCCTGTCTGTTGATAGACCGATGGTGCAATCACTACTTTCAGGTGTGCTGACTGGTGCGAATGACGCGATTTATTTTGTTTGCGCCCGAAAAATTCGTGACGCCATAGTTGAGTCCATCGAAGCACAAGACGCGAATGACGCGAAAGACCAACAAACCCGGAGGTACGCATGTGAGTGATGCCGCTGTAGTAGTGGCCGGGCGCGGGGCAGACCTAATCTCAATCGGCGAAGTGAGTGAAATTCTCGCCGTGTCGAAAAGTACGGCGGCCCGCATCGCGACCAAAGAACCGGGGTTCCCGAAGCCTTACACGCTGAACCCCAAAACGAAGAAATACAGCCGCCTCGAAGTGCTCGACTGGCTGGCATCGAAGAAAGGATGATCGACGTGACGACCAAACCGAACACGAAACGCCAGGAGGGCGCGACGATGTCGAAAGAAGACCTGAGCAAGAAAATCGCCGATGCGCGCGCCGCGCTCGCAAAGGCGCTCACCGCTGGCGACCCGACCGCGAAGCTGCGCGAATACGTCCGCGAACTTGAAGCTGAAGCGCAGGCCGCCGCCGCCGCGCAAGCCGCTCAGGAAGCCGCTGCGCGCGCCGCAGAGGCATCGAAGCAAGCCGAGCGCGAAGCGTCGATCCGCGCCGCCGCAATCACCCTGCAAGAGGCCCGCAACGCGCGTCTTGACGCAGTGCGCTCGCACCTGTCCGTGCGTGCAATTCCCGATACCCGTTCGAGCTTCGTTTAAGCCCGATATCTGAACCAATAGGAGTTTTACGATGACCACTCAAGCCCTCGAAAATCTGGCCCGCGCACGCGCCGCCCACGTCGAAGCCAGCACTGCACTCGACCAGGCAGCGCAGGCGAATAGCGCCCTTCTGGTGCGCGCCGCAGAGGCCCGCGCAAAGATCGAAGAGGCCGTTCGCGAAGCGAAGACGAACGGCGATCCGACCGGAAAGTGGGCGATGCAATTGCGCCTCGCGACCGACGATCAAAACGATATTCAGGGCATGCTGAACGGTTCGCAGGCGCTCCTGAACGAACGCAATGCGGCCATGGCTGCTGCGAATCAAGCCGTACAATCCGCCGAGTTGGAAGCGCGCCATGAAGAAGCCGGGATTCATGCCCGCGAACTCGATGCCCACATTTGCGAACTCGAAGCCAAGTTCTGCGAAGCGATTCAGGCTCGCCTCGCGGTCCACGTCGCAATGAATCCGCCGTCGCAGTTCGGTAGCAAAACGGCGTGCCACAAGTTCTATGCGCCGTCGCGCCTCATGCACAACATCGTCGCGCGTCAAGACGCAGCCGCCTAACCATCCACGGGCCGCCTCGCGCGGCTCCATCGAACCCTTCAAAGGTATCTGATCGCCATGCAACTCACCATTCAAAAACTGGCTCCGATCCAATCTTTTCCGAACGCCGAATACACCGTTGAAAAGTACGACGGCGGATTTATCACCACGTTCGACGGTACTTGCCGCATTGACGGCGCTTTCGATCCGCTCGACACGATTGGCGTGACCGACGGCGACGGCAACGCGCTGCGTGGCGTGGTGCAGTCGGTGTCGCGTGTCCTCAAAGATGGCGCGTTGACGGCGGTTGTTGACGCCAAGCTGATCGCCTAACCAACTCTCACGGGCCGCTCTAGGGCGGCTCAAAACCTCTCTATTCTCGTAAAAGGTAACTGATTATGCGCGCAGCACATGCAACCGACTTCGTTGTTGACGTTGAAAACATCGGCCGCTTCACCTTCGCCCGCCGCAAGATGGGCGACGTGGCAAAGATTCGTTCGCGCTACAACGTGATGACCGAAGGCAACTACACGCCCGAAGGCTACATTGCCGATATGTCGTCGTGGGCCGTCGTCACGCTGCAAACGCTGATGGTCGCGCAGCCGGATTCGTTCAACATTGACGACCTCGACCCGCTGATGGACGTGGACTGCGAAAAGAAAATCACCGCGATCTACAACGCCCTGCGCAATAAGGAGGACTCTTTTCGTCCCAAACAAGCGCAAGGAAGCGAAGTCGCGGGGGAAGGAACTAGCGAATAGTTACGAGCTTTGGTATCGCGACCGATACAACTTGCCGCCAAATCATCCGCTGTTTCTCGAAGTTAGCGCGGAAGACATCGAAGCCGAATGGTGGGCGTATCACTATCGCGATTCCAAGGCGTCCGTCGAATTCGATGATGACGACGAAAACGCCTCAAGCGACTACGAAGCTGAAGCGCGGCGTGAGATGGAAGAGATGGAAGCGGCGGCTGCTGCGGCGGGTATGACTCTCGAAGAGTATCTGAAGCCCGCACCGAAGCCAGCAGAAGCCTCAGAGCAGCCAGCGCAACCCGTCGCAGAGCCTGACCCTGACGACCCCGAAGAGTGGGGTGAGAGCATCGTCTAAGAGAGCCCCGAAAGGGGCTTTTTTCATTGATCCGCGCGCTTCGTAGTGACGCCACGATAAGGCTATCAAACACGGATTCGGAGCATGGCAATGGCGGAGATCAAGATCGGAGTTTCGGCGGGAGTTGGCAACGTAGACCAAGCCATCAAAAAGGTGACGGACAGCCTTAACAAGATGGGGCAGGCTGCGGCTGCGGCGCAGAAGATGAAGTTCGAACCCGCTGGGGTCAAGGACATCGCTCGCGATCTCTCGATGATTAACCAGCAGTTCAAGCAGACCCTTGCGCTCAGTGCGCAATTGCGGAACGCGCTGAAGACGAGCGGGCAGTCGGGGCTTCCTCTTCACCAGATCGACTTCGACAAGGCATTCCTCAACCCGGCGACCGCGCAGAGCATGCGCAATAAGGTGTTCCGCAAGGCCACTCAGGGCACGTCGCTCGACTTCACGATTTTCAACCCGGTCAATCATGCGGGCGAGGCCCTATCGACTGCTGCTGCCGAAGCGGCCGAGCAGAAGAAAGCGCAGCGGGATCGCGACAATCAGGCTCGTGCCGATGCGCGCAGCAAGGCTCGCGATGATACCGCCCGGCTTCGGAAAGACCGTGCCGACGAGAGCGCGAAGATGCGCGAGTCTGAATCGGCGACGAAGCGCGCTGCGAAAGAGGACTCTGCAAGCGCTATGCGCCGCACGCGGGCATGGCGCGGCGCGGCAGGCAGCATTGGAACTGCGGTAGGCACGGCTGCGGGTGCTGCTGGCGGCGGTATCGGCCAGATCATCGGCGGCGGCATTTCTGGCGCGGCCGGGGCATTCGGCGGTGGCGGCGGTATCGGCTCGATGCTGGGCGGCGGCGTTGTAGGCATGATTACTGGCGGCCTCGCAATGGCCGGGCAGTTCATTTCACATGGCGTTGAACTGGCTGGCAATCGCGCCGGGGACGCAGACACGCTTAAGCGTCAGATGGGTGACCTCGGCGTGTCGTTCAGCGATCTCATTGCCGGTACCGAGAAGTTTAACCAAGGGCTCGGCGTATCTAGCGCTGAATTTGCCAAGCTCGAATTGTCCGCAGAGGCTGCGAGCGGCGGTCTGTATCGCACTGCTGACGAAGTGGGTCGCGCTACTGCTGGCGGCGTAGGTTTCGCTCGCGCGTTCGGAATGGACCCTTCGCAAGGCATCAATACGCTTTCCGGCTCGCAGCGCATGGATTCGCACGCGAGCCTCAACGAACTGGCTGTGAAGTTCGCGAACGCCATTCAGGGCGCGCAAGGGAAGGCTCTGCCGGGCGAAGTGGCCGCGATCATTCAGGGTATCGGCTCGCAACAGAACCGCCTCACCGCCGATGCGCCGAACCTCGACCGCATCGGCAATATGTTCAATTCGGTTCTCAAGAGCATGCCTGGCATGACCGCATCGCACGCGGCTGGCATCCTGGGGCAAGCGAATTCCGCCACGCAAGGCATGATGGGCCGCGAAGCGACCGCGAACCTGGCTATGCGCGCATTCGGCGGCCTCGATCCGATTCAGGCGGATTGGTTGCTTGAGGGCGGATTGGGCGCAACGGTTTCTTCGCGGCTCGGTAAGGGTAGCAACTATGCCGGCTTTACGGGTGGCGGCATGAGCGGCAACACGACCGTCGCAAGCATGCTCATGCGCCAGATGCGCGCCGATCTCGGAATCAAGGGCGTTACCGGCACAGAACAGCAGCAAGAGCTTCTGGCGAACGGCATCAAAAACGCATTCGGACTTAGCTCGATGGATGACGCCGTCGCGCTGTCGAAAATGAGTTCGAGCGACACCGATAGCCTGATGGGATACATCAAAAAGAATCACATTGACCTCAACAGCATGAACCCTGAAAGCCTCGCGCGGTTGACGGGGCTGTCGAAGACGGATTCGTTTGCGGGTGTTGATGCCGTATATCAGGATATGCGCGGCGGCCTGACCGACGACGAGCGCGATGTTCTCGACAAGAAAGAGAAGGCCGCGCAGTCTGGCAATCCGCAGGATGTGGCGTCGTTCAAGGCTGAAATTGGCCGTGTCGCGAGCGGCATGGGTCAATCAGACGACCTCGGCACGAACATGCGCCAGGCTGCGAAAGACCTTGATGACATCGCAACGAACATCGGCCAGCGCATCGCCCCGGGTATCACCAGCATGGAAAGCTGGCTCGAAGCGCTGGCGAAGAAGATGCTGGGCATTGGTGGCGAAATGGGACCGCCAAGGCCCGATACGAGCATCCCTGATCCGAGCGCGACGGCTGGCATGGGCGCTGCATCGCATCCGCAGGGCGCGGGCTCTGGAGGCCTTGGCGGCGATATGACCTCGCGCGCCGCAGCGCTGAAGTCGCACCTGCTGTCTCAGGGGGTGCCGGAAGCGCAGACGGACGGCATTCTCGGCAACGCCGCACGCGAAAGTTCGGTGACTGCTAACGCATGGAACCCGGACCACACGATGTATGGCCTGTATCAGTTCAACGGCGCGAATCGCAAGGCGTACGACGTTTGGGCTAAGGCCAATAAGCGCCCGGGCATGTTCGATAGCTCGGCAATCGACCAAACTGATTTCATGTTGAGCCAGATTCGCAAGGGTGGCAGCGAGTACGGCCGCATGGGCGCGTTTTGGAGCGCCGCTTCCCCGGGCGTTGCTGGCACTGCGTTCAATTCAGGATACGAGCGCCCGGCGAGCGTCGCGCAGGAGAACCCGATTCGTTTCGACCTCGCGAACCGCATGGCGCAGATTCCTGCTGCTGACCAGGCAAAGCAGGCTGAAGCCGTCGCCAAGGCCAACGCTGACGCTGCGCGCTACTCCGCATCGTACGGCGGCAACATGGGCGGATTGAACGGGGCTGGCGCGAATATCTCGGTGGTGCTCGAACACACGAACAACAACATCGCCGACGGCCGCATCAAGTCGCAGAAGGTGACGAAGACCTTCCATGCGCCTCTTGCGCAAGGGTCCACGCCCCGCTTCAGGTTCTCGACCGATACCGCCAGCTAAACCATCGCGCCCGCTTGTATTGGGGCGCTCTCCTTTCTGCGATCCGTCGGACGTGATGCCAGCCTATGTCTATCGAATTCGACATAGGCAGCAGAGAAAATGAGGGTATCCCAAAGGCGTCCTGGCATTAAGGTCTATCTGCATAAGGTGGTGGGCCGCAGTAGCGTGAGTGGCGCGAGCGGCAACAGCGCGCCCGTTGCTGGCCGCTATGCACTGCCGACCAATAACGGCACGGTCGCGAACATTATCGACATTACGCCGTGGCTCGGCGAGGGCTCTGTCGTCCGCACACAGCGATCCGTTCGCGAGGGCACTGGCGGCTTCTCGATCACGATGCTCGACCGCTACGACGCGGCGGTGCAAGACACGCTATACACGATGATCGAACCGCTCGACATTGTGGAAATTCGCTTCGCTGGCGACGCATACAAATATGCCGGAAGCCAACTCGGCAAGCATCAAGGCGTGGCGCAGACGAACGCGCAACTCCCGATCCAAATGTGGGGGTGGATTACCGATGTTGAGCGCATTGAGAGCGTCGGCGGCGGCGACGGTAAGCCTCATTGCGGGCTCGAAATTTCGGGCCACGACTACTCGAAGATTCTGCAACTGATGCAGCTTTCCAATCTGCCGGGCACGCCGACGCAAGGCAACCTAATTCAGACGTATCCGATGTTTGCCAACTTTGGCACGCTTCAAAACATGCAGGACGCCGCCACGTTCCTGACTCAGTTTATCGGCGCGTTCAGCGCGGCGAATCCCGATGGAAGCGCGCCGACGCAGCCGAATAACAGCGTCAACGGGTACATTCAGAAGATGATTCAGGCGGCGACAATCGCCGAGCAAACGAGCCCGCCTACGCCATCCCTTCAGAGTCAATTGACGACCGCGCAGCAGACCGTCAACGACCTGCAAGCGCAGTATCAGCAACTCACAGCCCCGTCGCTTACGAGCGTGATTAGCGCCGTGGCAGGTGCCGTTGGCGTTACGACGAGCCAGGCGAGCCAGGCGCAGGCGCTCGCCGCGCAGATCGCGCAAGCGCAGCAGCAGGTGAGCCAGCTTCAGGCGACCATCGCCGTGAATAGTCGCCCGCAAACGGCGATGATCCTGCCTATCACGCTCGACATTCAGGTGCCAGATTGCAGCGTGACGATCAACATCGGGCAGGTGGCGGGAAGCAGCGCATTCAGCATCCTTCGCGACTACTTCGACACGAAGAACGGCTGGAACGAAATGTTTATCGAGGATCGCGATGCTGGCCCGTGGGGCCCCGCTGGCCCGTACCTTGTCTATCGCCCCGCGCCGCTGCTGGACATCGCATCGCGCCTGCCGATTCAGCCGATTCTCACGGACGCAAACGGCAATCCGGTATCGACCTCTTCCGTCGCGCAGCAGAACAATCCGACGTATCCGGTCGCGAACACGCTGACCATTGATCGCGGCGATATCACGTCGATTTCATCTAAGCGCGATGACCGGAACATTGGCAATTACTTTTGGGTGGAGTGCGCCGCGTTCGATATTTACATGGATCAAATGAACCGTGTGTACGCGCTCGCGCCGGCAACGCCTGGCAACGAAATGTATCAGGCCGGTTACCCGAACTGCAACCCGGCCGTCTATGGCCTTCGCCAGATGACCTCATCAACCTCGATGGGCGGCCCGGGTCAGAAGAACAACGGCAACGGAATGCAGGATGGTCCAGAACGCGAGGGGGTGAAGCAGAGCCTCATGGGGTGGATCAACGCGCGGCGCGGCCAGCTAATCCAAATGAATAAGGACAACGTCGTTTTCGAGTCGGGCACGCTGCGCATGAAGGGTAACGAGAACCTTCGCCCCGGCATGTACGTCGCGGTCTTTAACGGTGCGTCAGTTTCGGGGTCGGCGAATAGCGGTGCGCCTGCATCATTCGGCGCGCAGCCGTCGCAGAATCAGTCGCTGTATTACGCACACAACGTCACGCACACGTTCGAAGTGTACGGCAACTATTTTTGCGACGCGGAGTATGACCGGGGCACTGGATTCTCAGACCGCCTGACATCGCAAGTCCCGCAATTCTTCACTGAGCGCGCGCAGCCGACCGATCCGGCCACGCTTGGCGCGTCGAAGCCATCGCTTCTCTCGACAATCAGCAGCGCAATTTCGAGCCTCTAAGGACTGTCAAAAATGAATCTGTATAGCGGTTTGTCGCTCGCCGTTGTCGTCGCGGTGCATCCAGAAGGAAACTCGATTGACGTTGTCGATTCCGATAGTGGCGCATGGATCGGCAATGTGCAAGTCATGTCGCACACGGGCAGCAGCAACACGGGGCACATGGACCTTGCTGATATCGGCATGCCCGTCGGCGTGTCTCAGTGGGATTTGACGCAAGCCCCTGAGCGCTACGTGCAGGCGCTGCTGTCGCACGTCAAGGGGATGCCTATTGCCGTCGGTTTTTTGATGCCCCAAATCACGCAGATGACCTTCCAGCGCTCGAACTTCCGCGTGAATCGCCACGCGTCCGACGTGTACGAAACGACGAACGCCCAGGGTGACCACGAATTCTCGCATCCGTCTGGTTCATACATGCGCTGGGGGCAAAGTCCCGCTCACGAAGACCTGACCGGCGCGGACTGGGACGGCCAATGGCAGATCACGCAGAACAAGGGCTCTGCGCCGCACCTGAATATCACGGTTGCGAACGCGGGCTCGCCGGTTGCGACTCTTCACTTCGATCCGCAGGGGAATGTCACGCTGACGCACAACGGCAACCTGACGGTCAACGCGAAGGGCAACGCGGCGGTGACGGTAGGCGGAACAACCGAACTCGACTCGTCTGGCGACGTGACCATCAAAGCCCCGCAAACGACCGTAGAAGGGCCGCTGACGGTCACTGGACCCTTCGCCTTCCAATCCGGCATGACGGGCTCTGCTGGCAGCGGCGGCGGCGCAACGATGCAGATTCAGGGCGATGCGACATTCTCTGGCACGCTGACGGGTGAAACCGACGTGGTGGCAGCCGGTATCAGCGGCAAGGGCCACAAGCACACGTCCGAATCGCCGGGCACTCCGACGAGCACGCCTATCGCTGGCGCGTAACGCAGAGGCCACCTTCGGGTGGCTTTTTTCATGGCCCTCTCGCGTGGACGTGATGCCACCATCGGGCCATGACCTCTACCGCGCGTTGACTTTATGCCATCCATCTTCGATACCCCGCTAACCGGCTTCCGCTACGTCCAGACGCAGCACGGCGACACGCTTCAGGAGTTCGCCGCTCGCGTCATGGGCGATGCGACAAACTGGGCCATCCTTATCGGGATGAATAACCTGGTCCCGCCGTATCTGACGGACGACCCGACTCAGGTGACGGATGGCGTCGTGCTGAATGGCTCGACGCTGATGATTCCGGCCGCCACGCCCGCGCCGTCAACCGACGTGGACGACGTTTTCAAGACGGACGTGCTGCTCGATGCCGATGGCTTCCTTGCGATTACGGAAAACGGTGACCTCGCGACGGTATCTGGCTCGGCGAACCTCGTGCAGGCGCTCGAAAACGCGCTCGACACAGACCAGGGTGAACTGATTTATCACCCGAAGTACGGCTATCGCGGACGCCGCTTGCTGGGCTCGAAGAACGGGGCGACGGCTGGCCTGATGGCTGCGCGCTATGCGAAGCAGACCGTGGCTGCTGACTCGCGCATTTCTAGCGTGACTAGCTCGACCGCGACCGTGCAGGGCGACGCGATTGCGACGGTTGTGCAGGCTGAAACGGTTGTCGGCACGAAGGTGCCCGTCGCCACGACGATCTAACAAGGATTCGCAATGTCTATCAGCTTGCCAACATCGCTCACGCTGCCGTCCGCGCTTCAGGCGCTTCAAGCTCCGACCAATACGACGCCGGGAAGTCGCCCAATCTCGTTCATGATTGACGACCTGACGGCCCCGGCTGCGGCCACACCAAGCGGCCTCGACGGCGTGCTCAGTCTCGTCGGCTCTGCGCTGGGCCTCGGCGGCGGCTCGAACCCGCCGACCTCGTACAGCTTCGGTATCCCGCCCGAATCGCTGACGCGCACGGAAGTCAATCGCGTTGCCGTGCAGAACGCTCTCGGCGGCGCATGGGTGGACGACTTCGGACCCGGTATCACGCAGATTCAACTGAGCGGCACGACCGGCTGGCGGGGCTTCAACGGGAAAGACGGCCTTACGCTTTTCCAGAACCTGCACACGCTGGTTATGAAGACGTGGAACCAGAAGCGTCAGGACGCCATGAGCAAGGGGCTCGACCCCTCTCAAGTAGAACTGATCTTTTCGGACGGCATTGATGGGACTGTGGACGTGGTGATTCCCACGAATTTCACGCTGCGCCGCTCGAAGCAGAGCCCACTTATTGCGCGCTACGATATCAGCCTGTTGGTGACCGGCGACGCGCCGCCGCCCGCGCAACCCGGCTTCCCTCAGAGCCTCGCGACCGCGCTTGGGCTCGATAGCCTGTACACGGCAATCGCGACAATCGGCGCTGTCATCAAGTCCGCCGTCGGCGTCGTCAGTTCGGTGATTGGCGCTATCACTGGGGTCATTAACAGCTTCCTGAGCCTCGCGTCGCAGGCGCTGTCGTTCGTTTACGCATTCCAGAACACGAACGCCGGGCAGGTGGCTTCGATGATCGGTTACACGACGGCGATTGCGCAGGCGGGCACGCAGGTGTTTGCGACGCTGGGCGCTCTGCCGGGCCTCGATGCGAACGACATCGGCTGGTGCATGACTGGCTATTCCGCGATGTCCGACGCCGCGTGCGTTTGCTCAAACGTGTTCGCTCAACTCGCAAAGACGTTCCCGGTTTATACGGGCCTCTACGGCGCATCAAACTGCTCCTCAACGGTTCCGGGTTCGTCGCCGCAGTCGCAATATGCGCTGGCCGCGCCGGGTTCGTTCGCATCGAATCCGTTTTGGGACGTGGCCGGCACGCCCCCGCCGCCGCCCGCCATCAACGTCAATCAGCCCGCAGTGCTGGCGCTTGCGACCATCAACGGGACGGACTGCGTTCTTTCGCCGCTGACGCCGCCGCAAATCGCCTCGCTGCTGGGGACCATCAATACCGGCGTGAGCGTCAACATGAGTGCGGGCGCGTCCAACACTTCAAGCTCGCCGAGCGGCTCGCTCATGAACGGTTGATGGGGTGGCTGTCGTGATGGAGAATAGGAACTGTGACGCGACTTAGATCATCCCGTCACGCTTGACGTAGTCCTTCAGCCCCGCACGGTTCGCCGTCGCGGGGCTTCTCTTTTGTGCGTGGACGTGATGCAAACATTGCGGCACGCGCCCGGCAAGGGCGAAGCCAACATACCGATTTAAGGAATCACCATGTCCGCAAGCACTCGCATCGTCGTCAAAGACACAGACGGAATCACGTTCGACCCGACCTCACTGCCGCACGCGTACACGTACGATACGCACGGCAACATGCTGACCGATACGTGCATCGAAGCCGGTTCCATTGTGCGCGTGAAGACGTTCACGTATGAGCAGATCGGCGAGGCGTGGGTAGTGCAGAGCGAGACCGCGTGGGTGAATCAGTCCGGTCTGGCTGCGGAATAGGGCCGCTGAAGGGCTCGCGCATGTTGGTGTTGCCGATGGCGCGCGGACGGCTCTGGTGAGCTATCCGCGCGTGTGAGTCAGTGGACTATCGGTGCCGTCGGGTCGCGCGCCTCTTTCTCGACGCGAACGATGTGCGCCACAAGATCGGCCCCGACGTTTTGCACGAGCGCCTGCGCCCACGCCAGAACGGCGGCGTCAATTGTCTCGCGAGTGGCTGCACTTGTCAGTCCGATACTCGCCCGAAAGCCGAGCGTGATCGCGACCGTGCCGTCTTCGGCGTAGGCCAGCGTTCCCCCGGCCCCTATAGCGGGCATGCCGTCCCCGTTCTGTTCGTCGCCCACCACGTAGAAACTGGACTCGTCGCCGTCTGTTTCGAGATTGCTTTCCATCGCCGCTCCCCTGAAAAAGGGCCGACATATGCCGACCCTCTGCGCCGCCGCCGAATTATGCCTCTAACGCTTCGGCGGTCTTCGTGATTACGAGCGCGATGTTCTCTTGGCTCGCCGCGACTGGCATAGCCGATTGCTCGGCGGCGATTAAGAATCCGAGAACCATTTTCGCGCAGTGCATGAGGAGACTGAGCGCGTTTTCGCCGAGGAAGCTTTCAGCAACGGCCTGCGCCTGCCGACCGATGATTTCCGCGATGTTGTCCCCCTCGAAGCCGACCGTCCCGGCGTTCTGCTGTGCGCGCAAATCAGCCACGAACTGCACGAACTCGCCGACGATTGCTGCCGTTTCTTTTTCCATGCTATTCCCCGAAGAATAAAGCGCTTAGAACGCAAAAGGGCGAGCCGGATCACTCTGGCTCGCCCTGACGGGTCATTGTTGTTGCGCTGCGATCCTACACCAAGCTATTTACGTCTGCGTTAGTGGCTTCCCTCTATGCGTGCGCTTCCTCGTGCTCGTCGCGCTCCTCTTCAGAGTGACCAATCAGCGACGTGGCCGGGATGCCAAGCCCCTCATGCAGGCGGCGAATCATCGGAAGGGTAAGCTGGCGCGTGCCGTTCAGAACCTCATAGACGCGATGCCTCGGCCCGATGTACGGGACTAGGTCTGCCGCGGTCAAGCCCTGGGCTTCCATGCGGAATTTGATGGCGTCGATAGGGTCTGGCGGCGGGATATGAAAGTGCTTGTCCTCGTATGCGCTGACGAGCGCGAGCAAGACTTCCATGCGGTCGCCATCGGGCGTCCCTGCATCCGGGCCAACGTCGAACAGAGCGGACAAATCATCTAGCGCCGCGTCGTAATCTTCTTGCGTGTGAATGGGGCGGATGTCCATGTCATTTCCTCCTCAGTTCGACGGTGGCCGCGTCCACCTCGTTGTATTCGGCATGCGTTCCGAAGAACTTGATGTAAACGGCCTGAAAGCTGTAGTTAATCCCTGTGATAAGCCGGTAGTCATTGCCCTTGATGTTGAAGACGACGCGGTTGTTCGCGATGATGCTCGCGTTCGCGTACCGGTTCTTCACATCCTGCGGGCTCGACCACTTCGCCGCCAGCGCGTCGTCATACCATGCCTTCAGAAACCCGGCTGCCGCAGGGTAGTCCTCGCAGGCGCGAAGATAGGTCTGTTTGGATACGATGTTCATGTGACCATGGTAGTCCCACTGTGGGACTCGGTCAACAGAATTCCCTTTGCGTACCGTGGTTTTCTCGCGTCGCCGGTTCGGGGCGCGCTGCGTCGATTTTTGCGTTGATTGGTGTTTTCGCTGCCAGCAAACCCGCGCCGGGCCTAGTTCCTGAACTGCTGCATCATCGGCGTATGTTGTGCGACCTCGCTGGCCGCTGCGCTTTGAATACCCATCCGTGGTGTCTTTTTGCGTTAGCTGTTCAGGGCGTGAGTTTAACCCGCCGATGGGGCGAACGGACCCTGGCCGGATGGCTAATCCGCGCAGTCAATCGCGCGCGACAGCCTGGCGCGGCGTATTGGTGACCCGCGCCGGCTCAACGAGTCCCGCTTCACCCGCGCATCCCGTCCGCATAAGACAGCATACGACCGCAATTAAGCCATTCGCGGGCACGGTGAATTTGACACCCTTGCTCAATAAATCGCTGCATCGGATCATGTTCACTGCCGGAGCGCACCGCTCCGGTTAAGCTCCACTCCAAGCTAAAGCGTGCGCCGATTCCAGAAAAACCGATCCATGAATGAAGTCGAGAAATTAAAGCGGGCGGTTTCGTGGCTCCGTGACGCAGATGGTTTGCTCATCACGGCAGGGGCGGGCATGGGCGTCGATTCAGGTCTGCCGGATTTTCGTGGGGCGGAAGGGTTTTGGCGGTCTTATCCTGCGTTGCGCCAGCATCAACTGACGTTCCAGGACATGGCGAATCCACGCACGCTCGTCAAGGCGCCGAATTTATCCTGGGGCTTTTATGGCCACCGGCTCCAACTCTACCGGCGAACCGTGCCTCACCACGGTTTTCAGATGCTTCGCCGTTGGGCCGAAAATATGCCGAAACACGCCACTGTTTTCACCAGCAATGTTGACGGTCAGTTTCAGAAAGCAGGATTCTCCGCCGATGTCCTAGCGGAATGCCACGGCTCTATCCACATGATGCAATGCTCGGAAGTCTGCACCGACGCCATCTGGTCGGCGGCGGCGTTCGAGCCGGTTGTGGACGAAGTCGAGTGCCGCTTACTCAGTGAACTTCCGACCTGTCCGCATTGCGGCGCCGTTGCGCGACCGAACATCCTGATGTTCGGCGACTTTGACTGGATTGCGCTGCGCACCGAGGCGCAAGAGGCGCGACTGAATGTTTGGCTTGCGTCCGTAGAACGGCCTGTCGTCGTGGAGATCGGCGCGGGCAAGACTATCCCGACTGTTCGGAATTTCAGTGAGCGGGTGGGCGCCCGCGTCATCCGCATCAATCCCAAAGATCCGGGCATCGCTCCGCATCGTGGAGTCGGTTTTGCGAGCGGGGCGCTTCAAACGCTCTCGCTGCTGGACGAGGCCTTAACCGGTTTTTAACCGGCGTCTAGCGGGCGTCGATCGCGATTCACCCGCGCCCGCGCACCGCCCTCACTCCTCCACCATCACCCGCATATCCACCTTGCGCTCATTCACCGCGCTGCGCCGTTTCGCGAGCCACATCATGAACGTGATGAAGCTGCCGAACACCACAATGATCCACTGCGCCGGCAGCTTCGCGGTCAGCAGCAATGCATAGACCCCAAGCATCAGCAGCACGGCCAGATTCTGATTGAAATTCTGCACCGCGATCGAGTGCCCAGCGGACAACAAAGTCGCGCCGCGATGCTGCAGAATCGCGTTCATCGGCACGATGAAAAAGCCCGACAACGCGCCGAGCAGGATCATCAGCGGATAAGCGAACAGAATGTAAAACGGCAGCACGTATGTGCCGATCCGAATGCCCGAGCCCGCCGGGAACAGATCCTTGTTGTAGAACGCCACCGCGATCGCCACCGCGCCGGTGAGAATCCCCACCGGCAGCACGCGCAACGATTTGCGCAATGGAATCAGCGCCGCCGCGGCCGCCGCGCCGACCGCGATGCCGAGCCCGGTGACGCCCTGCATCACCGCCGCCTTCGACAGCGACAGCCCGAGATTCACGTTGGCCCATTTGAGCACCAGCAATTGCAGCGTCACCGCGCCGCCCCACATCAAGGTTGTGACCCACAGCGCGATCTGCGCGAGCTTGTCGGCCCAGAGCACGTTGAAGCAGTGATAGAAATCGCCGACCAGCTTCTTCGGCTCGGCGAGGCGGTTCGGATAACGCGCGCCGGTGTCGGGAATGAAAATATTGATCGCGGCGGCGATCGCGTACGTGACCATGGTCGCGAACATCGCCAGATCGGCGGACGAGCGGATCAGCGGCCAATGCGCATGCGCGACGAATTTATCGGCGACCGTACTGATCAACGCGCCGCCGACCATCGTGCCGACAATGGTCGACAGCACAGTCGCCGATTCGAGCCACGCGTTCGCCTTGACGAGTTTGTCGGCGGGCAGCAACTCGGTGAGGATGCCGTATTTGGCGGGCGAATACGCGGCCGCGCCGAAGCCGACCACGCCGTAGGCGATCATCGGATGCACGCCCGCGATCATCATCAGGCAGCCGCTCGCCTTCAACGCGTTGGAGACGAACATTACGTGCCGCTTCTGCATGGCGTCGGCGAAGGCGCCGACGAACGGCGCGAGCAACACGTAGGAGACGGTGAAGAAAATCTGCAGCAGCGGGGTGACCCAGGCGGCCGAGCGAATCACGGAGAGTAGCGCGATGGCGGCGATCAGCAGGGCATTGTCCGCGAGCGACGAAACGAACTGCGCCGCGATGATTGTGTAGAAGCCTTTTTTCATGAAGCGGGTCGGAAGCGGTGCGCCTGGTTGGACGCACGGCAGGGCGCAGCGAAAGACGCGCAAAACGCAACCGGCGAACGAGCGGGCCGGCGCGGCATCCCGCTTTGTAGCACGAACGCCTGCGCGATGCAGGCGAGCCAAACGAAAAAGCGGCCGAAGCCGCTTTGGGTGTTTCTTTGGGTGTGGCCTGAGCCGACACCCAAGACCGGTCGGTCGCGCAATGACGCGCGCCTGGCACGTGAATCCGGCACGTGAATCTGGCGGTTCCGGCTTCAGCCTTCACACCAGATCGCAGCCGTGTCTCGCTCAGCCCGCTTGCTGACGGGTACGGCTATAGCGCGACAGGATCGGGATCATCTGCGCGTAAATCTTCGGGTTGCCCGCGACGATTTCGCCGATGTGCAGGAAGTCCGAGTCGCCCGTGTAGTTGCCCACCAGGCCGCCCGATTCCGTGATCAGCAGGCTGCCCGCGGCGACGTCCCACGGATTCAGGCCTTGCTCGAAGAAACCGTCCATGCGGCCGGCGGCGACGTTCGCCAGATCGAGCGCAGCCGCGCCCGGACGGCGCAGGCCGGCGCAGGCTTCGGTCATTTCAGCGAACTGGCGGCCGTAGGCGGCGAGGCCGTCGGTTTCGCGGAACGGGAAGCCCGTGCCGATCAGGCCGTCGGCGAGACGGTCGCGCTTGGCGACGCGGATACGGCGGTCGTTCAGGAACGCGCCACGGCCGCGCGAGGCGGTGAAGAGGTCGTTGCGGGTCGGATCGTAGACCACGGCCTGCGACACGACGCCCTTGTGGGCGAGCGCGATCGACACGCAGTAGTACGGGAAACCGTGAATAAAGTTGGTGGTGCCGTCGAGCGGATCGATGATCCACTGATATTCGGATTCGTTATCCGACTTGCCGGATTCTTCGGCGAGGATCGCGTGATCGGGGTAGGCGGTCTTCAGCGTGTCGATGATCGCCGCTTCAGACGCTTTGTCGACCTCCGTGACGAAATCGTTGTGCTGTTTCTTGCTGACCTGAAGCAGATCGAGGTCGAGCGACGCGCGGTTGATGATCTGGGCTGCGCGGCGCGCGGCCTTCACAGCAATGTTGAGCATGGGATGCATGAGACTGGATCCTTGTGCCGGGGCAGCACGGCTGCTGGCCGGTAAATAAGCGCTAAACCTGCGCTGACAGGGCGCCTGCGAGGCGCGAAAACAGCACGGAACGCTCGCCCGGTACAGGACCGGTGCGCATTCCGCCGACGGAGACGAATTGGATAAGAACGAGGCGCCGGACCTTTCGGTGTCTTTCGTAGACAGACGAAAACCGGACGCGAATCTCAGTATTTTACCTGAGTTTCGCCTGAGTCCGGGCGGCGAGGCATGGTTTGCCCGTATTTACAGGTAAATCGGACCGCTGCCGGGCTTGGCGCTACCATACGCGTCTTTAGTCTTGCAGAACGCCATCGTGGACCACACCCACCATTCCTCCGATCCTGCCGTGGCCGAGTTGCGCGGCGGCTTCACCTCGACCCGTTTCGTGCTCGTCGAGCCGAGTCATCCGGGCAATGTCGGCGCGGCGGCGCGCGCGTTGAAAACCATGGGCTTCTCGCGCCTCGTGCTGGTGTCGCCGCGCGTGCCGAACGTGCAAAACGATCCGGAAGCGATCGCCATGGCGAGCGGCGCGGACGACGTGCTGGCCTCCGCGCACGTCGTGCATACGCTCGCCGACGCACTGAGCGGCGTGCACTGGTCGGTCGCGCTGACGGCGCGGCTGCGCGAATACGGGCCGCCGCAAGGCGCGCCGCGCGCTGCGGCCGGCGTCGCGCGCGAACAGGCGGCGCACGGCGAGATCGCGCTGGTGTTCGGCAACGAGCGCGCGGGCCTGTCGAACGAGGACGTCGAGCGCTGCAGCGCGCTGGTGCATATTCCGGCCAATCCGGCCTACAGCTCGCTCAATCTCGCGCAGGCCGTGCAGGTGCTGGCGTATGAGTTGCGTACGGCGTATCTGTCGACGGACAGCGCGGCGTCCACGGCGATGCAGACGGCCGCGCAAGGATCCGCGGCGCAGGGCGACCCAGCCGAACCCCGCGCGGCCAGCGACGAAATCGAGAGCATGTTCACGCATCTGGAAAGCGCGCTGGTCGCGCTCGAGTTTCTCGATCCGGCCAATCCGAAGAAGCTGATGTCGCGCTTGCGCCGGCTGTTCGCGCGTTCCGGTCTGGAGCGCGAGGAAGTGAATATCGTGCGTGGCATCGCCAAGCACATTCTGCAGAAAACGCGCCACCGGGACGGCGACGCTTCTTAAGGCCGCGTAAAGCCGCGCGTCGCGATCGACGACCTTGCCGGCAGCGTGGGCTTCCGGCAGGTTTCGCGCAATCGCCCTACAATCGCTCGAAACGTTCTAAGCAAAGCTGCCAATCTGCTATGCGGCAAGCATGCCGTCGCGTGTGATGTTCCACACCGGCGTTCTGCTGGCGATCTTTCCTCCCACGACACCATCCCTGCCATGTTCACGAGACTTCGCGAAGACATTGCCACGATCCGCGAGCGCGATCCCGCCGCCCGCAGCGCCTGGGAAGTCATCACGTGTTACCCGGGCCTGCACGCGCTCGTGCTGCACCGGCTCGCGCATGCGTGCTGGCAGGCGCGGCGCCGCTGGCTCGCGCGCTTCGTGTCGCAGATGGCGCGCTTCATGACCGGCATCGAAATTCATCCGGGCGCGACGGTGGGGCGGCGCGTGTTCATCGATCACGGGATGGGCGTGGTGATCGGCGAAACGGCGCAGATCGGCGACGACTGCACGATCTACCAGGGCGTGACGCTCGGCGGCACGTCGCTTACGCGCGGCGCGAAACGGCATCCGACGCTTGAGCGCGGTGTGATCGTCGGCGCGGGGGCGAAGGTGCTGGGCGGTTTCACGATCGGTGCGGAAGCTAAGATCGGTTCGAACGCGGTGGTTACCAAACCGGTGCCCGCGCGGGGGACGGCGGTGGGTAATCCGGCGCGGATCATCATACCGGCGGCGGCCGCGGTGGCTTCGGCAGGCGCGTCCGGCGGGGCGCCAGGCGATGCGGCCGGAGTCGAGCCGCAGGAAGCGAAACGCGCGAGCGCAAGCAGTGCGTTCTGCGCCTACGGCATCACGCCGAATGCGGACGATCCGGTGTCGCTTGCTATTCACGGGCTGATCGATCATGCGGCCACGCAGTCGAAACGCATCGACGAAATCGTCGGTGCGTTGGAGCGGCTGGGCACGAGTCTGGAAGGGCTGCAAGGCGCCGACGCGGCGTTGCTCGATTTGCGGCGTTTGTCGGCCGCGATCGCGGGGAAGGTGGAAACAGCAGCGTCAGCGGAGCGCTGAGCCGCCCACATCAATCCAGCGGCAGCGCCCGAATCCCTTCGGCATCGATCCGCAGATAACCACCACGGCGCTCGCCGTGGTCGAGATCCCAATCCGGCAGCACCCAGCGTGTGCCCGCAGCTTCGCGGTGCCGCGCCGGCCGGTGCGTGTGGCCGTGAATAAGGGTCGCCGTCTTCGACGATTTGAAGAGCGCCGCAATCGCCTTCGACGTCACGTCGTACTTCGGCGAGACCGGTCGCGAGCGTCCTTGCTCGCTCTTCGAGCGCATGTTTTCCGCGAGCGCCTGACGCCAGCGAAACGGCCACGCCAGAAACAGAAACTGCGCGAAGCGACTGCGCGCAAAGCGGCGGAACGCCTGATAGCCAGGATCAGCGGTACACAGCCCGTCGCCGTGCGCGAGCACGACGCGGGTGCCGAACGCGGTGATCACGAACGGATCGGGCAGCCAGATCGCCCCGGCCGCTTTCATGAAGCGCTTGCCCAGCAGAAAATCGCGATTGCCATGCATGATGTAGAGCGCGATGCCGCGCTCCGACAGCGTGTGCAGCAGCGCCGCCATGCGGCCGGCGAACGGCTCGACGAGCATGTCGTCGCCGATCCAGTACTCGAACAGATCGCCGAGAATGAAAACCGAATCCGCCTGCTCCGCGGTGACGCGGATGAAATGCTCGAACGCGGCGACCGTGTGCGGAATCGCCTCGCTCAAGTGAATGTCGGAGAGGAAAAAAAACGGGCGTGCGGCGTGCGGGCGTTTGCCCTCGCCAGGCACGCCCGCGGCGACGCTTCGCAGCGGCGTTTCTTGCAGCATTGAAGGTGCCTGATATCAGTTCGAACGAGTCGACGCGTGCACGGCGCGCGTGGGGCGCGCCATGGCCGCTTAGTCGACGATCACAGCCTTTTCGATCACGACGTCGTCGACCGGCACGTCCTGATGGAAGCCCTTCGAACCCGTCTTGACCTTCTTAATCTTCTCGATAATGTCCAGACCGTCGACGACCTTGCCGAACACGGCGTAGCCCCAGCCCTGCGGCGTCGGCGACGAGTGGTTCAGGAAGTCGTTGTCGTTCACGTTGATGAAGAATTGCGCGGTCGCCGAATGCGGGTCGTTCGTGCGTGCCATCGCAACCGAACCGTTGACGTTCTTCAGGCCGTTGTTGGCTTCGTTGTCGATCGCATCCGCGGTCGGCTTCTGCTTCATGCCGGGTTCGAAACCGCCGCCCTGGATCATGAAGCCGTCGATCACGCGGTGGAACACCGTGTTGTCGTAGTGACCGGCCTTCACGTAGTTGAGGAAGTTCTCAACCGACTTCGGCGCCTTCTCAGCGTCCAGTTCGAGCTTGATGACGCCGTGGTTCGTATGCAGTTCAACCATGATGGAATCCTTTGATGAACGAGGTGGGTAAAAAGCGCGGCCGCCCGTCACGTGATGCGATGACGGCGGTCCGCGCCGGGGCGTAGATTGAGCGCCTGCTGCTGATTGTTACTTGCTGTTGATTGCTGTCAATTGCGTTACTTGCCGACCACCGTAGCCGACTCGATCACGACGGCCTTGGCCGGCACGTCGCTCATCGGGCCGCGCGAGGTGGTGGGCGTGCCTTCGATCTTCTTCACGACGTCCATGCCGCTCGTGACCTTGCCGAACACCGCGTAGCCATTGCCGTCCGGATTCGGATAGTCGAGGCCGGCGTTGTCCACCGTGTTGATGAAGAATTGCGCGGTGGCCGAATTCGGATCGCTGGTGCGCGCCATGGCGAGCGTGCCGGCGGCGTTCTTCAGACCGTTACGGCTTTCGAGCGGAATCGGCGCGCGCGTCGGCTTCTCGGCGAAGCTCTGCGTGTAGCCGCCACCCTGAATCATGAAGCCGCGAATCACGCGATGGAAAATCGTGCCGCTGTACTGGCCGGACTTCACATAGTCGAGGAAGTTGGCGACCGTCTTCGGCGCTTTCTCAGGATACAACTCGACGCGGATGTCGCCTTCCGACGTCTTGAAGAGGACGGACGGATGCGTGGCTTGCGAACCGGACTGGGCAAAGGCGGGGGCGTTTGCGATCAGGGCGGCGCTGCCGAGCGCCAACATCAACCATTTCATGAAGATCCTCAGGGTTGGAAAAAACGATGTGCCGAAAACAGCGTGGCGTTACTTCGACGGCGCCATGTAGGGCGGCATGGCGAGCGAGCCGTTCGAGCCGCCGAACTGGAAGCTGGACGTGTCGGTCATGTTCGAGGTGGCGCGGGCCGTGTAATCGTCCGGCGCGACGGCCGCCTTTTTCACGGCGGGCGTTTTGGTCTGCGGCGGCGAGACGATCTTCTGGATGTCCGCGAGGCGCTGCGTGGTCGTGGCGCTCGCCTTGCCCAGACTTTGCGCGCGACGGTAGGCCTCATTGGCCATGCGCAGATAGAGGTCGCCGAGGTTCTCGTAGGCGAGACCGTAGCCGGGATTCACCTTGGTTGCCGTTTCGAGCGCGGCGCGTGCTTCCGTATAACGGCCTTGCTTCGCGTAGAGCGCCGCCAGGTTGTTATACGGCTCGGGCAGCTCGGGGTACAACTGCGTGAGTTCGGTGAAGGCGGTGATCGCCTCTTCGTCGCGATTCAGGTGGGCCAGCACCGTGGCGCGCTTGAATTTGGCCTGCGCGTCGCGCGGGTTCGACGCGATGCGCGCGTCGAGCTGGGTCAGCGCGGCCTGCCAGTTTTTCTGCGCGATCGTGGTGTCGATTTCCGGCGTGTTGTCGCGCACCGCGGGGCCTTGCGGTAACGTCGACGCCTTCTGCGCGAACGCGGCGGCGCCCGGCACAACCGCCAGCGCGGCAGCGAGGGTGACGCGCAAGGCGAGGGCACGCGTGGAGTCACGGACAACGCCACGGGACATGCCGCGCACGACGCCACCAAAGGCTGTCGCGGCGAGGGTCGCAGCGCTACTCGCGCGGCCGCTGGAAGGTTTCATAGGCTCAGGTCTGGATGTTATACTCCGACCCATTCTAACAAAAGGTCTGCGCGTTCCGTCGAACCGCAAACTGTCTTTTCGCCACTCGTGGTCGTCTCCGCCTTGATCGCAGCCTGACCGCCGCACCCGCTGCACCGGTTTTGCTGTACGCGACGCCCCCGCCGTCAGTTCGCGGGGCGCGGCGCGCATGAAACACATTGCGGATTTCTTTCGGCCCACGCACCGTTCTCTATGGAATCACTGCGCATCTACAACACGCTCGCGCGTGACAAGCAAAACTTCGTGCCGCTGCAGCCCGGCGTCGTGCGAATGTACGTCTGCGGGATGACCGTGTACGACTATTGTCACGTCGGTCATGCGCGGGTCATGGTCGTGTTCGACATCGTGCAGCGCTGGCTGCGCACGCTCGGTTACGAGGTGACCTACGTGCGCAACATCACGGACATCGACGACAAGATCATCCGGCGCGCGGTCGAGAACGGCGAGACGATCAAGTCGCTGACCGACCGCTTCATCGCCGCGTTGCATGAAGACGCGGACGCGCTCGGCATCGCGCGGCCCGACATCGAACCGCGCGCGACCGACTTCATTCCGCAGATGCTCGGCATGATCGAGAAGCTCGAGTCGAACGGTTACGCCTATCAGGCGAGCGACGGCGACGTGAACTACGCGGTGCGCAAGTTCGCGGGCTACGGCAAGCTGTCGGGCAAATCGATCGAAGATCTGCGCGCGGGCGAACGTGTCGCGGCGAACGACGCGAAGCAGGACCCGCTCGACTTCGTGCTGTGGAAAAAAGCGAAACCGGAAGAACCGGCCGACACCGGTTGGGACTCGAAATTCGGCCGCGGCCGTCCCGGCTGGCATATCGAATGCTCGGCCATGGGCTGCACGTTGCTCGGCGAACATTTCGACATTCATGGCGGCGGTCAGGACCTGCAGTTTCCGCACCATGAAAACGAAATCGCGCAAAGTGAAGCCGCGACCGGACAAACGTTCGTGAATTACTGGATGCACAACGGCTACGTGCAGATCGACAATGAGAAGATGTCGAAGTCGTTGAACAACTTCTTTACGATTCGCGAAGTATTGGCGCAGTACGATGCCGAGGTCGTGCGGTTTTTCATTGCGCGTGCGCACTACCGTTCGCCGTTGAACTACAGCGACGTGCATATCGACGACGCTCGCAACGCGCTCGCGCGTTTGTACACCGCGTTGAAAGACGTCACGCCCGACAGCGTCCAGCTCGACTGGAACGAAGCGTTCGCGCAGCGTTTCCAGACCGCCATGAACGACGACTTCAACACGCCGGTCGCGGTGTCGGTGTTGTTCGAACTGGCTACTGAAGTGAACCGCACGCGCGACCCTGCGCTCGCCCGTCAACTGCGCTCGTTGGGTGCGGTGCTCGGGCTGCTCGGCCGTGAGCCGCGTGCATACCTGCAGCAGGCCGCGGGCGCCGCCGCCGAAGGCGCGCTCGAGCCCGCCGCGATCGAAGCGAAGATCGCCGTGCGCGTGGCCGCCAAGCAGGCGAAAGACTATGCGGCAGCAGACCGGATCCGGGCCGAATTGCTCGAGGCCGGCGTTGCACTTGAAGACAAACCCGGCGGGTTGACCGAGTGGCGGCGCGTGTGAGCGCACCTCGTAGTTCCCTCTGATCGACTCGCCAGGCAGGAGGCAGGATGGCAACGGCCACGAAGACGCCGGCTAAACGAGCCACGTCTCAGACAAACGCGGCAGCCGCGGCAAAGTCGACTCGAACGTCGGCTCGCAGCGGTAGCGGCGCGGTAAAAAAAGCATCGTCGAAAGCCGGTGGGGCGGCGGCCAGGAGCGCAACGGGCATCGCATCGGGTGCGGCGAAAAAGCCGGCGGCGAAGCCTGGGCTCAATGGCGCATCGGCGCCGGCGTCTGCGTCTGCTAAGCGCGCCAAAGCGCCGCGTGCGAAGAGCAATGGCGCATTGCCTGCCGAACTCGCGGGCGACGTGCAGGAACTCGCGCGCGTCACGCAAGAAGGTCACGAAGGCGAAGTCGTGCGCAAGACGCGTGCGTCGTCGAGTGCGGGCGGCGAAGGGACTAGCGCGAGCGAAGTCGCGGTGCCGGTGCAGATCGCCGGTCTCACGCCTGAAGAGACGCGGCCCGCGTATTGGGACAAGGCGTGCGCGGATCTCGTCAAGCGCGATCGCATTCTGAAGAAGCTGATTCCGAAATTCGGTCCGGTGCATCTGCTGAGCCGTGGCGATCCGTTCGTCACGCTCGCGCGCTCGGTGGTCGGGCAGCAGATTTCGGTCGCGTCCGCGCAAGCGGTGTGGGCCAAGGTCGAGGCCGCGTGTCCGAAGCTGGTGCCGCAGCAGTTCATCAAGCTCGGTCAGGAGAAACTGACCGCGTGCGGTTTGTCCAGGCGCAAAGCCGAATACGTGCTCGATCTCGCGCAGCACTTCGTGTCGGGCGCATTGCACGTCGGCAAGTGGACGACGATGGAAGACGAGGCGGTGATCGCCGAACTCACGCAGATTCGCGGCATCGGCCGCTGGACCGCGGAGATGTTCCTGATCTTCAATCTGTCGCGCCCCGACGTCCTGCCGCTCGACGATCTCGGTTTGATCCGCGCGATCAGCGTCAACTATTTCAGCGGCGAGCCGGTCACGCGCAGCGAAGCGCGCGAGGTCGCGGCAAACTGGGAGCCGTGGCGTACCGTCGCGACCTGGTATATGTGGCGTAGTCTCGATCCGTTGCCGGTCGAATACTGAATACTGAACCAAAGAACGAGCCATCTCGAAAACTATTGAATGTTCGTATTTGATAGTTGCGAGGGGGTTTAGACATTGGCGCGCGCGGTTAGAATACGCGCTGCCGGTAAGTCCAAGGATTACAACCAATGAAGACCACGTTTCTGGATTTCGAACAGCCGATCGCTGAACTCGAAGCGAAGATCGAAGAATTGCGCTTCGTGCAGGACGATTCGGCCGTCGATATTTCGGAAGAGATCGAGCGGCTGTCCAAGAAGAGTCAACAGCTCACCAAAGATCTTTACGCGAACCTCACACCGTGGCAGGTTTCGCAAATCGCCCGTCATCCGCAGCGCCCGTACACGTTCGACTACGTGAGCGAGCTGTTCACCGATTTCCACGAACTGCACGGCGACCGCAACTATGCGGACGACCTGTCGATCGTCGGCGGCCTCGCACGTTTCAATGGCCAGGCCTGCATGGTGATCGGTCATCAGAAGGGCCGCGACACGAAGGAACGCGCGCTGCGCAACTTCGGCATGCCGCGTCCGGAAGGCTATCGCAAGGCCGAACGCCTGATGCGTCTCGCCGAAAAATTCAGCCTGCCGATCTTCACGTTCATCGATACGCCGGGCGCTTATCCCGGCATCGGCGCGGAAGAGCGCGGCCAGTCCGAGGCGATCGGCCGCAATCTGTACGTGATGGCCGAACTGAAGACGCCGCTGATCGCCACGATCATCGGTGAAGGCGGTTCGGGCGGCGCGCTCGCGATCGCCGTGGGCGACAGCGTGCTGATGCTGCAATTCTCGACCTATTCGGTGATCTCGCCGGAAGGCTGCGCGTCGATTCTGTGGAAGAGCGCCGCGAAAGCGCCGGAAGCCGCGGAAGCGCTGGGCCTGACCGCGCATCGTCTGAAGGCGCTCGGCTTGATCGACAAGATCGTCAACGAACCGCTCGGCGGCGCACATCGCGATCCGAAGGGCATGGCCGCGATGTTGCGCCGTGCGCTCGCCGACTCGCTGCGTCAGTTCCAGGGCATGAGCATCACCGACCTGCGTCAGCGCCGTTTCGATCGGCTCATGGCGTACGGCAAATTCAAGGAAACGACGCCGGGTGCGTAAGCCCGCGCGCGTTTTCTTTCGTCCAGTAGCGCGTCTCGCGCTAGCGACGTGACCACCACCGCCGATTCATCCGCCGACCGCCTCGTTCTCGAGGCGGTCGGCGTTTGTTTATCCGCACTGCCATTGCCGTTGCCACTGCACGGCGACGCGCGTGTTGCGATTGCATTCAGCGGCGGGGTGGACTCGAGCGTGTTGCTCGACGCCGCGGTACGAGTGGCCGGTGCGTCGCGTTGCATCGCGCTGCATGTGCATCATGGTTTGAGCGCACACGCCGACGCTTGGCTCGCGCACTGCGAAGCGTTTGCGCGGGAACGCGGCGTTGAATTCGATGCGCGCCGAGTCGAGGTATCGCGCGATGCGGGTGTCAGTCTCGAAGCCGCCGCGCGCGACGCGCGTTATCGCGCGCTGGATGCGATGTGCGCGGCGCACGGCGTTCATGCGTTGTGGCTCGCGCAGCATGCGGACGATCAGGCGGAGACGGTGTTGCTGCAGTTGTTGCGCGGCGCGGGTCTCGCGGGGCTGGCGGCGATGGCGCCGGAGTACGCGCCGTCTGGCGCGGTGGCGCTGCGGATGCGGCCGTTGCTTCATCTGCTGCGCGCGCAGCTCGAGCAGTACGCGAGCGCGCGCGGCTTGCGCTGGATCGACGACGAGTCCAATGCGGATACCCGCTACGCGCGTAATGCGTTGCGTCACGAGGTGACGCCCGCGCTGGCCGTTCACTTTCCCGGATTCCGCGACGCGCTCGCGCGCACGGCGGCGCATGCGGCGTCGGCGCAGCGCTTGCTCGACGATCTCGCGCGCGTCGACATGAACACGGTGTCGCGCGACGAAGGCCGCGCGTTGTCGCACGACGCGCTGCTCGCACTCGACGACGATCGCGCGCTCAATCTGCTGCGTTACTGGATGCGTACGCTGGGCTTCGTCGCGGCATCGACTGCGCGACTCGGCGATGCGTTGCGTCAATTGCGCGAAGTCGGGGTGGCGGACGATGGTCACCGCTTGCGGATCGATCACGCGGGGCAGGCGTTGCGCAGTTATCGCGGGCTCGTGTATTGGGAGGCGGGCGATAGTCGCGAGCCCGCCGACGAGACAGCGCTCGTCGCGCGTGAGACGAGTGCGTTGGCGTGGCAGGGCGAGTCGATCTGGCGTTTGCCGCAATGGCGCGGGACGTTTGTGTTTGCGGTGGTAGAGCAGGGCGGGATTGAAGCGCCTCGACACGAAGGCGAGTCCACTCCGCGCTTGGGTGCCGGAGTTCATAACGAGTCCCACAGCAAATCCGATTTCGACGCTCAAGCACCCGCCTACGAGCCCGACACGATCCCTCTCAGCGTACTAAAACGCGCGCTACTGACTGCCCGTTCCCGCCGCGGCGGCGAACGCATGCGCGTGAATGCGTCGCCCAACGCGCCGAGCCGCACCCTGAAAAATCTCTTCCAGGAGCGCGGCATCCCGGCATGGAAACGCGACGTGCCGTTGCTCTATCTCGGCGATGACCTTTTGTTCGTGCCCTTGCTCGGCGTGAACCGCGCGGCGCTCGCGGATCTCGGCAACGCAACCGAACCCCGCATTCTCATCAGCTGGCGCGAGGATCTGACGATCGCCTGACCGACCGGTCGGACAACCCGGTGATCCAATCGGTGAATCGCGCGCCGACGCGCCAATCCGCACCGGACAAGCCTTTGCAGCCGGCATTCGACGCCTTTCCATGGCCTTTCCGGCTTGTCTTTTTGCGCTCGATCGGGTACGTTAACTTGTTTGCCCGGCCCGCTTTTGCCGTCGCTTGTGTCGGTTTTCCGATCGTGATCCGAAATTCCCGGTAAGCCATTAGCGATCAATCACGGGCAAATCCGCGCGTGCTGCACGCGCGCTGCATCTACGCCGCCACACACTTCGCCGCCGTTCACGAGACGTTGCGCCCCTGTGCTTTTGTGCGGTCGTCTCCAGCGCGCCAGCGCGGTTTCTCCTTCAGTTCAGAACGACAATGGCACTCATCGTACATAAATACGGCGGCACCTCGATGGGCTCGGTCGAGCGCATCAAGAACGTCGCCAAGCGCGTCGCGAAATGGCATAAGGCCGGCCACAAGATGGTGGTCGTGCCGTCGGCAATGTCCGGCGAAACCAACCGCCTGCTCGGTCTCGCGAAAGAAATCACCACGCAGCCGAGCCCGCGCGAACTCGACATGATCGCCGCCACCGGCGAGCAGGTCAGCTCGGGTCTGTTGGCCATCGCGCTGCAGGAAGCCGGCGTCGACGCGGTCAGCTACGCCGGCTGGCAAGTGCCGATCAAAACGGATAGCGCGTTCACGAAAGCGCGCATCATGGAGATCGACGGCGAGCGCGTGCTGCGCGATCTCGAAGCAGGCAAGGTGGTGGTGATCACCGGCTTCCAGGGTATCGACCCGGACGGCCATATCACCACGCTCGGCCGCGGCGGTTCGGATACGTCGGCGGTTGCGGTCGCGGCTGCGTTGAAGGCCGACGAGTGCCTGATTTACACGGACGTCGACGGTGTCTACACGACTGACCCGCGTGTGGTCGAAGAAGCGCGCCGACTCGATCGCGTGACGTTTGAAGAAATGCTGGAAATGGCCAGCCTGGGTTCGAAGGTGCTGCAGATCCGTTCGGTGGAATTCGCCGGCAAATATCAGGTGAAGACGCGCGTGCTGTCGAGCCTGACCGATCCGCTCATCCCGCTCGACGCCGAAATGAAGTCGGGCACCCTGATTACTTTTGAAGAAGACGAGACCATGGAAAAAGCAGTCATCTCGGGCATCGCGTTTCAGCGCGACGAAGCTCGTATTGCCGTGATGGGTGTGCCCGACAAGCCGGGTATCGCGTATCAGATTCTCGGCCCGGTGGCGGACGCGAATATCGACGTCGACATGATCATCCAGAACCAGAGCGTCGAAGGTAAAACGGCCTTCACGTTCACCGTGGGCCGCGGCGACTATCAGCGCGCCATGGACATCCTCACGACCCAGGTGAAGGGCCACGTGCAGGCGGAGCAGGTGCTGGGCGATCTGAAGGTGTCGAAGGTCTCGGTGGTCGGCGTCGGCATGCGTTCGCATGTGGGTATCGCGAGCACGATGTTCCGCACGCTGTCGGAAGAGGGTATCAACATCCAGATGATCTCCACCTCCGAAATCAAGATTTCGGTATTGATCGACGAGAAGTATATGGAGCTCGCCGTGCGCGCGCTGCATAAGGCGTTCGAACTGGATCAGGCGTAATTTGCTGAAAAACGGGGCGCTGAGAAGCGCCCCGTTTGCTTTGAGCGGCCAATGTGAACAGATCAAGTCGCCAATGACGAAATTGGCACAAAAAATGTTCGCCAGACATTGACCTTCCCTGATCGGCCCGCTATTATCTTGGCTTCGTTGCGCTGACTCCCTGCGCAACCGAAAGTTTGGGAGACGTGGCCGAGAGGTCGAAGGCACTCCCCTGCTAAGGGAGCATCTGGGCCAAAACCTGGATCGAGGGTTCGAATCCCTCCGTCTCCGCCAGAAGTGGTAGAGAGAACCCCGCAGAGTCTAGGCTCTGCGGGGTTTTTGTTTTTCAGCTCGTCGTTAGGCCCATCACCGGGCGGCAGGTACATTCCGTCGATACTGTTCGGTCACCTGGTGTTTTGGAAGTCCGGATTAGCGAACCCGATTCACCGAGCTGCTTCACCTACGCTCAGGAAATCGAAGTTTCGAATGACTCCGGCCGTATGACCAGTAAATGATCATGCCGATCACAAGCCAGACGACCAGTCGTATCCACGTAACCAGCGGCAGTCCGGCCATGAGCAGAAGGCAGAACAAGATGCCGAGGACGGGCACGATCGGCACGCCGGGAACGCGGAAAGGGCGGGCGGCATCGGAGTCGCTGCGTCGCAGATACATGACGGCACTGCAAACGAGAACGAAGGCGAACAAAGTGCCAATGCTAACCATCTCGCCCAGGACGCCGATGGGCGTGAATGCCGCAACGATCGCGACGATCGAGCCGATCATGATCTGGCTAAGGTGAGGTGTCTGCAGGCGCGGATGGACACGGGCGAACAGCTGCGGCAGCAGGCCATCCTGTGACATGGTGAAGAAAATTCGACTCTGGCCGTAGAGCAGCACGAGAATGACCGTCGTCAGTCCGGTCAGGGCACCGATCTTGATGAGAATAGAGAACCAGTTCACACCGATCGCATCTACGCCCTTTGCAATTGGATCAGGCACGTTGAGTTCTGCATAGGGCACGAGGCCCGTCAGCACGCCAGCAACAAGGATGTAGAGGATCGTGCAGATTATCAGCGATCCAAGGATGCCGACGGGCATATCGCGCTGCGGTTTTCTTGCCTCCTGTGCCGCCGTGGATACCGCGTCAAAACCGATGAAAGCAAAGAAGACGACGGCTGAGCCGCGCAGTATTCCGCTCATGCCGAAGTTACCGAATTGCCCGGTGTTTTCCGGAATGAACGGATGCCAGTTCGCGGGGTGGACGAAAAATGCCCCGATCGCAATGAATGCCACAACCACCGTTAGCTTGATCGCGACCATGATGTTGTTCAGCCGCGCCGACTCTTTGGTGCCAAGGACGAGCAAGGTCGTCAGAATGGCGATAATCACGACGGCGGGCAGGTTGACGACGCCCGTTGCTGTCGTGCCGTCGGCCAGCTTGACCACGGTGCCGGACGCCGCGGACAGGGCGGGTGGAACGTCGATGCCCACGTTGTGCAACAGGCTCACGATATATCCGGACCAGCCGACCGCGACCGTTGCTGCGCCCATCGCGTATTCGAGAATCAGGTCCCAGCCGATGATCCAGGCGAATATCTCGCCGAGCGTCGCATAGGTGTAGGTGTAGCTGCTGCCGCATACGGGCAGCATTGCGGCCAACTCCGAATAGCACAATCCAACGAACGCACACGCGATTCCGCCCAGCACAAACGACAGCACGATGCTCGGCCCCGCATATTGGGCCGCCGCTGTACCGGTCAATACAAAGATACCTGCACCGATGATGGCACCGATGCCCATCGCCGTGATGCTTGTCGCGCCCAGCGTCCTCGATAGTCGGTGGCCACCTTCGGCATCTGCACTGGCCACTATGTCTGCGACGGATTTTCGTGCCGTGTAACGGGTATCAGCCATGATGAGTCATCCCGAACAGGTGTTGTTAGAAACGGATCGGACGCTTCGATTCGGAGGGCAAAAAACGCTTGCTGCCGGCGACGGGCAGCATTCAGGGTATGGAACTGACAAATTCAGTCTAGTCCAAATTAGGATTCGCTAACAAGCCGGTACGCCGGCACTAGACGAATACGCGTTTGCCCCGCCTAATTCGTCCCCGTCTCGCGGCGGTGCCGAACCTGTTCGACGGTCTCGCGCGGCGTATGCCCGAACTCCGCCTTGAAAATCCGGTAGAAGTATTTCTCGTCCGTGAAACCATGGCGCCACGCGACGTCCCGGATGCGTTCCTCGGGACGATCGGGCGACGACAACACCTGGTGCACCCGATACAGCCGCTTCTGGCGGATTTCCCGCATGACGCCGCCGGCGCTTTCGAAAAGTCGATAGAGCATGGCTCGCGACAAACCCACGTCCCGGCAGATACTTCCGGGCGTCAGATCGGGCTGCAGCAGATGGTCGTCGATGTAGCGGCGGATCCGCTGAAGCAGCAGGTCCCGAATCGGCGTTTGCGCGGCGGCCAGCGTGTCCAGTTCCGGGTGAAGGCTCGCCTTCAGCAGCTCGGTCGTGGCCCGAACAATGTGCGGTACATCATGACGAGTGAGTTGCGGAAGCGTGTTGTACAGCGACATGAGGTAGTCGCCGAACAACGATCCGACGCCTCGCGTCAATGAAGCGCCGTGCAACTTCCCGGTGTCGGCGGGCAGCCAGTCTCTCGGCACGGAGAGCGAGATTTCGCTCCCCGGCGTAATGACGCGCTCGAACGGCCGCGCGAAGTCCAGCAGATACAGATCCCCAGCCCGCTTGACCGCTGTCGATGCATCGGATCGCAGCGCGGCGGTGCCGCATATCTGCAGACTGAAACTATGGAAGTCCCGTTGATCGGCGCGGATGCGCGCCGGCGTGCGTTTTGCGTCGTAGGCGAGAGACGGATCGGGGTGTCGCCATGTCCGGCCGGCCAGAATGAGCGGGCCGATCGAGACGTTGTCGCGATGAGCGTCGAACGGCAGATCCGATCGGTACGTCGTCACCATATCGCAATAGGTGCTGTGCGCGGCCCAGGCGTCGAATCGTTCGCCGACGGGCGCGGAGTCCGTCGAAAAACGACGAATGCGTAACGCTTGATGTTCGGTCAAATTGCATCTCCTGGCAGGGCGTACGTCGCCTGTCATGGGCGTCTGACGTCAGAAAGGGAAGTCGTCGTATTGTCATTTAACGTGACGAGTCGAATAACCGGGGTTTATACGCATGGTATAGCCGGAGACTCGATTTTCTATTTAGCCTGTAGATGCCGATTAATTGTCTGGTCAGATTGGATAGCCCGAACCGTCAAGGCCGGCAATAGTTTCGCGCAACGCAAATCCACTCCAAATAGAGACGCCATGGCACCCCGCCTCATCGGCGCCCATCCTAAGATGTGGCCTGCATTAACGCTTTATCCAGCCGTGATTTAACAATTATCTGGAATACCCGTTTTGTAGAAAACGGATTTAACAGAAATAGATCACAGCGCGACAGGACGACGCGCGGTCATTTAAATCATCAGCGCGAGCGAGACCTTTTCAATCTGGGGACATCCATGAAATCCATCGCAGCGGTTGCTGTCGCAACCTGCCTGATGTTGTCCGCCTGTGGCGGCGACGACGTGTCCAACTCAACGGGCGGTTCCGCGTCGGGGTCGACCGGCACAACCTCGACGCCGGGTACGCCGTCCAATCCGTCGGGCGGCGCCAGCGTCAAGGCGGGTTGGTCGGCGGCCGCCGCGGTGGACGGCAAAGGCCCGGAGTTTTCTCCGGCCGTGACCGTCGATGCGCAAGGCAATGCGCTCGCCCTGTGGATGACGAACGGCCCGAATGGCTCCCTCGGCAACGAGATATGGTCGAGCCGCTACGTGCCCGGCACCGGCTGGTCGACGCCGACCCGCGTCGACACCACCGACGGCACCTACGCCATGAACGCGCCCGGCACCAGCGCGCCGGTGCTGGTCGGCAGTGCCGATGGTCATGCGGTGGCGCTGTGGCAACAGTTCCTCGCGGGCGTCGGGTACGGGCTGTGGGCGCGGCCTTACGATCCGGCGAGCGGATGGGGCACGGCCGTGGAGTTGTCCCCGAACGAGACCAGCTACGCCTGGACGGCGGGGATCGACGGGAAGGGCAATGCGATCGTGGCCTGGCAGCAGCAAACCGATGTGGCCAGTACGCGCGTTTTCACGAGCCGCTATACCGTCGGCGGCACGTGGTCGTCGCCCGAGCAGATCGTGCAGCCGGTGCAGACCGGTCCTGGCGCGATCACGGGCGTCGGCGGACAAGGTATCGACAATGTCGAGCTGAATCTCTCGGTCACGTCGTCGGGCAATGCGGTACTCGCATGGCGGCAGAAAGACAACACGCAATCGGCGTTGTGGGCGACGACCTACGACGTGACCCACGGTTGGGCCAACGCGAATCCGGTGGTGCTCGAACCGAATGGCGCGGCAAGCCGCTCGGTCTTCGCGCCGGCCGCCGGCATGGATGCGAAAGGCAACCTCGTGCTGGTCTGGGGCGAGGTCGATATCGACAGTAACGGGCCGCACACCACCACGATGTTCGAGCGCTATCTCGCCGGTTCGGGCTGGCAGGCCCCGCAGCCGGTGGCCCCGTTCATCGGCACAACGGACACCGGCTACTACCCGCAACTGGCCGTGAATGACCAGGGCCTCGCGGCGGTGACGTGGATCCGTCCGGACGGCACCTTGCAGGCCAGTGCGACCGATGCGAACGGCGTCTGGGGGCCGACGCAACAACTGACCGCGCAGGTATACCAGTTGAACGCGCGGCAGCCGGAGATCGTCATGGACGCCGCGGGCAATGTGACGGTGGCCTGGCAGGATGTGAGCACGTCGAATTCCACGGACCTCCTCACCAACCGCTATGCGAACGGTGCATGGGGCAAGGCCACGCTCTTCGGTCAGCAGCCGCAGGACGCGACCTGGCCCGCGATTGCGGTCAACGCATCGGGTGTGATGGCGCTCGTCTGGGAACTGTACAAGGACAGCACCGTCGGCAATGTCTTGCAGGCGAGCTTTTATACGTCGGGTTCGTAATCCGCCTTATCGCGACGCAGCGTGAGATCGCTCGTCGAGCCAATCAACAAGAAACAGGAAAAAACGGGAACAAGGAAATGGACCTTCACAAAGCAATCGGGCGCGCGGCGATGATCGCTGCCGGCGGTCTGATCCTGTCGGCCTGCGGCACCACGCAGATGAACATGATCAATGTCCAGAACTCGACCGCGAAGACGCTGGGGCTCGGGTCGTCGGACGAGATCACGATCGACAATATCCAGTACGGGCAAAAGAACGCGCTCGGTGGGCAGGAGGTGAAGTACGACGCGACGACCGGCAAAGGACGGCACTTTGCGTGCACGGTCTTCATGATTCCGGGACTCACGCCGATCAATCCGGCCACCTACAACGACTGGGAATGTCATCCACGGTGATGACAGGGAGCGCAAGATGAAAGCGACAGCAAACCGTTGTCTCTCAGCTTTGTTCCTCGCAACCGCTTTGGCGGGGTGTATGGTGTCGCCGCAAAACCGGACCACGGTCGGCGCGCGATCCGATGCGCCGCTGACCACGGCCGACTGGGCCAAGGTGATCGAAATTGATCGCGCATCAGTGCGGGCGGGTCAGTTGCCGAAAGAGGTGATCCAATACGATCTTCAGATAGAAAAGATGATTCCGGAGAGCCAGGAAATCCTGGCCTCTCACGATCAGGCCAAGGCGCACGCCTGGGCGAAAAAAATGAATGCTATCGTCGAAGCGAGAAACAAGGCCACGGAACAGTTCGCGACCAAAGCAATCGCCAGGAACAATGCCATCGCCAACGCGTTCGGCAATGGAAAGCCTGATCCTTGCCTATCGCCCATGGGCAAGAACACGTGTACAGCGTCGCCGGCTCGACAAGCGGATAGCGTCAATTACTCGGTCGGTCCTGGCGGCTTAGGGGCAACTATCGGTCATTACACCGTGGGGCCTGGCGGCATCGGGGCTGGCGGCTTCTGATCCTGGACGAGAGTTGCAGCCGGTTGAAACTGACGCATGCGTGCGTTGCACTGACGATGCCAATCTGAAGTTGGCTTTCATGACGATCAGGGGAGAGCAACCATGCGTCTCGTACGTTTGGCGCTACTTGGATTAGGTGGTTTTGTCGCCGGTTCTGCATTCGCCTACACAGCTCCTCAAACCCAGGTGTTTCCGCTTTCGATCGTCGATAACCGCCCCTTCATTGCGGCGACGGTCGATGGAAAAGGCCCGTTCTCTTTCATCCTGGACACGGGATCGTCCAGTTCGACGGTCAGCACTGCGTTGGCGGCACAACTGAAGCTTGCCCCCACGGATGCCGGGACGGGAACGGGCGCCGGCGAGCAGCAACTCTCTTTCAGGATCGTTCACGTGAACGATCTGAGCGTGGGTTCGTTCTCAGTCGGCGCTTTGGACATCCCGACGATGGACACGTCCCAACTCGCCCGCGCGATTGGATTTCAGCATGTCGACGGTGTGCTTGGGACGGAAATATTCCACCAATGCGTCCTGACGCTGGATGCCGCGCGAGGCCAGGTGACGCTCCAGGAAGAGGATCAATTCAGGCCGGCAGCGGACGCAATCCCGATTCCGTTTTCTCTGGACGAGAACGACATGCCGGTCATCAAAGCGTCGGTCGCAGGTATCGCCGCCATGTTTCAGATCGATACCGGTGACCGGTTCAGTCTGACGCTGTTCGGTGACTTCTGGCGGGCGCATCGCTTGGACCAGCAAATGGGGGCGACCATCGAAGCCATGACCGGGTACGGCGGTGGCGGGCCGATTCGCGGTAGGGTCGGGCGCTCAGCGGGCTTTTCGATCGGCGATCTTGCCGTGCCGGCACCTGTCACGCGTCTCTCGCTTCAGAAGGCCGGCGCTTTTACCCGGGCCGATCGGGCGGGGAGCATCGGCATGGGCATCCTGAAGCGATTTACGGTCTCTTTCGATTATGGTCATCGTGTGATGTGGCTGTCGAAGAGTGCCGAATTCGATGCGCCAGATCTTTATGATCGAAGTGGCATGTGGTTAGGTCTCTCTCAACCACGAGGGCTTCGGGTCATGGATGTGACGGCGAACGGACCTGCGGCAAAAGCAGGGATCCGGGTCGGTGACGTTATTGTCAAAGTGGGCGCTCTTCCCGCCGAGGCCGCGACCTTATTCAGGATACGAGCCATGCTTCAACAGCCGCGCAGGCTGACCGTTCCCATCCTCGTGAGCAGAACGGGCGGCGATCAGCCAATCCGTCTTGTCCTTCAGGATCTGATACCGCCCTCGCAGCGTAAGCTGTAGAACGTACCCCGGATCAGAAAGACGCGGACAACCTGCCGCCGGGCTGCGGGCGCTATCGGCCCGCAGCCCGGCAGTTTTGCGCGACTCAGAACGCGTGCCGCAACCCCACCATCCCGACAAACTGCGAGGGCCCCGACGACGGCGTCGTATTCTGCGAATCGCCCACCACCGCCACCGCGTCGGTGATCGTCGTGCCCGTGGTGCCGGCCGCGATCAGCGTCTTGCCCTGCGCGTGCTGATACGCCTCCAGCGCGTAGATCGTGGTGCGCGTCGACAGGTTATACGTCTGCTCCAGCGAAATCTGGTGATAGCGCGCCGGGTCGCTCATGCCGTTCGACTTGCTGGCGCTCGTGTAGCTATATCCCGCGCCGATCGTCACGGCCGGCGCGACCCGGTAAGTCGAAATCACGCCATACGTGTTGAACACGGCCTCGCCGGTGAACAATGAACCCGAGCCCGGCGCGTATTGCACGTTCGAGTAGTTGATCCCGATCATCAGGTCTTTCAGCGTGTAGCGTGCCGCCGCGGCGAACAGTTGTGAGCTGCGCGCCGTCGCATAGCCGCTATTCACCGGCGAGTTATCGGCGAAGGTGCCGAGCGCGCCGCTCGTCGCAATGTCCTTCAGCTTCACGTAGCCCGCCGCCACCGCGAACGGCTGGTAGTCGTAGCGAATCGCCGCGCTGAATTGACTGCCGCTGGCGACGCTGCCCGGCACGCCTCCCAGCCCGTATTGCGCGCTGAACTGCAGGCCCGCGAGCGTCGGCGACAGATAGGTGACTGAGTTGTTCAGACGCAGCGTGGTGTCGAGCGCGTCGACGTCGCCCGGGTGCGCGCCGGTCGCACCGGTCAGCACGCCGGTCGGTCCGAGTGCGCCGACCATCTGGAAGTAGGGCGTGTACTGGCGGCCGAGCGTCACCGTCCCGTAGCGGTCGTTGCTGAGGCCCACGTACGCCTGTCGATTGAACATGTAGCCCGCGCTGCTCTGCGCGCCGGTCAGTGAATTGAAGCCGCTTTCCAGCCGGAAAATCGCCTTGGTGCCGGCGCCGAGATCTTCCGAACCGAGCAGGCCGAACTTGCTCGCCTGCAGATTGCCCTGGCTCATATAGAAGTTCGAGTGACCGCGCTGGTTGCTCGAATAGGCGAACGCGTTATCGACGACGCCGTACAGCGTCACGCTGCTTTGCGCCGACGCGCCGGCCGACAGCAGGGCGCCCGCTAACGGCAGGCACGAGAGGGCGAGTGCGCGGGTGCGCGGGTGCTTGAGTGACTTCATGGCTTGCAGGTCTCCTGATGGGTCTGTGTTCGTTGCTCTGCGGGGCTGGGTTTTGTGTGTGCTCGGTGCGAACTCAGTGCGAACTCAGTGCGGGATCGAAATCGTCACGCAGCGCCAGCCGTCCGCCGTGTGATCGGCCACGAGCGTTGCGTGGGTCGACGCGGCGCAGACGATCGCGCGCGCTTCGCTCATCGGCACGAAGACGCGGACTTGCGACTGCGCTTGCGACATCCATCCCTCGCGTTCGATCGCCACCTGCAGCGTGTTCGCGTCGCCCGTCAGCGTGACGTGCCAGCGGCCTTGCGCGCCGTCGCGCCATGCTTCGCTTTCGCCGTCGTCCTCGATGCAGCCGCCGCGCGCGATGCCGGCGCCGGCGGGCGGCACGGCGATAAACGCGCGCTCATCGGCGGCGTGGCCGAAGTGCTGTTCCGCGACGTTCAGCGGAATCACACAGCCTTCGCGCAGCAAGACCACCGGTTGCTCGAACGGCGCGGGCAACGTCACCGTGCGGCCGCCATCGAAGCGCTCGCCGCTCCAGTACGACACCCAGCGCGCGCCGTCAGGCAAATACACGTCGCGCGTGGTCTGGCCGGCTTCGACCACCGGCGCGACCAGCATCTGCGAACCGAGCATCATGTCATCGCCATCTACCAGACAGCGCGGATCGTGCGGAAACTCGGCGAACAACGGCCGCAGCACCGGCTCGTACGCGCTATGCGATTGCCACAGCAACTCGTACAGATACGGAATCAGGCGGTAGCGCAGTTTGATCAGCGCGGCGACCTGCTGCGTGACCTCGGGATGCATCCACGGTTCGTTGACGGTACCGTCGTCGTTCCATGAGTGAATGCTGAAGCGCGGCAGGAAAATGCCGAACGCGACCCAACGCGCGAACAACTCCGGACCCGGCGCGGGGCCCGAGAAACCGCCAATGTCGTGACCGCTGTTCGACACGCCGGACATCGCAAGGCCGAGGCCCATCTTCAGATTGAAGCGCAGCGTTTCCCACGACGTGTAGTTGTCGCCCGACCACGTCTGCACATAACGATGCATGCCGACGCCGCCCGCGCGCGACACGAGAAACGGCCGCCGCTCGGGCGCATGTTCGCGCTGCGCGTCGTGCGACGCGCGCATCATCAGTTGCGTTTGCAGCACCTTGGCCTGATGCGCCGGATACGCGTGGCCGAAGCCGTGCGCGATTGCGTCGGGCGACCAGATTTCGAATTCGTTGTTGTCGTTCCACGTCGCAGCGATGCCGTGTTTCAGCAGGCTGTCTTTCACGCGCGACTTCCACCAGTCGATCGTGTCGGGATTCGTGAAATCCAGGTACGCGCCGACCTCGTCCCAGAACTGCACCCACGCCGGATCGCCGTCGCGCGATTCGATCAGCAGACCGTCGCGCGCGGCTTCCTCGAATGCCGGATGATCCTGCAGCAGGCACGGTTTGATGTTCGCGCACAGACGCACGCCATGGTCGAGATAGCTCTGCACGAAGCCGTCGATGTCGGGAAACTTCTCGTGATTCCAGTTGAACACGTAGCGCTTCGCGCCGATCGACGTATAGCCCGACGACAGATGAAACGAATCGCACAGCACGTCGTGCTCGCGACATTGCGCGATAAATTCGCCCATGCGTTGCTGCGCGTCGGGTGCGTCGGTGTAGGTCATCGTCGAGCCGGAGTAGCCGAGGCCCCATTTCGGCAGCCACGCCGGTCGCCCGGTCATCCACGTGAAGCGGCGCACCGCGTGCAAAGGCGTGCCGGCCGACGCGATGAAGTAGTAGTCGAGATCGCCATGCTCGGCGACGAAGTGCCGGTAGTGGCCGTGATAGTTATCGAGCTCGCGGCCCATGTCGAAGCGGCAGTCGGCGAGCGTGTCGTAGAACAGGCCGAATCCTGTCGACGCTTCCGGTTGCCATGTCACGTAAAACGGAATGTGCTTGTAGAGCGGGTCGGTGCTGCGCGCGCTGTAGCCCATCGCGTCGATATTGCGCATCTCGTAGCTTTGGTTCGCGCGATCGAGCGAGCCGGCCCGTTCGCCGAGACCCACGTAAATCTCGTCCTTGCGCCGCTCGACGTAGTGATAAACGCGCTGGTCCCACCAGCCGAAGTTGTAGGCCTGGGTTTTGCGGTCGCTCATCACGCGCTGCCACACGCCCTCGTGCAGGATGTCCCACGCGCAGAAGCCGCCGTCGAGCGTGACGGTCAGGCGGATGCGCGCGGTTTCCACCACGAGCTGCGCGGCGTCGCCCGACACCGCGAACGGCGGCGGCGTGAAGCCGCTCAGGTCGCGGCGCTCGCGGCCTTCGAGCGCGACGTCGTCCATGCCGGGCGCGATGGCCCAACTGCGCGGGCCGTGCAGCTCGCCGTCCGGCAGCACGAGCACGCGGATGATGTCTTCCGCGAGCACGAACAGCTCGATCCGACATGGCGTCTGCGCCGTCAGAACAAGATGATTGTCGACATGAGACGACAGCGAAAAACGCGGCGGATGTTTCAGATTCGTCAATGAACGCATGATGAGTCGTCGAGTAAGGTCAGGCGGGGGTGCCGGCGCCCGTGTCGGTTTGCCGCGGACGCGCGTCGCTGGACACGCCGCGCATCAGAATGATCAGCAACGTCGCGCCGATCAGGTCGAAAGCGCCGAGGGCGCCGAATAGGGGCGTGTAGCCGATCTTGTCGGCCAGCGCGCCAACCAGCAGCGAGAAGCCGAGGCCGCCGATCCACGCGGACATGCCGGCGAAACCGGCGACGGTGCCGACTTCGCTGGGATCGAAGACATCGGCGGCGAGCGTGTTGACGAGCGCCGAGATCATCTGGTGCGCGAAGCCGCCCACACAGAACAGCGCGATCGCTTCATACGGCGACGCGACGAGGCCGATGCAGGCCGGCCCGAGCATCATGAACGCGCCGAGCACGACGCCCGCGATCCGCGACCAGATCAGCGGCACGCGCAGATGCTTCATCAGGAACGGCGACAGATAACCGCCGAACAGACCGCCGAGGTCGGCGGCGAGAAAGGGCAGCCACGCAAACAGCGCGATCTGCTTGAGATCCATATGACGCTGGGTGGCGAGGTACAACGGGATCCAGAAGCTGAACGTCTGCCAGGCCGGTTCGGCGAAGAAGCGCGCCTGCGCGATCGCCCAGAAGCGGCGCGTGCGCAGCACTTCGCGGATGCTGCGGCGCTGTGTCGTGGCCGGTGTCTGGCCGGTGACGATGGTTTCACGCTCTGCCTGGCCGATGCGCGGATGATCGGCCGGGGAGCGGTACAGCAGATACCACGCGGCGGCCCACACAAAGCCGAGCGCGCCGGTCACCGCGAAGGCGCTTTGCCAGCCGTAGCGCAGCGACAGGAACACCACGAGCGGCGGCGCGAGCAGCGAGCCGAGCGAGGTGCCCGCGTTGAAATAACCGACCGCGACCGATTTCTCGCGATTCGGAAACCACTCGGCGACCACCTTCATGCCGGCGGGAATCGCGACGGCCTCGCTCAGGCCCATCAAACCGCGCAACGCCGCGAGCGACAGCCAACTGCCGACGAAGCCGTGCAGCACGCCGGTGAGCGACCACAGGCAGGCGAACAGCGCGAAGCCGAGCCGCAAGCCGATCAGGTCGATGATCAATCCGCAGATCGGCTGCATGATCGTGTAGCCGATCTGGAACGCGCCGACCACGTAGGAATATTGCTGCGTGCTCATGTGCAGCAGCTTCATCAACTCGGGCGCCATCACGCCGAGCGCGTTGCGCGACAGATAGTTGACGATCGTCCCCATACACACGAGGGCGATGATCCACCAGCGCAAACCTATGATTGTTTTCAAAATCTGTCTCCGTACCCAGAATGTCCGCCGGCTTGGTCACTGATCTGGCTGGCGTGCGCGAATTCGAACATTTTTCTTCGTTTCGTGTCAGTCATCGTATCACTTGGAGGGGGTGGCGACACTAGGGGAAACCATAGTTTTGACACTTGAATTGTGAGAAATAGCCGATAAAACAGGGGTGTGGCGGCACATCGATTTCGTAGACGTCTGATGACCGCTGACCTGTTCGAGTCGATAGCGATGTTCTTTCGAACATGAAAATGTTCGTTTTTTTGAGTGAGAGCGGTCGAGGCCGGCGTGCGTGGATGCGTCGTGGGTGATCGGATCCGGGCGGGCGGCTAGGATCGTCGCGCCGGTTTGCGCGCAGAAGCGGTAGAGGAAGGGGCGAGGGCATGTCACCCAATATGCTTCGACATCCTACTGATTTGCCGGGCATGACGGCGACCTCACGCTGTTGCCATCGGTCCTGGCCGGTTGATGAAAACGCAGCGCACGACTCGATTACAACGCCGCCGTTTTTCACCAAAACCTTGTCCAATGTAACGAGACGTAACCAGGTCGCGAGGCTTGCGATGTTATGCATCAGTTATTACAAAGTTGAAATACGCGGCACGCGGCCTTGCGCTATATTTCGGCCAACAACACACATTCATCAAAAGGGTGATCCATGAAGTCCACTCGTCTTGTTCCACTTCTGATCGGGGTTCTCGCGTTGGGTGCATCAGGTGCTGCTATGGCCGGTGGCTTTAACGTCGGGGTCAATATCGGTATTCCCGCACCGGTCTACGTCGCGCCCGCTCCGTACTACGCGCCGCCGCCGCCGCCTCCGCCGCCGGTCGTGTATCAACCGGCTCCTGTGTACTATGGCGGTCCGGCAATCGTGATCGGCTGGCATGGCGACCGCTACTGGGACGGCCGTCGGTACTGGGGTCGCGATGACTGGTATCGCCGTCATCCCCCGGGCCGCTACGACTACGGTCGCGACCACTACGACAATCGTCGCGGCTGGCACTAAGGTTTCACGCAGGGTTCGCGCCGCGCTTGCGCAAAGCGTAGAAAGAAAAACCGCCTTCGGGCGGTTTTTTCATTGGGCGCGTGCGTTATCGGGATGTTGCGGTCGGCGCGCTTTTATTGGGTAGAATTCCCTCGCATTGCGATTGCCCTTCAATTGTTCCGTCACCGTCAAGGCCCCCATGACAACTGGCTCGCGCCGAGTTCCGACGCCTCATGCACTTCGGTGCAGCGTGATTCAAAGACTCTCGCGTGCTGGTTTGCCGCTGATGGCGCATCGATCGTCGCTTGCGTTGCCGGATCGAGGCGCGGCGCGACCACTGCGCGCATGGCGCACGTCCTGCGCCGCTGTTATGAGCGCCGTGCTCACTCTTTGCGGTTTGCTGATGTCGCCGTCGGCGCACGCGGTCTACGCGATCGCGCAATACGGCGAGCCGAAATACCCGGCGGACTTCAAACACTTCGACTACGTCAACCCCGACGCGCCGAAGGGCGGCACCCTGGTGCTGGCCAACCCGAACCGCCTCACGAGCTTCGATAAATTCAATCCGTTCACGCTGCGCGGCAACCCGGCGCCGGGCGTGGATCTGATGTTCGAGAGCCTGACCATCGGCAGCAGCGACGAAGTCGCGTCCGCTTACGGACTGCTCGCCGACGACATCGCGATCGCCCCCGACGGCTTGTCGACGACCTTCCACATCAATCCGCGCGCGCGCTTTTCGAACGGCGATCCGGTCACCGCCGACGACGTCAAATTCTCGCTCGACACGCTGAAAAGTCCGCAAGCCGCGCCACAGTTCGCATCGTATTTCGGCGAGATCACGCGCGCAGTGGTGGTCGATCCGCAGACCATCCGCTTCGAGTTTCGCCAACGCAATCGCGAGCTGCCGCTGCTCGCGGGCAGCATGCCGGTGTTCTCGCGCAAGTGGGGCGTGAAGCCCGACGGCAGCCGGATCCCGTTCGACCAGATGGCGTTCGAAAAGCCGATTGCCAGCGGGCCGTATCTGATCGACCAGTACGACAACGGCCGCACCATGACCTACCGGCGCGACCCGAAGTACTGGGGCGCGGCATTGCCCGTGCGGATCGGCATGAACAACTTCGACCGGATCGTCTACAAGCTCTATTCGGATAGCACCGCGCGGCTCGAAGCGTTCAAGGCGGGCGAGTACGACGTGCTCGTCGAATACGTTGCACGCAATTGGGTGCGGCGCGATGTGGGCAAGAAGTTCGACAGCGGCGAGCTGATCAAGCGCGAGTTTCCGCAACATAACGGCACCGGCATGCAAGGCTTCATGCTGAATCTGCGGCGGCCGTTGTTCCAGGACGTGCGCGTACGCAAGGCGCTCGATCTCGCGCTCGACTTTCAATGGCTGAACCGCCAGTTGTTCTTCAATCAGTACACGCGTATCGACAGCTTCTTCGCTAACACGGATCTGCAGGCCAAGGGCTTGCCGTCGCCGGGCGAACTGGCGCTGCTCGAACCGTGGCGCGCGAAGCTCGACCCCGCCGTGTTCGGGCTGCCGCCGAAGCAGCCGGACACCGATCCGCCGGGCTCGTTGCGCGCCAATCTGCTGCAGGCGCGCGCGCTGTTGCAGCAGGCGGGTTGGACCTATCGCGACAACGCGTTGCGCAACGCCAAGGGCGAGCCGTTCCAGTTCGAGATTCTCGACGACTCCGGCTCGTCCGCGCAGATGGAGCCGATCGTCGCGACCTTTATCCGCAATCTGCAGAAGCTGGGCATTGCCGCGACGTTCCGTGTGTCGGATTTCGCTGTCTATCAGAAGCGGCTCGACGCGTTCGATTTCGACACCACGACGATCCGCATGGGCGACGTGCAGGTGCCGGGTTCGGAGCAGATCGACCGCTTCGGCAGCAAGGCTGCGGACACGCAAGGTTCCGACAATGTGATCGGCCTGAAGTCGCCCGCCGTCGACGCGATTCTGCGCGCGCTCGTGCAGGCGCAGACGCGCGAGCAACTGCTCGACGCGACGCACGCGCTCGACCGTGTGCTGATTAATGGCTATTACGTGGTGCCGCATTGGTACAGCGCGACGCATCGGGTGGCGTTCAAGCGCGGCCTGGCGTGGCCGAAAACCTTGCCCCTGTACTATGGCGCGGAAGGCTGGATCACGTCGATGTGGTGGTATCAGCCCGTGCAAACGGCCGTGCAAAAACCAGCGCAAACCGCTCCGTCGACGCAGCCCTAGCCGATCACGTCGCCACGCCGACGCGTGATCCACTCACCGTATTCGCACCGGACACACCGCCATGTGGAGCTACATCCTCAAACGCCTGCTGCTGATGATTCCGACCTTGCTCGGCGTGCTGACGCTGACCTTCGTCGTGATCCAGTTCGTCCCCGGCGGTCCGGTCGAGCAGATGCAGCACGAGCTGCGCAAGGGCGCGGAAAACGGCGCGCCGTTCGGGCTGCGCGCGCACACCGGCGTCGACGCGCAGCAGATCGCGCAACTCAAGGCGCTGTACGGCTTCGACAAACCGCCGCTCGAACGCTACGGCCTGATGCTCAAACGCTTCTCGACCTTCGACCTCGGCCAGAGCTATTTCCGCCATCAAAGCGTGTGGTCGCTGATCGTGTCGAAGCTGCCGGTGTCGATCAGCATCGGCTTGTGGACCTTCTTCCTGACGTACCTGATATCGGTGCCGCTGGGCATCGCGAAGGCGGTGCGCAACGGCTCGCGGTTCGATATCGCGACGAGTCTGGTGGTGCTGATCGGCTACGCGATTCCCGGCTTCGTGCTGGGCGTGCTGCTGCTCGTGCTGTTCGGCGGCGGCACCTTCCTGCAACTGTTTCCGCTGCGCAACCTCACGTCGGACAACTGGGCGCAGTTGAGCATGGGCGGCAAGATCGTCGACTATCTGTGGCACATCACGCTGCCGATCACGGCCTCGGTGGTGGGCAGCTTCGCGGTTGTCACCATGCTCACCAAGAACGCCTTCCTCGACGAGATCCGCAAGCAATACGTGCTGACCGCGCGGGCGAAAGGGTTGTCCGAACGGCGCGTGCTGTGGAAGCACGTGTTTCGTAACGCGTTGCTGCCGTTAGTCGTTGGTTTTCCGTCGGCGTTTATCGGCGCGTTCTTCACCGGCAGTCTGCTGATCGAGACGCTTTTTTCACTCGACGGCCTCGGCCTGCTGTCGTACGAATCGGTGGTGCGGCGCGACTATCCGGTCGTGCTCGGCACGCTGTATCTGTTCACGCTGATCGGTCTCGCGACCAAGCTGATTTCCGACCTTTGCTATGTGTGGGTCGATCCCCGCATCCAATTCGAACAACTGGAGCGTTGATGAATCGAGCCCGTCTTTCCACCGATGCGGCGGCGCGCACCGAACCGGCTCGCGCGTTCGTCTCGCCTTCGCCCGCGCGCCGGGTCTGGCAGCGGTTTCGCCGGCAGCGTCTGGGCTACTGGAGCCTGATCGTGTTCGTCGTCGCGTTCGCGGCGAGCCTCGCCGGCCCGCTGTGGTCGAACGATAAACCGCTGGTGGTGCGCTACGACGGCCAGTTGTATTTTCCGATGTTCAAGACCTACGCCGAGACCACCTTCGGCGGCGATTTTCCGACGCCCGCGGATTACCTCGATCCGTACGTCATGCGTCGTCTCGATGCGCCGGGTAACTTCGCGGTGTATCCGCCGAACCGTTACTACTACGACACGCTGAATTACTTCTCGAAGGCGCCGAACCCGGCGCCACCGTCGCGCGATAACTGGCTCGGCACCGACGACCGCGGGCGCGATCTGTTCGCGCGGTTGCTGTACGGCTTCCGCGTGTCGGTGGAGTTCGGCCTGGTGCTGACGCTGATCGGCACGGTGTTCGGCATTGCGGCGGGCGCGGTGCAAGGGTTTTTCGGCGGGCGCATCGATATCGTCGGGCAGCGGCTGATCGAAATCTGGAGCGCGATGCCCGAGCTTTACCTGCTGATCATCTTCTCGTCGATTTTCGAGCCGGGTTTCATTCTGCTGATCGTGCTGCTGTCGTTGTTCGGCTGGATCGGTTTGTCCGATTACGTGCGCGCGGAATTTCTGCGCAATCGCCAGCAGGACTACGTGCGGGCGGGGCGGGCGATGGGCCTGTCGAGCTGGCAGATCATGTGGCGGCACGTGTTGCCCAACAGCCTGACGCCGGTGATCACGTTCCTGCCGTTCCGCATGAGCGGCGCGATTCTCGCGCTGACGAGCCTCGATTTTCTCGGCCTCGGCGTACCGTCGCCGACGCCGAGCCTCGGTGAACTGCTCGCGCAAGGCAAGGCGAATCTCGACGCGTGGTGGATCTCGTTGTCCACCTTCGGCGTGCTGGTCGCGATGCTGTTGCTGCTGACCTTCATGGGCGACGCGCTGCGCAATGCGCTCGACACCCGGATCGCCGATGCGATGCGCGCCGGAGGCAATCAATGAGCGCCACGCCAGCCACACAGAACGGCGCGCAGGCGGCCACGCCGCCGCTGCTGGAGCTCGAGCATCTGCACGTGACGTTCGGCGACACCGTCGCGGTGAACGACGTCACGCTCGCGATCGCGCGCGGCGAGCGGGTCGCGTTGGTCGGCGAATCGGGTTCGGGCAAGAGCGTGACCGCGCTGTCGATCCTGCGACTGCTCAACGACGCGCAGGTGAGCGGCGCGATCCGTTTCGACGGCGAGGATCTGCTCGCGAAAAGCGAACGCGAAATGCGCGGCTTGCGCGGCTCGGACATCGCGATGATCTTTCAGGAGCCGATGACGGCGCTCAATCCGCTCTATACGGTCGGCGACCAGATTGCGGAAACCATCGTCGTGCATGACGGCGTCACGGCCAACGAGGCGCGCAAGCGCGCCGTCGCGCTGCTGGGGCGCACCGGCGTCGCGGAGCCGGGCAAGCGGGTGAACAGCTATCCGCATCAACTGTCGGGCGGCCAGCGGCAGCGCGCGATGATCGCGATGGCGCTGGCGTGCCGGCCGCGTCTGTTGCTCGCCGACGAACCGACCACCGCGCTCGACGTGACGATCCGCGCGCAGATCGTCGAACTGCTGCTGGAGTTGCAGCGCGACGAAGCGGAAAAGCGCGGCATGGCCGTGCTGCTGATCACGCACGACCTGAATCTGGTGCGTCACTTCGCGCATCGCATCGCGGTGATGGAGAAGGGCATGCTGGTGGAGAGCGGGCCGGTCGAGCAGGTGTTCGCGTCGCCGCAGCATCCCTATACTCAACGGCTGCTGGCGAGCCGGCCCGAGCGCACAGTGGTGCCGGTGCTGCCGATCTCGCCGGTGCTGCTCGAGGCGCGCGAGGTCTCGGTCGATTTCAAAACGAAGCTGCCGGGTTTCAGCGGCTGGTTCCGCGCGGGACGTTTTCGCGCGGTCGCGCAGGCCAGCGTGTCGGTGCGTCAGGGCGAGACCTTGGGGATCGTCGGCGAATCCGGTTCGGGCAAATCGACGCTGGCGATGGCGCTGCTCGGCCTGCAACGCACCGCGCACGGCGAGATCGAATTCCAGGGCAGGGCGCTCGGCAGTTATCGCGGCGCGGAACAGACCACGTTGCGCTCGAACATGCAGGTGGTGTTTCAGGACCCGTTCAGTTCGCTGTCGCCGCGCCAGACGATCGAGCGGATCGTCGGCGAAGGGCTCGCGCTGCACCGCCCGACCATGACACCCGAAGCGCGGCGCGACAAGGTGGTCGCCGTGCTGCGCGAAGTCGGCCTCGACCGCACGGTGCTGTACCGCTATCCGCATGAGTTCTCCGGCGGCCAGCGGCAACGTATCGCGATCGCGCGGGCGCTGGTGCTCGAACCGCGCATTCTGATCCTCGACGAACCGACCAGCGCGCTCGACGTGTCGATCCAGCAGCAGGTGCTGAAGCTGCTCGCCGGGTTGCAACGGAAGTACAACCTCGGCTTCGTTTTCATCAGTCATGATCTGGCCGTGATCGGGGCCATGGCGCACCGTGTCGCGGTGATGCAAAACGGTTCGATCGTCGAAAGCGGGGACGTTGAGCAGATTTTTGCCACGCCGTCGCACCCGTACACGCGAAAGCTGCTGAAAGCAGCGCTGGATCATTGATTTTTCACCCTTTCACCAATTGGGTGCGTCTCTCGATTGTATTTTTCTATTTGTTTTGACACGTGAATACTTACTGGCTAGTATCGACCAAACTTTTTTCCGTAGACCACTGATTTTTAGGCAAAAACTACCGACCAATGCAGCACAGAAACCTTACCCAGGCTTGCACGCGCGTCGTCGCCGGGATGTTCATTGGCGTCATGATGGCAGCAGCTCCCGGCGCGTTCGCCGACGAAGTCAGCAGTTTCAATCCGAATGCCTCACTTTCGACCCCCAGCGGGTCGAATTCTTTGTCCTCCCCGAGTTCCCAGGCCAGCACGCCGGATAGCGACGGCGGCGCCAAATCGTTCCTGTCCGGCATGGCCGGCAAAGCGGGCGACGTGGTGGTCGGCGCACTGAACATGATCGGTGTGCGCTACCGTTGGGGCGGCAATACGCCGGATTCGGGGCTCGATTGCAGCGGCTTTGTCCGCTATGTGTTCCAGGACACGCTCGGTATGGCGCTGCCGCGTCGTGCTGAAGAAATGAGCCGCGTCGGCGAGAAGGTGCGCGTCAGCGACCTCAAGCCGGGCGATCTGGTGTTCTTCAACACGATGCGCCGTTCTTTCTCGCACGTCGGCATCTATATCGGCGACAACAAGTTCGTGCATTCGCCTTCCACGGGCAGCACGATCCGCGTCGACGACATGGATAGCGGCTACTGGGAAAAGCGCTACACCGGTGCACGCCGGATCGAAACGTCCTACCAGGACGGCGAGGATCTACGTAAGCGTGTGAACGCGGCGATTGGCGGAAATAACTGATTTTGCTTTGAATTGATTGGGTGGTTGGGGTCTCGTAAAGAAGCCTGCTTCGAATGAAGCAGGCTTCTTGCGTTTGGGCGGCGGGTTTAGGGGCGCGTTTGGAGCCGGCCGGGCGCCGGCTGGGTGCTGTTCGCGTGGCGACCTGAGCGCAATGGCGCCGCCCAAATCGCGCCGCGTTATCCGATCGCTTGCCCCACGGGCCGGGCCGCAGCCAGCTTGCGTTGCAACTCCGGCATCATTTTCGCCACCGCTTCCTCGCCTGCCAGAATCGCCGCGTTGCGCTGCGAGAAATCGCTGCCGCTCATGGCGGCCAGATTCGGCCGGATCACGATGTCGGCGTATTTGTCGAGTTCGTAAGCCTTGATCGACTGGCCCATGATCGTGAAGGTCTGCATCAGCACGTCGAACGAGCTGGAAGTCTGGCCGCTTTCCGGGCGCTGCGAGATATCAACGGCGATCACGAAATCCGCGCCCATCTTGCGCGCGAACGACGCCGGCACCGGGCTCACCAGGCCGCCGTCCACATATTCATGGCCGCCGATTTTGACCGGCTCGAAGATCGACGGCACGCTGCACGACGCCCGCACCGCGATGCCCGTATTGCCGCGCTGGAACAGGATCGGCCGGCCGCTGTTGAGGTCGGTGGCGACCACGCCGAGCGGCTTGACCATCTTCTCGATCGGGCGGTTGTTCAGCGTGGTGTTCAGGTAGTTCTGCAGCGCGATACCTTGCAGGAAACCGCGCGTGCGAAACGGCATGGCCCAGTCGCTGATCGACGCTTCGTCCATGGTCAGCGCCAGCTTGTTGAGCGCGAAGCCGTTCATGCCCGACGCGTACAGCGCGCCGACCACCGAACCGGCGCTCGTGCCCGCAACCAGATCGACCTGGATGTTGCGCGCCTCGAGCGCCTTGATCACGCCGATGTGCGCGAAGCCGCGCGCGGCGCCCCCGCCCAGCGCCAGCGCGACGCGCACCGGGCGCTGCGGCTTGTCGAGCGGCGGCGTGGGCGAGGTCGGCGTGGCGGTGATCGGCGAGCCCTCGAGCTTGCTGCCGGTCGTGGTGCAGGCGGCCAGCACGGCGGAAGCGGCGGCCAATGAGAAATTGCGGCGGGCGAGGCGGGGCGAGGTGGGTTTCAACGGGTTCTCCAGCAACGGCACGGGCGACGCAAACGGCGTGGCCTTGAGCCGCGGTCAGGCGGGTAGAGTCAAACGGACAGGATCGCCGGGCGATTCCATGCGCTGTGGTTTGATCTCGAGTCGCAGCGCGCGCACATCATAAATCAAAGCGCCGGGCGCGCGGCGGCGCGGTAATGAAACGTTGCAGAGGGACGCTTCGGGTAGTGGGCGGCGTCGCGTCATTGGCCATTCGGACGAGGGCAGGCAGCGCGAGGAGCAAAGGTATAATTCCGCTCTCGTATTTATTTCCTTCGTGTCCATGCGCGGCGTCTGTTTGCCGCATGGGCGCGGTCCGCTGCCGCGCTTCACGGGTTTGGCCCGTCAAGGTGCCGGCGCCTGTCTTCCGAGTAACCGCTAATGACCACCTCCGTTCGTACCCGTTTCGCACCGAGTCCCACCGGCTTCATCCACCTCGGCAACATTCGCTCCGCGCTCTATCCGTGGGCGTTCGCGCGCAAGATGAAAGGGACCTTCGTGCTGCGGATCGAGGACACCGACGTCGAGCGTTCCAGCACCGAGGCGGTCGACGCCATTCTCGACGGCATGCAGTGGCTCGGCCTCGATGTCGACGAAGGCCCGTTCTACCAGATGCAGAACATGGACCGTTATCGCGAAGTGCTGCAGCAGATGAGCGAAGCCGGACTCGTCTACCCGTGCTACATGTCCACGGAAGAGCTCGACGCACTGCGCGAGCGTCAGCGTGAAGCGGGCGAAAAGCCGCGCTACGACGGCACGTGGCGCCCGGAGCCGGGCAAGGTGCTGCCGGAGCCGCCGGCCGGCGTGCAACCGGTGCTGCGCTTCCGTAATCCGCTGACCGGCGTGGTCGCATGGGACGACGCGGTGAAGGGGCGCATCGAGATCTCGAACGAAGAACTCGACGACCTGGTCGTCGCGCGTCCGGACGGCACGCCGATGTACAACTTCTGCGTGGTGGTCGACGATCTGGACATGCGCATCACGCACGTGATTCGCGGTGACGATCACGTCAACAACACGCCGCGGCAGATCAACATTCTGCGTGCGCTCGGCGCCGAACCGCCGGTGTACGCGCACTTGCCGACCGTGCTGAACGAGCAGGGCGAGAAGATGAGCAAGCGCCACGGCGCGATGAGCGTCATGGCCTATCGCGACGCCGGTTTCCTGCCGGAAGCCGTGGTCAACTATCTGGCGCGTCTGGGCTGGTCGCATGGCGACGCGGAAATTTTCTCGCGCGAGCAGTTCGTCGAATGGTTCGATCTGGAGCATCTGGGCAAGTCCCCGGCGCAGTACGACCACGACAAGCTGAGCTGGCTGAACGCGCACTACATCAAGGAAGCGGACAACGCGCGTCTCGCGGAGCTGGTCAAGCCGTTCTTCGCCGAGCTGGGTATCGACGAAGCGGCGCTTGCGCAGGGCGCGGATCTGACGTCGGTCGTGGGCTTGCTGAAGGACCGAGCGTCGACGGTGAAGGAAATCGCCGAGAACGCCGCGATGTTCTATCGCACTCCGGCGCCTGAGGCGGAAGCCTTGACGCAACACGTCACCGACGTGGTGCGTCCGGCGCTGGCCGATCTTGCGGCCGGGTTGAAGACAGCGGAGTGGACCAAGGAGGCGATCGCCGCCACGCTGAAGGCCACGCTCGGCGCGCACAAGCTGAAGATGCCGCAACTGGCCATGCCGGTGCGTCTGCTGGTGGCCGGCACCACGCATACGCCGTCGATCGACAGCGTGTTGATGCTGTTTGGCCGCGATGTCGTCGTGGGCCGTATCGAAAAAGCGCTGGGATAAGCGCGTTCGCGCGGACCTTGAGAGGGTTTGCGTGCGACTTGTGAAAAAAGTCGCATGCAATTGCTCAAAGGGTCTTTACAAAGCGCAAATTGGCCTCTAGAATCTCGTTTCTGTTCTGCAAGGGGGGTATAGCTCAGCTGGGAGAGCGCTTGCATGGCATGCAAGAGGTCAGCGGTTCGATCCCGCTTACCTCCACCATCAGAGCAGAGTGAAGTTGTTCCGAAGTCTGGAACTTGTAGCAAAAAAACTTCACAAACAGTTGTTATGTAGTTAGAATAGCGGTCTTCGCAGTTGACGAAACGAAATAACTGAGAAGTTAGCGTAAGTTAGCAGCGAGTTAAAGACAGATCTGAAAAGATTATGTCCCCTTCGTCTAGAGGCCTAGGACATCACCCTTTCACGGTGAGTACAGGGGTTCGAATCCCCTAGGGGACGCCAAACATCAGCGTCGCTTTAGTGTTCGAAGTAATTCGAGTAGCAGTAAAGCAGCGCAGCTTGCGAGAAAAAACCAACGCTCGCAAGCCAAGATGGGCAAACTGGAGTGGTAGTTCAGTTGGTTAGAATACCGGCCTGTCACGCCGGGGGTCGCGGGTTCGAGTCCCGTCCACTCCGCCAGACAAAGCCCGTTCATACAAACCTGAACGGGCTTTTTCATTAAAGGTGTAAGCAGTACGTTGTCCCCTTCGTCTAGAGGCCTAGGACATCACCCTTTCACGGTGAGTACAGGGGTTCGAATCCCCTAGGGGACGCCAAGACATCGGCGTCGTTCGGTAAGCAGTTGAACGGTGCAGTCGGCGAGTGAGCCTAGCTCATTGGCTGCGGTGCGAAAATCTGGAGCGGTAGTTCAGTTGGTTAGAATACCGGCCTGTCACGCCGGGGGTCGCGGGTTCGAGTCCCGTCCGCTCCGCCAGATTTGAGAAAGCCCACTTCGAAAGAAGTGGGCTTTTTTTATTCCCGCGCGGGTTCCTCGCCATTGTTGCGCGCATTTATTTCCGCGATCCACGCCGCCTGGGTATGCTCGGGACAAACAGCCATTGCCAGCACGCGCAGCCTGTTTTACCGTTGACCCGACTCATCTTTGCCGCCCCACCATGTTCGATCCATCCGAAGCTCCGTCACCGTTTCATCTGCGCAATGCCAGCATGGACGATTTCGAGTTCGCCGAGGCGCTGACTCGCGCCAATATGGGCGGTTACTACCGGCGACATCATCTGGTGTGGCGGGGCGATCTGTTCCTCGGCAGTTGGCGCGAATCGGAGAATTTCATTCTCGAGATGGACAGCCATCCGATCGGCGTGTTGCGCATCACGCAGGAAGGCGATTCGCTGCATATCCGCGACGTGCAGATTGCGGAAGGGCATCGGCGGTTGGGAGCGGGCACGTATCTGCTGGATATCTCGCATCAGTGGGCGCGCGAGCGCGGCTTGCACGAGTTGCAGTTGCGTGTGTTTGTCGATAATCCGGCCGCGCGACTGTATCAACGCAAGGGTTATAAGCTGAGCGGACCGCGCTTGGCGCAGCTCGGCGCGATCCGTCATCTGGCACGACGGGTTTGACGGCGCAGGGCCGCTGCTTAGGGTTTTCTCGTTCGCACCGCCCCGCATTGCACTGCGCCGTATCGCACCGCGCGATCTCGCATTCCTCTAATCCGTCTCTCTGTCTTCGTGATCGCCCGATTCGGCGCGATGCTCCGATCCCCGTTCGATAAACGCGCGCGGACTTTCACCGAAGGCGCGTCGGAACATCGCTGAAAACGCGCTCTGGCTCTGATAGCCCAGTTCCAGCGCGACATGCGAAAGCGGCCGTCCCTGACTCAGTAGCGGAATCGCACGCGCGAGAATCGCCTGCTGACGCCATTGTGAAAAACTCACGCCCAGTTCCTGTCGAAACAGCCGCGCGATCGTACGCGTGCTCGCGCCCACGCTGCTGGCCCATTGTTCGAGCGACTCACCGTGCGTCGGGTCCGCGAGCACCGCCTCGCATAACGCACGCAGACGCTTTTCATTGGGCATCGGCACGGAAAGCGGCAGCGGCTCCGAGCGCGTCAGTTCATCGAGTGCGAGTGCGCCGAGCAACTGCTCGCGGGCGGCCGGAATGTCCGGCGTATCGAGTGCGGCAATCACTTCGCGCAGCAGATCGGACACTTCGACCACGCGCGGCGTATCGAGTCCGGCGGGCACCGTGCTTTCGGTGATGTAGAGCGTGCGCAGAAACGCATCTTCGACGGCGACCACTTCGTGCTCCACATGCGGCGGCACCCAGATGGCACGCGAGGGCGGCACCATCCACGTCGTGCCGCTCGTCGCCACCCGCAGCACGCCGCGCGATGCGTAGGCCACCTGGGCCCACGCGTGCGTATGACGCGCAATGCGCCAGCCAGACGACATCGGCCGCGAGCGCACGCGGATCGGGTGGGTGTCGTTCGGCCGGAACTCAGGTGGAATGTCGGCGAAGCGGACGAAACTCGCTGGAGCGAAGTCGACGGACGAAGTCATGGTGAAGGCTCGATGGGAATAGTCGAGTGCTAAAGAGTCGGGGCCACCAACCGTACCCTACAGGCGGCGTAACTAGCAAGCAGCGAAACCGCAGCGCGGCCGCCAGGGCGCTGGCGAACGCAACGTCAGCGCCAAGCCCCAGGCACCAGGCACCACGCACCGCTCGCTACGCATCGCCCGCTACGCATTGCCCGCTATCGTCGCTCGCTATCGTCGCTCGCCACGCGCCGCCCGCCACGTGCCACCCGCCACCGCCACCGCCACCCGCCACCCGCCACCCGCCATCGCCGCGCGCGCCTCACCGCATTCCACACCTTCCCCCGACCCCAAAGTTGCATAATGTCCCGACTGCCCGTCCTTCGAGGAGAACTCCATGACCTTTGCTACCGCGGACTTGTGCGACGCCCACGAGGAGCAGTTGGCGCTCGGCGCCTTACGCGTGCTCGAGCCGGTCTTTCATCTGTTCAGCCGCAGCGAGAGTTTCAGCGGCGAAGCGGTGACGCTCAAAGTCTTCGAAGACAATGCACTCGTGCGCGCCACGCTCGAGGAGCAGGGTGCGGGCCGGGTGCTGGTGGTCGACGGCGGCGGCAGTCTGCGGTGTGCGCTGGTCGGCGGTAACCTCGCGCAGATCGCTCAGCACAACGGCTGGGCGGGCATCGTCGTGAACGGCTGCGTGCGCGACGCGCTGGAGTTGAACGAAGCCGACGTCGGCGTGATAGCACTGACCACCAACCCGCGACGTTGCCATAAGCTCGGCGGCGGCCAACGCGACGTGCCGGTGCAGTTACCCGGCGCGCTGGTGCATCCCGGCGAATGGATCTACGCGGACATTGACGGCGTGCTGGTTTCCAGCGCCGCGCTGAACTGAGTCGCGCCTGAACCGCGCCTGAACCGCGCCTTGAAGCCAGGCCTTGAACCACGCGCTGAATCACGCCTCAAACAGAACTTACCCGACCACCCATCCAAGGAGAGCAAACGACGATGCAAACCGTCTTTGTATACGGCACGTTGCGCGCCGGAGAAGTGAACGACATCCGCGACGCCGCGGTTCGCAATGAGATTCCCTTGCCGAATCTGCTCGGCACGGCCACGGTGCGTGGCCATCTGTTCGACTTCGGCTCGTACCCGGGGTTGGTGGTCGACGAAGCGGGCGTCGACGTGATCGGCGACGTCTACGAAATCGAAGACGAACTGGTCGCGGTGCTCGACGAAATCGAAGCGGTGTACCCGGGCGTCGAAGATCGATTCCTCGCGCGCGAAGTGATGGTGAAGGTGGACGGCAACGTCGTGAATTGCCGTTTCTACCCGGTCGCGCCGGGAGCGGTGAAGGGCTTGCCGGAAATCAGATCGGGCGATTGGGTCGAGCATCGCGGCACGCGCTGAGCGGAGCCGTCGCGCGCAGGTAGCGCGCAAAGCGACGCACGCCGCAAAAGCAACCGGGCCAAAAAAACGGCCCGGCAAGCTCACGCCTGTCGGGCCGTCCGGTCGGTCAGTCTTGCGACGCAAGCCGCCTTCGCATCGCGCGTGATACGCACGCGCATACGTGCACAGGTTCACAAGCGCACAGGTGCATGAAACGCGCGAAAGTAAAGCAAGCTTGCTACTACGTCGTTCGTTGCGGATGCATCTAACCTCCGCGTCAGATTTCCTCGTAAAGCGGCAACGTCAGAAAGTCGGTGAACTGCTCCGACGTCGACATCTCTTCGAAGATCTGCGCGGCGCGCTCATACGGCTTCGTATTGCCACCCACCGCCTGCTTCACGTTGTCGAGTTCCTGCGCCGACAATTCGCGCACCAGCTCGGCCGTCACCTTGCGGCCGTCGTCGAGCTTGCCCTTCGGCGAGCGAATCCACTGCCACACCTGCGAGCGCGAAATTTCCGCCGTCGCCGCGTCTTCCATCAGGTTGTGAATCGGCACGCAGCCATTGCCCGCGAGCCACGCGCCCAGGTAGTGAATGCCGACGTTGATGTTGTTGCGCAGACCGGCCTCGGTGATCGGCGCTTCCGGACGGAAATCCGTCAGATCGGTGGCCGTGACGAGCACGTCGTCGCGTTGCTTGCCGATCTGGTTCGGCTTGTCGCCGAGCACCTTGACGAACTCTTCCATCGCGATCGGCACCAGCCCCGGATGCGCGACCCAGCCGCCGTCGTAACCGTCGCCGGCATCGCGCGCCTTGTCGGAACGCACGCCGCCCATCGCCTTCTCGTTCGCGGCCGGATCGTTCTTGATCGGAATCAGCGCGCTCATGCCGCCAATCGCCGGCGCATTGCGACGATGGCAGGTCTTCAGCAGCAACAGCGCGTAAGCACGCATGAACGGCGCGGTCATCGTGATCTGCGAACGGTCGGCGAGGCAGAAGTCGCGGTCGGCCTTGAACTTCTTGATCGCCGAGAAGATGTAGTCCCAGCGGCCGGCGTTCAGCCCCGAGCTATGCTCACGCAGCTCGTACAGAATCTCGTCCATTTCGAACGCGGCGACGATCGTTTCGATCAGCACCGTCGCGCGAATCGTGCCGCGCGGCACACCGACGGCTTCCTGCGCGGCGAGGAAAATGTCGTTCCACAGACGCGCTTCCAGATGGCTTTCCAGCTTCGGCAGATAGAAGTAGGGGCCCGAGCCGCGTGCGACCAGTTCCTTCGCGTTGTGCACCATGAACAGCGCGAAGTCGAAGATCCCGCCCGATACGCGCTTGCCGTCCACCGTGACGTGCTTCTCGTCGAGATGCCAGCCGCGCGGTCGTACGATCAGCGTGGCGACCTTGTCGTTCAGCGTGTACGACTTGCCGTTCTGCTCCAGCGAAATCGTGCGGCGCACCGCGTCCATCAGGTTGATATGGCCGGTGATCTGGTTGTCCCAGCTCGGCGCATTCGAATCCTCGAAGTCGGTCATGTACGAATCCGCGCCCGAGTTCAGCGCGTTGATGATCATCTTGCGCTCGACCGGACCGGTGATTTCGACGCGGCGGCACTGCAGATCCTGCGGCAGCGGCGCGATGGTCCAGTCGCCGTCGCGAACGGGTTTCGTTTCCGCGAGGAAGTCGGGACGCTCGCCGGCGTCGAGACGCTTCGTGCGTTCCACGCGAGCCTGCAACAACTGCTGACGGCGCGGTTCGAACGTGCGATGCAGCGCGGCGACGAGTTCAAGCCCTTCGCGCGTGAGAATCGCTTCGTAGCCCGGCTTGATCTCAGCCGTGATGGCCATGCCCTGCGGCAGCGTGAGTGAAGACTGCGACGATGACAGCGGATTCGCCATGGTTTCTCCTTGGTCGGTCAGATTGCAAAGATGCAAATGTTGAATTGCGATTGAGGTGCGTCGCGGGGTCCGGTGGAAGCTGTCATGCGCCAGGGCTGTGGCGCGTGCGGCCGCTACCGGGGCCGCTGCTGCGGCCGGGCGACGCGAGGGTTTTCAGGAAAGCGAGCAGATCGTGCATGCCTCCGCCCGTCCCATGTGGCATGACGCCCAGTTCTTCGACGGGGGCGTTTTGCCGGTTGAGCCAGAAAGTGGTGAAGCCGAACCATGTCGCGCCGGCCACGTCCCAGCCGTTCGACGACACGAAGACGAGCTCGCGCGGCTCGGCGCCGAAGGCTTGCGTGCCGAGCGTATAAGCGGCGGGCGAGGGTTTGTAGGCGCGCACGGCGTCCACGGATAGGACGTGATCGAACAGCCCTGTCATGCCGGCGCTCTTCACGGCGATGTCGAGCATTTGCGGGTTGCCGTTCGAGAGGATCGCGAGGCCGGCGCGCGGGCTGGCTGGCGCGCCGGATTCCGCATCGGCCACGGACGACGCCTCGCGCAACAGGCGCAGCGCCGGCACGGCATCGGGGAAGGCGGAGAGGCACGCGTATTCGTCCATCAGACGTTTTTCGGCCGCGCGGCTCAGCGTGAGCTGACGTTTTTTCGCGGCGAAACGCAGCGCGTCGAGCGTGATGTCCCAGAACGGCCGGTAGTGCGCGCCGGGCGAGCCGGCCGGATCGGCGAGCGTGCGCAGCTGCGTGTATTCGATCTGTTTTTGCCGCCATAACTGCGAGAGCGCATCGCCATGGCCGGGAAACATCTGCTCCGCGGCAGCGATCACCGAATGCACGTCGAAAAGCGTGCCGTACGCGTCGAAAATCACTGCTTTAGGGAAAAGTGTCGTTGTGGCCGACATTGCCGTGCACTCCTATCAGAGGTCAGGACGGATTGTATTAGTGATGCTCAGTGCTAAAAAAGAGGCTAAAGATCACTTGATCTTTTACTTTCATACACCTAATCTGACGCGCACCGACCACTTCCCCGCATCGCTGCGGCTTCGCCCGCTTATGGACCGTTTCAAGCAGATCGAGACTTTCGTCGCCGTTGCGGCCAAGGGCAGCCTGTCCGCCGCGGCGCTTGCGGAAGGCGTCGCACCGGCGATCATCGGCCGCCGGATCGATGCGCTCGAAGAGCGACTCGGCGTCAAATTGCTGGTGCGCACCACACGCAAGATCACGCTGACCTTCGAAGGCTCGGCCTTTCTCGAAGACTGCCAGCGTGTCATTCATGATATGCAGAACGCCGAAGCCAGCGTGTCGGCGGGCGGCGTCAAGGCGAGCGGCCATTTGCGGCTGTCGGCGCCGGCCGGTTTCGGGCGGCGCCACGTCGCGCCGCTGGTGCCGGCGTTTACCGTCGCGCATCCGGACGTGTCGATCACGCTCGACCTCTCCGACCGGCTGGTCGATCTGGTCAACGAGGGTTTCGACTGCGCGGTGCGGCTCGGCGAGTTGCCGGATTCGTCGCTGGTGTCGCTCAAGCTCGGCGAGAACCGTCGCGTGTGCGTGGCGTCGCCGTCGTATCTGAGCCGGCGCGGCGCACCGCACACGCTGGCCGACCTCGCGCATCACAACTGCCTCGCGCTCGGCGCGAGCGCCAATCAGCAGCGCGGCTGGATGTTCCAGCAGGCCGACAAGGTCGTGTCGATCAAGGTGTCCGGCACGATGGAATGCTCGGACGGCGCGGTGCTGCACGAGTGGTGCCTGGAGGGCTACGGCCTCGCGTGGCGCTCGTGGTGGGAAGTCGGTACGGACATCGCCGCCGGGCGGCTGGTCAGCGTGCTCGACGAATTCGCCGCGCCGCCGATCGGCATCCACGCGGTGTTTCCGCAGCGTCGCCATTTGCCGCTGCGGGTCCGGCTGTTTCTCGACTTTCTCAAGCATACGTACGGCCATCCCGGTTATTGGGGCTGAACGCGCGGCGGGTTTAGTGCGTTCTCGCGCGCGGACCGCGCGGGCCGTGTAGCCGCGCTTGCGCCGCCGTCCGCAGCGGGTTTCCGATATGCGGATAGACCCTCGGCAGATCCATACCCGCGATTCGGCGACCTACAATCGATTCAGGCGGCTTGCCAGCCGCGCCTCGTGGACGCTGACGCCGTGCTGCGCTGAGCCGGCGACGGAGGGCATCATGTTCAGGCACATCCTCGTTCCTACCGATGGTTCCGACCTGTCGCGCAAAGCGATCGACGGCGCGATCGATCTCGCGCAGGCCGTCGGCGCGCAAGTCACTGCTTACGCGTGTCTGCCGCAGTATCCGTACTCGCCGTTTTCCGACGTGGTGGTCGAGCCGCCCTCCGAATTCCTGCAGCGCAGCGAACGCGAAGCGCGCGTGCATCTGCGCGAGGTCGAGCTGGCCGGACGGCGAGTCGGCGTCGCGGTGGTGAGCCGCACCAGCGTGCATCCGGCGCCGTATCTCGGCATCATCGAAGCTGCCGAGCACGGCGGTTGCGACGTCATCTTCATGGCTTCGCACGGGAGGCGCGGCCTCGGCAGTTTGCTGATCGGCAGCGAAACGCAGCGGGTGCTCACGCATACGAAGATTCCAGTGATCGTGTATCGCTAGATAAGCGCTGCGCCGGGCGAGGCGCCGAAAAAAAACGCGCCGGCGATCAGGCCGGCGCGTCCACTGTTCGCCGCGCAATACATTGCGCTGGCTTTGTTTCCGCCGCTGCGAGTTTGTTCTCTCCCAGATTCCTCTGCCCCGGGGCTGACACGGCGAAAGCCGTGGCGCCCCGATGACGTGCTCCTCCCTGTGACGACGGCGCTCTGACGGCGCCGCTTGTCGTCGTTTGCCTGTCCGCGCGCGCCGGTCACGTTCCCGCGATCGAACCACGGGAACCGGGCGCGCCGTACTTACGCGACCTTCTTGTCGAAGAACTGTTCGTCTTCCGTCGAGCCGTGCAGCGCGGTCGTCGAGGCGTCGCGTTCGACCGTTTGCGTCACGGCGTCGAAGTAGCCGGTGCCGACTTCGCGCTGATGCTTCACGGCGGTGAAGCCCTTGTCGGCGGCAGCGAATTCAGCCTGCTGCATTTCGACGAACGCCGTCATCTGATTGCGGGCGTAACCGTGCGCGAGGTTGAACATCGAGTAGTTCAGCGCGTGGAAGCCGGCCAGCGTGATGAACTGGAACTTGTAGCCCATCGCGCCGAGTTCGCGCTGGAACTTGGCGATGGTCGCGTCGTCCAGGTTCTTCTTCCAGTTGAACGACGGCGAGCAGTTGTACGACAGCAGCTGGTCCGGGAATTCCTTGTGGATCGCGTCGGCGAATTTCTTCGCGAACTCGAGGTCCGGCTTGCCGGTTTCGCACCAGATCATGTCGGCGTACGGCGCGTAGGCGAGGCCACGCGAGATCGCCTGTTCCAGACCCGGCTTGGTGCGGTAGAAGCCTTCCACCGTGCGCTCGCCGGTCAGGAACGGCTTGTCGTTGTCGTCGATATCCGACGTCACGAGATCCGCCGCTTCCGCGTCGGTGCGCGCCAGCAGCACGGTCGGTGTGCCGGAGACGTCGGCAGCCAGTCGCGCGGCGGTCAGCTTGGCGATGTTTTCGCGCGTCGGCACCAGCACCTTGCCGCCCATGTGGCCGCATTTCTTCACCGAAGCCAGTTGATCTTCGAAGTGCACGCCCGACGCGCCGGCTTCGATCATCGCCTTCATCAGTTCGAACGCGTTCAGCACGCCGCCGAAACCGGCTTCAGCGTCGGCGACGATCGGTGCGAAGTAGTCGATATAGCCTTCGTCGCCCGGATTCTTGCCTTCCGACCACTGGATCTGATCGGCGCGCGTCAGCGTGTTGTTGATGCGCTTCACGACCAGCGGCACCGAGTTCGCCGGATACAGCGACTGGTCCGGGTACATTTCGCCGGCCACGTTGGCATCGCCCGCCACTTGCCAGCCCGACAGATAGATTGCCTTGAGGCCGGCCTTGACCTGCTGCATGGCCTGGTTGCCGGTCAGCGCGCCGAGCGAGTTGACGAACGGCTCGGTGTTGACGCTTTCCCACAGCTTTTGCGCGCCGCGCTTGGCCAGCGTGTGGTCGACCTGCACCGAGCCACGCAGACGGATCACGTCTTCCGCCGAGTAGGTCCGCTTCACGCCTTTCCAGCGCGGATCGGTGTCCCATTGCTGTTGGAGTTGCTTGGCTTGTTCTTCGCGCGTCGTCATGGTGTGCTCCTTAGTTGCCTGTAATGGGTAGGTGACTCTGTCTTCGTCGAAGCGGTTGGCCGGTTTGGCGTTTCGTTCCGTGAAGTCTTATATAAGAGTCTAGGCAAATCGATGCGGGCGCAATAGACGGGCGGAAGGGTTTTTTGGATATTTATTTCTATTTAAAATCAATGGCTTGAATAGATCGTTTCGCATTAAGAAACGACTTTTCCCATCTTGCAATAGGACGTCTTGTGCCGTGCAGCACGATTTTTTACGACGCAAAAAAATTTTCCACATCGTGAAATTTCAGCATCGATCAAATCGCGGACGAAAAAAAACCGGCGCTTGAGCACCGGTTTCTCTCGACTGACGAACGGCGCGGGGCCGTTCGGGTCTTTTTCACACTAACTTGCTGTATCACTCGGGACCGACAACGCGCGCTGTGGCAGTTGATACTCGCGGGCGCGCGGTGCCGTTATCGGGCGAATACTGATCGGCTAGCTTAGCTGCCGCGCCGCGCCGTACGCGGGCCGTCGCTGCGGCGTGTGCCGTAGCCGCCGTCGCGCGAACCGCCGTAGCCTTCACGCGAACCACCGCCGAAGCCGCCTTCACGCGAACCACCTTCACGCGAGCCGCCGCCGAAGCCACCTTCACGCGAACCGCCGCCAGCCGACTTACCGGCCCAGCCGCCGCCATTGCCGCTGCGCGCACCGCCGCCGTTACCGGCCGGCTTGCCTGCGCCGCCGCCGCTACCGAAGCGACGGCCAGCACCGCCACCGTTGCCACCGCCCGGACGGCCACGGCCGCCAAAGCCAGGACGGCCGCCGTTACCCGACGGAGCCGACTTGCGCGGCTCGAAGCCTACAACGATGTTGACCGGCAGCGGGGTGCGCACGAAGCGCTCGATGCGCTTCAGCGCGCCTTGTTCAGCGTGATGCACGAGGCTCACCGCGGTACCCGTGCGGCCAGCACGGCCGGTACGGCCGATACGGTGCACGTAGTCTTCAGCGAACTTCGGCAGGTCGTAGTTGAACACGTGCGTGATGCCCGGAATGTCGATACCGCGAGCGGCGACGTCCGTTGCCACCAGCACGCGAACGCGACGCTCGCGCAGTGCCTTGATCGTGCGGTTACGCGCGCCTTGCGGCAGATCGCCGTGCAAAGCGGCCGATTCGAAACCGGCGTCGGCCAGACGGCCGGCCAGCTGGTCGGCGTCCATCTTGGTTGCCGTGAACACGATAGCCTGGTCGAGGCCTTCGTCACGCAGCAGATGGTCGAGCAGACGATCCTTGTGATCGCGGTCGTCCACGTAGTGAACCGTTTGCGAGATGTTGGTGCGCTGTTCGAGGCGCTGAACGATTTCGATGCGTTCCGGATCCTTCAGCAGACGGCCCGTCAGCGAACCGATCTTGCCGTCGAGCGTGGCCGAGAACAGCATGGTTTGACGCGTAGCCGGCGTAGCCGCGACGATCGTTTCGATGTCTTCGATGAAGCCCATGTCGAGCATGCGGTCGGCTTCGTCGAGCACCAGGATCTGCAGTTGCGACAGATCGATACGGCCGCGTTCCAGGTGGTCGATCAGACGGCCCGGCGTGGCGACCAGGATTTCCGGGTTCTTTGCCAGCAGCATCAATTGCTGGCCGTAAGCGACGCCGCCCAGAATGCTGACGGTGCGCAGACGCTTCAGATGCTTGCCGTAGTTGGCAGCGGCGGTGGTGACCTGCATCGCGAGTTCGCGGGTCGGCGTCAGGACCAGCATGGTCGGACGGGCAACCGGTTGCGGACGGCGCGTGTTGCGGGCGTCGGCCGCCGGACGCGCTTCACGCGGCTGGCTGGCTTGCGCCTTTTGCAGTTGCGAGAATCGCTCGATGGCGGGCAGCATGAACGCGGCGGTCTTACCCGAACCGGTCGGGCTCGAGACCATCAGATCGCGGCCGGCGATACCGGCGGGGATAGCGCGTTGCTGAACCGGCGTCGGGTTCTGGTAACCAGCGGCGGTCAGCGCGGAGACGACATCCGCGGAGAGACCGAGCGACGCGAACGTCGGGCCGGTCGGCGCGGCGGCTTCAGCGGCGACGGCTTCCGGAGCGGCAGCGACGGCTGCGACTTGTTCCGGTGCGTCGGCGAGACCGAGGGCTTGATCGGCGATGGCGTTCAACGGGCTGGAGGTGTTGCTCGAAGTCATGAGAATCCTTGGTACACAGGGAATTAAAACGTCGGCGCCAATCGGCATACCCAAGTCGTCGGATTCAGCGAGCAAAGAAGCAGCGAGCAAATCGAAAAACGGGGGCAGCTCGCGACAATGAAGGCGAGCTTTTCGTTAGAAGCTGTATCGGATGCGACATGCCAACACGGCGTGCCGCCAGCCTGGTACATGATCGCCCGTAGGGGGCTAGGCAGGAGGGGACAGGTTCTAAACTGGATTGGAGCTAAACGCTACGAGGCGCTGCGCCGCAAAGGCCGCTGGAGGAAAGCCGGGCAGAGCAGTGAAGCGCAGGCAGCATTCTATAGGGTTTTGTTGCACTGCGCCACTGTTAGGAAACTTCTTAGTGGAAAAAATTGCTTTTTCTGGCTGCGCGGGGCGCGCTAAGCGGCGGCGGGCGGGGCGCCCAGCGTTTAGCCGTGGCGCGGATCAGGCAAGTGACGCGAAGGGGAGAAGAGCGGGAGACCGCGCTAATTGCGCCGCCAGTCGGCTACGCGGACAGTCGCCAGACAGTCCGACCGCTCAACGGCCCGATCGCCAGGCGACCAGGCGCTCCCGATCCGCCGCGCTATCGCTGTCAGGCCGCCGTGCCGTTCTTCAGCGATTCGACGAGTTCCGCGTATTGCTGTTTGGCGGCGTCCTGCGTTGTGCCTTTGAGCGCGCCCCACGCGTCGTATTTGTATTTGCCGACGATGTCGGTGAAGCCCGGCTTGTCGCCGTGGACGTCACCTTCGGTCGCCTGCTTGAAGAGCGCGTAGAGGCGCAGCAGCGTGAGGTTGCCCGGACGCTCCGTCAACTGTTTGACGTCTTCCTGGGCCTGCGCGAATTGGGTGGTGATGTCGGTCATGTTCGTTTTGCCCGGTAGGCGGGAGTGGGTTACGGTGGCCGACGATCATAACAATTGCATGCCGCTGACGGCCCGAGGGCTTATTCCAAACGCCGGCCGCCGGCTTGCGGGCCAACCCGAACCAGATTGGCGCGCGCCGTGCCGATCACGCCGATTACAATACGGTCCATGACTCAAACTGTGCTCCTCGCTCTCGATACGTCGACCGAATTCTGTTCGGTAGCGCTTTTGTCCGTCGCCGGCGCCGCCGCCGGCCAGACGCATGCCGAACCCCGTCTGTGGGTCCGCCACGAGCAGACCGGCGCGGTCTCCAGCACGCGCCTGCTCCCGGCAATTCGCGAACTGTTTGCCGAAGCCGGTCTGACGCTGGCGGACTGCGACGCGATCGCGTTCGGCTCCGGCCCCGGCTCGTTCACCGGACTGCGGACGGCAACCGGCGTCGCGCAAGGTCTCGCATTCGGCCTGAATCTGCCGGTCGTGCCGGTCAGCACGCTGCTGGCTTGCGCGGAAAGCGCCCGGTTGCGCGATCTGTCGGCGACGCGCGTGCTGGCCGCGCTCGATGCCCGTATGGACGAAATCTATTGGGCCGACTTCGCGTGGGATGAGGCGCAGGGCGACTGGCGCACGCTGCAAGCGGCCTCGCTCGACGCGCCGGAGCGGTTGGTGTTGCCGGAGGTTCCGTTCACGCTGGCCGGCAACGCGGCTGCCGCGTTCGGCGCGCGGCTGCCCGCGGTGGCCGCGGCGCGCACGGTCGATGGCGACGCGCTGCCGCACGCTGTGCCGCTCGCGCATGCCGCGCTGCGTGCGTTGCGCGCCGGCCGCACCGTGCCGGCCGATCAGGCCGCGCCGGAATATGTACGCGACAAGGTCGCGCAGACCACGGCGGAGCGGATGGCCGACAAGGCTGAAAAGGTCGAGAAAGCCGAGAAAGCCGAGAAAGCCGCCCACGCTTCGCACGACGCTCAGCCGGGCGAGGGCGGCCAATGAGCGGCGTGTTGCTAGCTGACCGCTACATATCGCCGATGACCGAAGGCGATCTGGACGAGGTCGCGGCCATCGAAAAGATCGCTTATGAGTTTCCGTGGAGCCGGGGCAATTTCGGCGACTCGCTGCGCAACGGCTATTTCGGCATCTGTCTGCGTCATGTGACCGGCGCGCTGATCGGCTATTGCGTGCTGATGCCGGTGGTCGACGAAATGCATCTGCTCAACCTGTGCGTGACGCCTGCCTCGCAGGGCGTCGGCGCCGGCCTCGCGCTGCTGCGCGAAGCGGTGCGAATTACCCGCGCCGAAAAACTCGAAGGACTGCTGCTCGAAGTGCGGCCGTCGAATCATCGCGCGATCCGACTGTACGAGCGCTTCGGCTTTGCGTCGATCGGCCGGCGCAAAAATTATTATCCGGCGCGGCATCGCAGCCGGGAGGACGCCATCGTGATGCGTTTCTCGTTTGCCACGGAGGGCGCAGATGGCGCTGCATGATTCGGTACTGGAAGAGTTCGGCCTCGCGCCGCTGTGGGTGCGTCGCGGAATGGCGGCGCAGCCGGTTGCGTCTGAAGCGACAGAAGCGTCTGAAGCGGCCAGCGGGCAAGATGTGGCCGCAGCAGCCGCAGTTGAGCCGGAGATGCGCCGCGCGGCTCAACCGTCGCAGCAACCGGCCACACGCGATCGCTCCGACGATCGCGACGCGCCGACGCGCGCAAGCGAATCATCACGTCCCGTACAGGACGGCCGGCCAAACGAGCGCCGTACGCAACCGGCGCAACCTGAAGTTCAAACACGCTCGCAACCGCCCGCCGTCGAAACACCGCGTCAACCGAAGCCGCCATCCCGGCCCGCGGCACAATCGCGCGCCCCTGAACAACCGCCTTCATTCGACGCACCGCCCGACGACGATTTCGCGTGGTTCGACGATCTGCCAACCGAGGCGCCCGGACATGGGCATGCTCCGTCCGAAAGCCGCCGCGAAGCATCGCAGCCGCCGGCGATCCACACGCTTGACTGGGACGCGCTGAGCGAACGCGTCGCCGGCTGCGAAAGTTGCCGATTGTGCGAGAAGCGCACCAACACGGTCTTCGGTGTGGGCGATCGCAATGCCGACTGGATGCTGATCGGCGAAGCCCCCGGGGAGAATGAAGATCGTCAAGGCGAGCCGTTCGTCGGCCAGGCCGGCAAGCTGCTCGACAACATGCTGCGCTCGCTGACGCTCGCGCGCGACACCAACGTCTATATCGCGAACGTGATCAAGTGCCGGCCGCCCGGCAACCGCAATCCCGAGCCGGACGAAGTCGCGCGCTGCGAGCCGTATCTGCAGCGTCAGGTGGCGCTGGTCAAGCCGAAGCTGATCGTCGCGCTCGGCCGCTTCGCCGCGCAGAGTTTGCTGAAGACCGAGGCGAGCATTTCGTCGCTGCGTGGCCGCGTGCATGAATACGAAGGCGTGCCGGTGATCGTCACCTATCACCCGGCCTATCTGCTGCGCAGCCTGCCCGATAAGTCGAAGGCATGGGCCGACCTGTGCCTCGCGCGCGACACGTGGCGCGCAGCCGGCGGCGCGCCCGCGAACCCGCCGAAGTGACGACCGCCGATGGCCCGGCGGCGCACGTCGCCGTCGCGCCCGGCGCTTGCGCCGCGACGCTCGACACGCTGCTGACCCGTTTGCGTGAGCCCGCCGTGCGCGATCTCGCCTGGTTGCTGCTGAGCGCCGATCTGTTGCGCGCGCAACCACCGGCCGGCGTGCTCGCGACGCCGTTCGACACGCCTCAGGAGTTTGCAGCAACCATCGCCTGGTTGCGCGCGCTCGACGCCGCGCCGGCGCCTTTACAGCACGATCTGACGGCCACGCGCATCACGCGTCTTGGCCGTTACGCTGAACGCCTGCTCGGCTGGTTCTTGCAGCACGGACCGGCGGCGCGGCTGATCGCGGCGGGTGTGCCGCTGCGGCATGAAGGCATCACGCTCGGCGAGTGCGATTTTCTGCTGCAGACGCAACGCGGCGCGCGGCTCCATTGGGAGCTGGCGGTGAAGTGCTATCTGCATGCCGGCGCGGGACGCGGCCGTCTGGCGGACTACGTCGGACCGAATCTGAAAGACCGCTTCGATCTCAAGCTCGCGCATGTGTTGAATCATCAATTGCCGATGAGCGCGCGTGAAGCGTTCGCGTCGACCGGTTACGCGGGGCCGTGGACGCCGCAGATGTTCATCAAAGGCTGGCTGTTTTACCGGCACGGCGAGACGCCGTTCGATCCCGTCGAACTGGATCCGGCGCATGGGCGCGGGTGGTGGGTGACGCGCAGCGACTGGCCGGGTTTCGCGGCCGAGCAGGCGTGCAAATGGCGGACCTTGCCGCGCCTGGAGTGGCTCGCGCCGAGGCGCTACGAGCAGCACGAGGCGGATGCGGCAGAACAGACGCTTGTCGATGCCGACACGCTTGCCGCGCAAACTTCGCATCAGCATGGACCGGCGATGGTCGTCGCATTCGACGAGGACAGTGCGGGCAATCTGGTGGAACGCTCTCGCGGTTTTATCGTGCCGGACGAATGGCCTGAGCAGGCTCAGGTTTACGCGCGGCAGTAGCAGTAGCAATAGCAATAGCAATAGCAGCTAGCCGCAGCCGCGCCCAGCCGTCTAATCCGTCACCACCACCGATAAAAGTGATGCACCGGCCCAACCCCGCTGCCCACATCTAACTGATCGCTCGCCTGCAGCGCACCGGTCAGATAAAGCTTCGCATCGGCCACCGCGCTCGCCAGATCGCCGCGTTGCGGAATCAGCGCCGCAATCGCCGACGACAACGTGCAGCCCGTTCCATGCGTGTTCTTCACCGGCACACGCGGACCGCCAAGACGCAACGTACCGCCTGCTTCAACCAGCCAGTCCGGACTATCCGCCGCGCTCAAATGGCCGCCCTTCATCAGCACCGCGCGCGCACCGAGCGCGCGCAGGGCTTCGCCTTGCTCGACCATGCCGGCTTCATCGGTCGCGCTGGGCACGCCGAGCAACGCGGCGGCTTCCGGCAGGTTAGGTGTCAGCAGATCGGCGAGCGGCAGCAGTTCGTCGCGCACCACCGCGACCGCATCCGGCAGCAGCAACGCGTGATTGCTCTTCGAAATCATCACCGTGTCGAGCACGACGTGTTTGGGCTTGTAGCGCCGCAATGCATCCGCGACCGCTCGCGCGATCGGTGCGTTCGCCAGCATGCCGATCTTCACGGCGTCGATGCGGATGTCGTCGAACACCGCGTCGAGCTGCGCCGTCACGAAGCCGGGGTCCGGCGCGTGAATTGCCGTGACGCCGCGCGTGTTCTGCGCGGTCAGCGCGGTGATCACGCTCGCGCCATAGGCGCCGAGCGCCGAGAAAGCCTTCAGATCGGCCTGAATGCCCGCACCGCCGCCGGAATCGGAACCGGCGATGGTCAGCACATTGGGAATGGGTTGAGTCATGGCAAAGCGAGGAAAGAGGAAGGCGCGGGCGCTCGCGGGAAAAGCGGACGGCCCGCAGCGGATCAGTGCCTGACTTCGCCGATCAGCGCGACCGAGTCGAACTCGCGCTGGTTCGCCTGGTGGCGGCGCATGACGAGCCACATCATCAGACAGACGAAGGTGCCGAACAGCACGATCACGGCCGTGACCGGCACGTCGAGCCACACCAGCACGGCGTAGAGGCACAGCATGACCAGCACGGAGAGATTTTCGTTGAAATTCTGCACGGCGATCGAGTGACCCGCCGACATCAGCACGTGCCCGCGATGCTGCAGCAGCGCGTTCATCGGCACGACGAAAAAGCCCGACAGGCCGCCGACGATCATCAGGAAAATATACGCGACGATCAGGTAGCCAGGCACATGCAGGCGGCCGAAATACACCCCCCAGTGAGCGGGGAACAGGCTGCGCGTGTAGAACGCCATCAGCATCACGGCGATACCCATCATGATGCCGACCGGCAGCACCGAGAGCGACTTCTTCAACGGCACGCGCGAAGCGGCGTAGATCGCGCCGACCGCCACGCCCACCGCGACCACTGCCTGCAGAATCGCGGCTTCCGACAACGACATGTTCAGCGACACCTCGGCCCATTTCAGCACGATGAATTGCAGCGTCGCGCCGGCGCCCCAGAACAGCGTGGTGACCGCGAGCGAAATCTGACCCAGCTTGTCGCGCCACAGCACGAGGAAGCAGTCGGCGAAATCGGTGACGAGCTTGATCGGGCCGCGTTCCTGTTTCGGATAACGCGCGCCGGTGTCGGGAATGCGCAGATTGAACAGCGCGGCGATGATGTAGATCGCCATGATGACGAGCATCGCCGCTTCGGCCGGCGTGTTGACCGTGGGAATGTGGTGCCTGAGGATCGGTGCGGCGATGTGCGGACTGATCAGCGCGCCGCCGAGCACGGTGCCGAGAATGATCGAGCCGACCGTGGTGCCTTCGATCCAGCCGTTCGCGGCGACCAGCCGGTCAGGCGGCAGCAGTTCGGTGAGAATGCCGTATTTGGCGGGGGAGTAGGCCGCCGCGCCGAAACCCACGATGCCGTACGCAATTAGCGGGTGCGCGCCGATCAGCATCGTGATGCAGCCGACGACCTTGATGGTGTTGGTGACGAACATGACGCGCCCCTTGGGACGCGAATCGGCGAAGGCGCCCACGAAGGCGGCCAGCACGACGTACGACAGCACAAAGAACAACTTGAGCAGCGGCGTCATCCAGTTCGGGGCGTGAAGATCTTTCAGCAGTGCAATAGCAGCGATCAGAAGCGCATTGTCGGCCAGCGACGAAAAAAACTGCGCGGCCATGATGGTGTAAAAACCTTTTTTCATCTGATGCGATGCTGTCCTCGCTGCGGTCTGTCCGCCCCGGTGCCGTGTGGAAGGCGTCCGGGCTTATACCGTTCGAAATGGGTTGTGCGCACGGCTTTATATCATGAAAATAGCTGGATTCGGACTAGCAAAATCCTTGATCGCACCGCCCAGCGGGCTGCCGAGCGTTGAAAACGCCCTGTAAGCCGCTGATTCGCAAGCGTCTTTACGAAAATATCCCATGCCGCGCCCCCTTTCAGCCACGATCCATACCGCCGCACTCGCCAATAACCTCGCTGTCGCCCGCCGTTACGCGTCGAAATCCAAGATCTGGGCCGTCGTCAAAGCCAACGCCTACGGGCATGGTCTCGCCCGTGCTTTCCCTGGTCTGCGCGCCACCGACGGCTTCGGTTTGCTTGACCTCGAAGAAGCCGTGAAGTTGCGTGAATTGGGCTGGGCCGGCCCGATTCTGCTGCTCGAAGGTTTCTTCCGTCCGACCGATATCGACGTGATCGACCGCTACAGCCTGACCACCGCGCTGCATTCGGACGAACAGTTGCGCATGCTCGAAATGGCGCGCCTGTCCAAACCCGTCAACATCCAGTTGAAGATGAACACCGGCATGAACCGCCTCGGTTACACGCCGGAGAAATTCCGCGCTGCGTGGGAACGCGCGCGCGCCGCCCAGGGCGTCGGCCAGATCACGCTGATGACCCATTTTTCCGATGCCGACGGCGACCGCGGCATCGACTATCAGATGGAAGCGTTCGAGCGCGGCGCGCAAGGCATTGCCGGCGCGCGCAGCCTGTCCAACTCGGCGGCCACGCTGTGGCATCCGGCCGCGCACTTCGACTGGGTGCGCCCGGGCATCATCCTGTATGGCGCGTCGCCGTCGGGCGTGACGGCCGCGATCCAGGGCACGGGCTTGCAGCCGGCCATGACGCTCGCGTCGGAACTGATCGCCGTGCAGACCTTGAGCGAAGGGCAAACGGTCGGCTACGGGTCGTCGTTCAAATCGCGTGCGCCGATGCGCATCGGCGTGGTCGCGTGCGGCTACGCGGACGGCTATCCGCGGATCGCGCCGGAAGGCACGCCGGTGATCGTCGACGGCGTGCGTACGCGGATCGTCGGACGGGTCTCGATGGACATGCTGACCGTCGACCTGACGCCGATTCCGACCGCCAACGTCGGCTCGCGCGTCGAGCTGTGGGGCACCTCGCTGCCGATCGACGACGTCGCGCAGTCGTGCGGCACGATCGGCTACGAGCTGATGTGCGCGGTCGCGCCGCGCGTGCCGGTGCGGGCCGAGTAAGCGCCGAATAAAGCATCAATCCAAAAACAGCAACTCAGGCAATCTCGCGCGTGGCTAAACCCAAGACTCTGTACATCTGTAGTGAATGCGGCGGGCAATCGCCGAAATGGGCCGGGCAGTGCCCGTCATGCAATGCGTGGAATACGCTGGTCGAATCGGTGGCGGAAGCGCCGTCCACGCACCGTTTCCAGTCGCTCGCGAAAAGCGCGCCGGTGCGCCGTCTCGCCGACATCGAAGCGTCCGACGTGCCGCGCTTCTCCACCGGCGTCAGCGAGTTCGACCGCGTGCTCGGCGGCGGCCTGGTGCCGGGCGGCGTGGTGCTGATCGGCGGCGATCCGGGCATCGGCAAATCCACGCTGCTGCTGCAATCGCTCGCGGAAATCGCCGCCCACAAACGCGCGCTCTATATCAGCGGCGAAGAATCCGCCGCGCAGATTGCGTTGCGCGCGCAACGGCTTTCGTTGCTGGAGCCCGGCTCGAAAGCGAGCGAGCTGCAATTGCTCGCGGAAATCCAGCTCGAAAAAATCCAGGCGACGATCGCCGAGCATCAGCCCGACGTCGCGGTGATCGACTCGATCCAGACGGTCTATTCCGACGCGCTGACCTCCGCGCCGGGTTCGGTCGCGCAGGTGCGCGAGTGCGCGGCGCAATTGACGCGCATCGCCAAGCAGTCGGGCACCACCATCATCATGGTCGGCCACGTGACCAAAGAAGGCGCGCTGGCCGGGCCGCGCGTGCTCGAACACATCGTGGATACCGTGCTGTACTTCGAGGGCGACACGCATTCGTCGTATCGCCTGGTGCGCGCGATCAAGAACCGCTTTGGCGCGGTCAACGAGCTGGGCGTGTTCGCGATGACCGAGCGCGGCTTGCGCGGCGTGGCCAATCCGTCGGCGCTGTTTCTGTCGCAGCACGAGCAGTCGGTGGCGGGCTCCTGCGTGCTGGTGACGCAGGAGGGCACCCGGCCGCTGCTGGTCGAGGTGCAGGCACTGGTCGACGCGGCCAACGCGCCGAATCCGCGGCGGCTCGCGGTCGGTCTCGAACAGAACCGGCTCGCGATGCTGCTGGCGGTGCTGCACCGGCACGCCGGCATTGCCTGTTTCGATCAGGACGTGTTTCTGAACGCGGTGGGCGGCGTGAAGATCACGGAACCGGCGGCCGATCTGGCCGTGCTGCTCGCGATTCATTCATCGATGCGCAACAAGCCGCTGCCGAAAGGCCTCGTCGTATTCGGCGAAGTGGGGCTGGCCGGCGAGATCCGGCCGTCGCCGCGCGGTCAGGACCGGCTGAAGGAAGCGGCCAAGCTGGGCTTCTCAGTCGCGGTCATTCCGAAGGCCAATGCACCGAAACAGCCGATAGAAGGCTTACAGGTCGTTGCGGTCGATCGGCTCGAGCAGGCGATCGACCGGGTCCGCACGCTCGAATAGACGGGCTTCCGGCGCCGGCGGGCGCCGTGCGGACTGCGCCTGGCGGTAATGGCCGGTAAATATCTCCATATTGGCTGTAACCTGCCGGTCAACCCTTTTTCCTAAGCTGCAAGCGTATTGCATTGCCGTATGCATCGCTTCAGACGCCAGAAAAAGGATCACGCCTTGAAACAGTCATGTGAAACCGTAGTCGATCGGTCCATCCAGGTGCGCGGTTGCCGCGTCTCCGCACCGATTCGGCAGCCTTGGGGCGGCGCCTGCCGGATCGTCGAGTGGATCGATACCACCGGGCAGATTTCGCGCCGGGTAGTGGCCGAAGATGCCACGGCCGCCGAGGTGCGCGCCACGATCAATCGTCATGTGGAAGGCCGCAAGTACGTGCTGTACGACGACGAGAAGACGCCGCGTCAGACGCTGCCGCGACAGGCGGTAGTGCGGCGTTGAGGGGCGCGTGGTTTGTAAGAGGTGCGTGCTTTGTAAGAGCCCTGGGCTAAGAGTCTTGGGTTCCGAGCCCCGAGCCCCGAGGTTTCAGGCCCTAGGCGCCAAGGCCCGCACTCAGTTGAACCCGCGCCGTAATTCCATGCGCGGCTGCAGGTCAGCCTGCTCTTTCTTCTTTTTCTTCGCTTCGATGGCGCGCTCAGCCTCCGCTGCGGCCGCCAACGCCGCCGCATAAGCCTGCGGATTGAACAGCGGGTGCTGCGCGGCTTCCGCCGCCGTCAGCACCGGCGAAACGCAGCAGTCGAGCGGCTCCAGCAGCAGAACCCAATCTTTCAGCGCACGCTTGCCGATCACCCCGGCGAGTTCCTGCGTCAGCGCGGCGGCGTCCGGGCCGCCGATCGCCTGACCGAGGCTCCAGTGACGGGTGGCCCATTCAGGCCGGTCGAGCGCCATGCACAGGGTTTCCCAAAACTTCAGTTCGAGCGCACCGACCGCGAGCCAGCGGTCGTCGAGCGTGCGGTACAGGTTGTAGCAGGGTACGCCACCGTTCAGCAGACCGGCGCCGGCGGCGGGCGCCGCGCCTTCGTTGGCGAGTGAGACCTGGGCGACGACGTTGTGCGCGTGGGTGACGTGCGTCATCGAGACATCGACGAAGCGGCCTTCGCCGCCGCGCGACACCTGCCACAACGCGGCGAGAATCTGCGTGACCGCGCTCAATGCGCCGCCGAGCAGGTCGGCGATCTGGAAATTCGGCAGGATCGGCGTGCCGTCGCGGCTCGCCAGTTGTTCGAGCACACCCGCATAGCCGATGTAGTTCAGATCGTGGCCGGCATGATCGACGAATGGGCCGCTCGCGCCATACCCGCTGATCGCGCAGTAGACGAGCCGTGGATTGAGCGCGCGCAGCGTCTCGTAGCCCAGGCCCAGCCGCTCCATCACGCCGGGCCGGAAACTTTCGATCAGCACGTCCGATTCAGCCGCGAGTGCGCGCAACACGTTGCGGCCGGCGTCGGACTTGAGGTCGAGACGGGTCTCGCGCTTGCCGCGATTGACCAGCCGGTAGAACGCGCCAGGCCGTCCGGCCACCCGGTCGCTCGACGACTGCATCATCGTGCGGGTCGGGTCGCCCGCGCCGGGCGCTTCGATCTTCAGCACGTCGGCGCCGAGTTCAGCGAGCCGCAACGCGGCGACCGGGCCGGGCAGCAGGCGCGTCAGGTCGAGCACGCGCAGTCCTTGCAGCGCGGGCGGCGCCGCGTTGGACGATGACACGGATGATGCTGTCGCGGATGACAAGGCCAACCTCCCGTCGATACCGGCGCGGATCGAAAACCGCCTGCCGTTAGCCGATTTGCTCGAGTTCCTCGTGAGTCTCGAGCCATTCGGCTTCGAGCGTTTCGAGGCGCGCGTTCACATCTGCCTGACGGCGGATCGCCTCCGTCAGCTTGCTCTTCTGTTCGGGCTCGTAACTGGCCGGATCGACGACGAATGCATCCAGTGTCGACTTCTCCGTGTTGAGCGCGTCCATTTCCTTTTCGATCTTGGCAATGCGGCTTTGCAGCGGCTTTTTCAGGTGCCCGAGCTTCTGACGCGTTTCCGCTTCGAGACGCCGCTGTTCCTTGCGGTTCACGCCGTTGTCCGCGCCGCTGTCCACGTTGCTTGCCGCCGCGCCGGCCTTGATCGCCGCGCGCTGTTCGGCCGCGTGTTGCAGCAGCCAGTCGCGGTAGTCGTCGAGATCGCCGTCGAATTCCTGCAGACGATGTTTCGCGACCAGCATGAACTGGTCGGTCGTGGCGCGCAGCAGATGCCGGTCGTGCGACACCAGAATCAGCGTGCCTTCGAACTGCGCGAGCGCCATGGTCAGCGCGTGCCGCGTTTCGAGATCCAGGTGGTTGGTCGGCTCGTCGAGCAGCAGCAGATTCGGCTTTTGCCAGATGATCAGCGCGAGCGCGAGGCGGGCCTTTTCGCCGCCGGAGAACGGCGCGATTTTCGACGTGGCCATTTCGCCGGAAAAGTTGAAGCTGCCGAGGAAGTCGCGCAATTCCTGCTCGCGCGTGTCCGGCGCGAGACGCGCGACGTGTTGCAACGGTGTGTCGTCGGCGCGCAGCGTTTCGAGCTGATGCTGCGCGAAGTAGCCGATCCGCAGCCCTTTGCCTTCGCGCACATGGCCGCCGAGCGCCGCGAGCGTGCCGGCGAGCGTTTTGATCAGCGTGGATTTGCCCTGGCCGTTCGCGCCGAGCAGGCCGATGCGCTGCCCGTTCTGAATGGACAGCATGACGTGCTCGACGATCGGAATCTCGACGCCTTCGTCTTCGTTGCGATACCCGCAGCGCACGTTTTCCATCACCATCATCGGATTGGGCGCGGAATCGGGCGTACGGAATTCGAACGTGAACGGCGACTCGGCGTGCGCCGGCGCGATCATTTCCATCTTCTCCAGCGCCTTCACGCGGCTCTGCGCCTGGCGTGCCTTGGTGGCCTGCGCCTTGAAGCGGTTGATATAGCTCTGCAGATGCTCGACCGTGCGCTGCTGCTTCACATACGCGCTCTGTTGCAGCGCGAGCTGCTGCGCGCGCAGCACTTCGAATTGCGTGTAGTTGCCGCCGTAGCGCTTGATCTGCTGGTGCTCCAGATGCAGCGTGACGTTGCAGACCGAATCGAGGAATTCGCGGTCGTGCGAGATCACGATCAGCGTGCCCGGATAACGGTTCAGCCAGTCTTCGAGCCAGACGATCGCGTCCAGATCCAGGTGATTGGTCGGTTCGTCGAGCAGCAGCAGATCCGAGCGGCACATCAGCGCCTGCGCGAGATTCAGGCGCATGCGCCAGCCGCCCGAGAAGCTGCTGACCGGCTCGCGGGTCTGGTCGAGCGTGAAGCCGAGGCCGAGCAGCAACGCTTCGGCGCGTGCGGGCGCGGTGTAGCCGTCGGCGTCGGCGAAAGCCGCGTGTGCTTCGCCTTCGGCCGCGCCGTCATGCGCAGCGGAGGCCGCGGCAATCGCGGCTTCGATCGCGCGCAAGGCCGCGTCGCCGTCTAGCGTGTAGGCGAGGGCGGTTTTATCGGCGGCCGGTGTTTCCTGCGCGACGTGAGCGATCTGCCAGTTGGGCGGCATGGCAAAGTCGCCGCCGTCCGCATGCAGTTCGCCGAGCAGCACGGCAAACAGCGTCGACTTGCCCGCACCGTTCGCCCCCACGAGGCCGGCTTTTTCGCCGGGGTTGAGGGTGAACGTGGTGTTGTCGAAGAGCGGCTTGGTGCCGCGCGCGAGGCTGAACTGATTAAAGCGGATCACGAAGAGGCCGGCTGGAGAAAAACGCTATTTTAGACTGCCGGGACGGACACCGGGCGCTCAACGGGGATCGGCCATTCGGCCGACTGTTCCGGCGCGGCTTTTGGCATAGACTGGCAGCTTTTACGGGGGAGCACACATGGCATCGATTTATTCTTTTTCGGCACGTAAGCTCGGCGGCGAGGAAGTGAGTCTCGAGCAGTATCAAGGCAAGGTTTTGCTGATCGTCAACACGGCGAGCGAATGCGGCTTCACGCCGCAATATGCGGGTTTGCAGAAGCTGTTCGACACCTACGCGGCGCGCGGACTGGCGGTGCTCGGCTTTCCGTGCAACCAGTTCGGCAAGCAGGAGCCGGGCGATGCGTCGGCAATCGGCAGCTTCTGTGAGAAGAACTACGGCGTGACCTTCCCGATGTTCGACAAGATCGACGTGAACGGCGCGAACGCGCATCCGCTGTTCCGCTATCTGACCGAAGAGGCGCCGGGTCTGCTAGGTCTCGAAGGGATCAAATGGAATTTCACCAAATTCCTGATCGGCCGCGACGGCAGCGTGCTGAAGCGCTACGCGCCGCTGACCAAGCCCGAGGCGATCACCGAGGATATTGAAAAGCAGTTGTGACGGGTTGGGTGTTGTGGATTTGTGGGTGTTGCCGGAGCTAGAGCCGAAAGCGAAATCGAAATCGAAGTGAGTCGGTTCGTCAGGCGGAATTGTCGAAGCGACGCCTACAGCACCGGCGAAAACAGCCGCGCCACATGCATCAACACCCGCCGCAGCGCGCTCGCATTCCGATACTCGGTGAGGTCGATTTCGCGCGACTCGGCGAAGTCGTTCAGCAGCATCGCTTCGACCTCTTTGGCGAAGCCGCGGTCCACCGTCAGCACCATGATTTCGAAGTTCAGCCGGAACGAGCGGTTATCGAGATTCGCGCTGCCAATGGCCGCGGCCACGTTGTCGATCAGCACCACTTTCTGATGCAGGAAGCCCGGCTGATAACGGAAGACACGGATCCCGGCGCGCAACGAATCGTACGCATACAGTTTCGACGCGGTGAACACCACGCGGTGATCGCGCCGGCTGGGAATCAGAATGCGCACGTCCACGCCACGCAGCACCGCGAGCCGCAATGCAGCGAACACGGCCTCGTCGGGTATCAGGTAAGGCGTGGTAATCCAGATCCGCTCGCGCGCCGCGTTGATCGCTTCGACGAAGAACAGCGAGCAGGTCTCCTGCTTGTCGGCCGGTCCGCTCGGCACCACCAGGCAGTGCATGCCCGGGCTCGTGGTCTGATCGGCCGTGGGCGCCGCCGGCATGTCGAACGCGGGCAATTGCTGGGTGGCCCAGTGCCAGTCTTCGGTGAACACGAACTGAATGCTGGCAACCGCCGGGCCGCGCACTTCGATATGCGTATCGCGCCACGGCGACAAAGGCGGCTTGCCGCCCAGATATTCGACGCCCACGTTATGGCCGCCCACAAACGCGCGTTCGCCGTCCACCGAAACGATCTTGCGGTGATTGCGGAAGTTCAGTTGCAGACGGTTCACAAAACGGCGATTGGTCGCGAACGGATGCGTCTCCACGCCGGCCGCGCGTAGCGCCGCCACGTAACGGTGCGGCAGATCGAAGCTGCCGATGCTGTCGTACAGGAAGTACACGCGCACGCCTTGCTGCGCTTTCGCGATCAGCGCGTCCTTGAGCATCTCGCCGAGCGCGTCGTCGCGCACGATGAAGAACTGCACGATCACATAGCGACGCGCGTTTTCGATCGCTTCGAAAATGGCTTCGAACGTCGCCGCGCCGTTCACCAGCGTGCGCACCGAATTGCCCGGCAGGAACGGCATGCCGCCGAGCCGCGTGAGCGAATGCACGAGCCGCGCGCCGAGCTCCTGGGTAGGCAGTCCCGCGGACGAAGCCCGCGTGTCCCATTCCGGCGGATGCGCGCGCGTGCGCAGCAGTTCGTTCTCGACGCGGCGCGCGTCGGCATAACCGGCGAATTTGCTGCGGCCGAGGAACAGGTACGGCACCAGCGTCAGATAAGGCATCGCGACCAGCGACACGGCCCACGCGATCGCTCCTTGCGAGGTTCGCGTGTTGAGAATCGCGTGGCACGCCGCGACCACGCCGAGGAGGTGGGCGAGGGCGACCAGCGGACCGACGTGAAGCAGGTCGAATTGCATAGGCGGGCGAAGGGTTGGCGAAGCGCGGCTCAAGCCGGGTGGATGAGCGGCGGGTAACTGACCGCGCTCATCTTACCGAACGTGCGTGCGTTGAGGGGGTGTTCAGGCCGCGCTTGGAAATCCCGGCCATGGTGACCGGCGCGGCGGGGCGGCGTCGTGCGGCAAAAGCAGGCTTTGCCGCGCGTGTCGCCCGGTCGGGCAATCCAGATCAAACAAGCCCGCTCAAACCGGCAGATCGGCGGCCTGAATCAGGAATACGTTGTCGTCGCCGGCGCTGGTCGACAGCCAGACCAGGTCGAGGCCGCCGAAGGCCGCTTCGACATTCGCCCGCTCGTTGCCGATCTCGACCACCAGCACGCCCTCGTCGGTCAGCCAGTTGCGTGCCTGAGCGATGATTCGCCGCACGATGTCCATGCCGTCGGCGCCGCCCGCCAGCGCCATGTCCGGCTCGTGCTTGTATTCGGCCGGCAGCTCCTGCATCGAAGCGGCGTTCACGTACGGCGGATTGCTGATGATCACGTCGTAGCGGCGCTCGGCGAGCGGCGCGTACAGATCGCCTTCGAACAGCGCGATGCGGTCGTCGAGCTTGTAGTCCGTCACGTTGCGCGTGGCGACTTCGAGCGCCGGCGCCGACAGGTCGACCGCGTCGATATCCGCGTTCGGGAACGCGTGCGCCGCGAGAATCGCCAGGCACCCGGAGCCGGTGCACAGTTCGAGCACCGCGCTCACCTGCTCGGGATCTTCCACGTAAGGCTGCAAGCCGTCCTGCAGCAATTCGCCGATAAACGAACGCGGCACGATCACGCGCTCGTCGACGTAAAAGCGGAAGCCGTGCATCCACGCTTCCTGCGTGATGTAGGCGGCCGGCACGCGTTCGCTGGCGCGGCGTTCGATCACGTTCAGCACGGTGTCGATCTCGGCCGCGCTCAGGCGCGCGTCGAGAAACGGTTCCAGCAGATCGAGCGGCAGATGCAGCGTGTGCAGCACGAGGTAGGCGGCTTCGTCGTAAGCACTGACCGAGCCGTGACCGAACGACAGTTCAGCCTGGTTGAAGCGCGAAACCGCGAAACGCAGCAGGTCGCGAACAGTGGAAAACGGGAGCGTCATCGCAAATAGTCCTTGGGTCACGCAATAAGTTGTTCGAGCACGCGGCGATACACGTTTTTCAGCGGCTCGATGTGGGCGACTTCGATATGTTCGTCGATCTTGTGGATGCTGGCGTTCAGCGGGCCGAATTCGATCACCTGCGGGCAGAGGCGCGCGATAAAGCGGCCGTCCGACGTGCCGCCGGTGGTGGACAGTTCGGTCGTGACGCCGGTTTCGTCCTTGATCGCTTTGGCCAGCGCGTTCGACAGATCGCCGCGCGGCGTGAGAAACGGCAGGCCGCTCACGGTCCATTGCAGATCGTATTCGAGGCCGTGCCGGTCGAGGATCGCGTGGACCCGCGCTTGCAGGTCTTCCACCGTGCTGGCCGTCGAGAAGCGGAAGTTGAACATCACGTCCGCGTGGCCCGGGATCACGTTGGTCGCGCCCGTGCCGCTGTGAATGTTCGACACCTGCCACGTGGTGGGCGGGAAATAGTCGTTGCCGTCGTCCCAGCGCTCGGCGACCAGCTCGGCCAGCACGGGCGCGAGCAGATGCACCGGATTCTTCGCCAGATGCGGATAGGCGATATGGCCTTGCACGCCTTTGACGATCAGCTTGCCCGACATCGAACCGCGCCGGCCGTTCTTCACCATGTCGCCGAGCTGCGCGCTCGAGGTCGGCTCGCCGACGATGCAGTAGTCCATCCGTTCGCCGCGCGCCTGCAAGGCTTCGACGACCTTGACGGTGCCGTCGGTGGCGGGGCCTTCTTCGTCGCTCGTGATCAGGAACGCGAGCGTGCCGCGATGCGCCGGGTGCGCCGCGACGAATTCCTCGCTCGCCACCACGAAGCCGGCGATCGACGCCTTCATGTCCGCCGCGCCGCGGCCGTACAGCTTGCCGTCGCGATGGGTCGGCTCGAACGGCGCCGAATGCCATTGTTCGAGCGGACCGGTCGGCACGACGTCGGTATGGCCGGCGAATGCGAGCAGCTTGCCGTTCGTGCCGTCCACGCCGCGTTTGACGGCCCACAGGTTGGTCACACCGTTCGATTCGATCGTCTCGTGCTCGAAGCCGAGCGCGGACAGGCGTTCGATCAGAAGACGCTGGCAATGCTGGTCGTCGGGCGTGACAGACGCGCGCGAGATCAGTTGTTCGGTAAGGGCGAGGGTGCCGGACATGGGTTCAGTACAAGCCACGTTGAAATGAAAAAATGCCGGCTGGCGGTGAAGCACCGCAGCCGGCAACAGCGTTTGCGTCACGCGGCGAGGCCGCGTTTTACTGCTTGAACACGGCTAGTCGCGCTTTATGCAAACAGTGCCGCGTAATCGTCCGCGGAAAAACCTAGCGACTTGACCCGCCCGTTGACCACCAGCACCGGCCGCTTGATCACCGACGGCTTGTGGATCATCAACGCGATCGCGCCCGGCTGCGTATCGGCGGCCGCCTTCATGTCGTCGGACAGGCCGCGCCACGTGGTGCCGCGACGGTTCAGCAGCGCGTCGAGCTTCACGTCTTTCAGCCAGTCCTGCACGAGCGGTTCGGTCACGCCATGCTTCTTGAAGTCGTGGAACTCGAACTCGACGCCGTGCTCTTCCAGCCACACACGGGCTTTCTTCACGGTGTCGCAGTTCGGGATGCCGTAGACGACAGTCTTGTTGCCGCGCGCCATCAGTCGCCTCGCAGCAGCTCGTTCAGGCCGACCTTCGCACGCGTCTTGGCGTCGACCTTCTTGACGATCACGGCGCAGTACAGGCTGTGCGAGCCGTCTTTCGACGGCAGGTTGCCCGCCACCACCACCGAACCCGCCGGAATGCGGCCGTACGTGACTTCGCCCGTTTCGCGGTCGTAAATCTTGGTGCTCTGGCCGAGGTACACGCCCATCGAGATCACCGAGTTTTCTTCGACGATCACGCCTTCCACCACTTCCGAACGCGCGCCGATGAAGCAGTTGTCTTCAATAATGACCGGGTTGGCCTGCAGCGGCTCCAGCACGCCGCCGATGCCCACGCCGCCCGACAGGTGAACGTTCTTGCCGATCTGCGCGCACGAACCGACGGTGGCCCACGTGTCGACCATCGAACCTTCGTCCACGTACGCGCCGATGTTGGTGTACGACGGCATTAGCACGACGTTTTTCGCGATGAACGAACCGCGACGCGCGATGGCGGGCGGCACCACGCGGAAGCCGCCGGCGGCGAAGTCTTCAGCGGTGTAGTTGGCGAACTTGGACGGCACCTTGTCGTAGAACTGGCTGTAGCCGCCGGCCGGCATCGGCGCGTTGTCTTCCAGACGGAACGACAGCAGCACGGCTTTCTTCAGCCATTGGTTGACGACCCAGTCGCCGTCTTTCTTCTCGGCGACGCGCAGCGCACCCTTGTCCAGTTGTTCGATCGCGTGGGCGACGGCTTCGCGTACGTCGGCCGGAGCGGCCTTCGGCGACAGCTCTGCGCGGTTTTCCCAGGCGGTGTCAATGATCTGCTGAAGTTGTTGCGACATATGCGTGCTTTTCTGAAGAGTTGAAATCTGAAGAAGGGAGTGCGATGCGCGGGGCGCCTGCCTGGACTCTGAAACGGTCGGGAAGCAGACTCAACCCGCGAGCGCGCGGCAAAAATCGACGATGCGCTGTGCGCCTTGCGTGCATTCGTCGACGTCGGCGACCAGCGCCATGCGGACGAAATTGCGGCCGGGGTTCACGCCGTGCGCGGTGCGCGCGAGGAACGAGCCCGGCAGAACCGTCACATTATAGTCGGCGTAGAGGCGCTGGGCGAACTCGGTATCCGTCAGGCCCGTGCGCGAGACGTCCGCCCACAGGTAGAACGCGGCGTCCGGCAGGCGCACGTCGAGCACCTCGGCGAGCATCGGCGTGACGGTGGAAAACTTCTGCACGTACTTCGCGCGGTTCTCGCGCACGTGCGCTTCGTCGTTCCAGGCCGCGATGCTGGCATTCTGGAACACCGTCGACAAGGCCGTGCCGTGGTATGTCCGGTATAGCAGGAAGTCCTTGAGGATCGCCGCGTCGCCGGCCACGAAGCCCGAGCGCATGCCCGGCACGTTCGAGCGCTTGGACAGGCTCGACAGCATGACCAGCCGCTCGAAGCCGCGACCGAGCCGGTGTGCGGCTTCCAGACCGCCAAGGGGCGGGTTGGCTTCGTCGAAATAGATCTCCGAGTAGCACTCGTCCGAGGCGATCACGAAACCGTAGCGGTCCGACAGCGCGAACAGTTCGCGCCAGTCCTCGAGCGTCAGCACCGCGCCGGTCGGGTTGCCCGGCGAGCACACGTACAGCAGTTGCGTGCGCGCCCAGATGGCATCCGGCACCGCCGAATAGTCGCAGGCGAAGTTGCGCGCCGGGTCGCTATTCACGAAGTACGGCTGCGCGCCGGCGAGAATCGCCGCGCCTTCGTAGATTTGGTAGAACGGGTTCGGACAGAGTACGATCGCAGGCTCGCCGTCAGGATCGCGCCGCGGATTGATCACGGTCTGCGCGAGCGCGAACAGTGCCTCGCGCGAGCCCGCCACGGGCAGCACCTGGGTGGCCGGATCGACCGGCGGCAGGGTGTAGCGCTGCGTGACCCACTTCGCGATCGACTCGCGCAACGCCGGTGAACCGAGCGTGGCCGGATAGGCGGCCAGACCGCCGAGCGACGCGATCACGGCGTCGCGAATCAAGGCGGGCGTCGGGTGTTTCGGCTCGCCGATACCGAAGCTGATATGCGCGAGGCCTGCGGCCGGCGTGACGTCTTTGAAAAGCGCGCGCAGCTTTTCGAACGGGTAGGGCTGGAGGGAGTCGAGTAGCGGGTTCACTGGGCGGACGAGCCTGATCGAGGATGGGCGCAGACGGAGGGTGCAGGAAGCCGGGCATGCAGGCGGCAGAGCGTGGGAACAAATGCGCAAAACGCAATGCAGCAGCGGCGAGCGGATGATTATAGCGTGGCGCAACCCGCCAGGCGGCGCAGCGAATGCGTTGCAGCGGGAACGACGCGAACCGCCGACGGTTCGCGCAAAAAAGAAGCGGGAGCAGTAATGTACGGAATTCGCAATGGCTGGCCGACGCTCGCGATCATGCTGGGCGCATCGGTGTGGGGGATGATCTGGTATCCGCTGCGCATGCTCGCGGCGCTCGGCGTCACCGGCACGGCGGCCAGCGCGCTGACCAGCGCCGCCGGTTGCCTGTTCGTGCTGATGGTGCGTTTTCGCACGCTCAAAACGGTGCGTTGGCACTGGCTGCTGCCGGCTCTGGCTTTGGCCGCCGGCATCACCAACCTCGGCTTCGTGTGGGGCTCGATCCACGGCGAGGTCATGCGCGTGCTGCTGCTGTTCTATCTCACCCCGGCGTGGACCGCGTTGTTCGCGCACTTCATCCTGCATGAACGGCTGACGTGGGCGGGCGCGGGTCTCGCCGCGCTGTCGCTGGCCGGCGCGATGACCATGCTGTGGTCGCCGCAACTGGGTATGCCGGTGCCCGGCAACCTCGCCGAATGGGCGGGTCTCGCGGGTGGCATGGGCTTCGCGATGAGCAACGTGCTGATCCTGAAGACGAGCCGCGTGCTGCCCGACATGAAGCCGGAAATGCGCACCGCGACGATTTTCGGCGGCGCGGCGATTTTCAGCGCCTGCGCGTCGCTGTTCGAAGCGATGCCCGCACCGCCCACCGGCGCGCATCTGGGCACGGCCGGGCTGCTGGTGCTCGGCCTCGGTTTGCTGCTCGCGTCGAACAATATGCTGGTGCAATACGGCCTCGCGCGCGTGCCGGCTAACCGGGCGTCGATCATCATGCTGTTCGAGATCGTCGTGACGGCGATGTCCGCGTGGCTATTCGCCGGCGAGTCGCCCGGTCCGCGCGAATGGGCCGGCGGCGCGTGCATCGTGCTGGCCTCGGCGCTGTCCAGTTGGGTGCATCGGACCAAGGCCATGCCGCCCGATCCAGCCAGCGAAGACACGGGCTCCGCCGACGGGCTGGAAACAGACCGTAAGGACGGCAAAAACCGTCCACGCGCGATGGTATGATTGCCCCTCATTAGCCGGCGCAAGCGTGAACGCGTGTAGCCGGCGCCCGTATTCCGAGGGTTCGAAGGAGTTCGCGGGCCGCGCCGCAGCAACGGCGAACGGCCGGCGCGGCCTTCGCGAGCCACCTATTTTTTTCCCTTTTCAAACAGCGAAATCGCCGTGCGTCTGACCTCGATCAAACTCGCTGGCTTCAAGTCATTCGTCGATCCCACGCATTTCCAGGTCCCGGGCCAGCTAGTCGGCGTGGTCGGACCGAATGGATGCGGCAAGTCCAACATCATCGACGCCGTGCGCTGGGTGCTCGGCGAATCGCGCGCTTCCGAGCTGCGCGGCGAGTCGATGCAGGACGTGATCTTCAATGGCTCGACCGCGCGCAAGCCAGGTAGCCGCGCCAGCGTCGAACTCGTGTTCGACAACGCCGACGGCCGCGCCGCCGGCCAGTGGGGCCAGTATGCCGAAATCGCCGTGAAGCGCGTGCTCACGCGCGACGGCACCTCGAGCTACTACATCAACAATCTGCCGGCGCGTCGCCGCGACATTCAGGACATCTTCCTCGGCACCGGCCTCGGGCCGCGTGCTTACGCGATCATCGGGCAGGGCATGATCGCGCGCCTGATCGAGGCGAAGCCGGAAGAGCTGCGTGTGTTCCTCGAAGAAGCCGCGGGTGTGTCCAAGTACAAGGAACGCCGCCGCGAAACCGAGAACCGTCTGCACGACACGCGCGAGAACCTGACGCGGGTCGAAGATATCGTCCGTGAACTCGGGGCGAATCTCGAGAAGCTGGAAGCGCAGGCGATCGTCGCGACCAAGTACAAAGATCTGCAAACCGACGGCGAAGAGAAGCAGCGTCTCTTGTGGCTGTTGCGCAAGAACGAAGCCGGCGGCGAGCAGGAACGCCAGCAGCGCGCGATCGAACAGGCGCAGATCGACCTCGAAGCGCAAACCGCGAAGCTGCGCGAAGTCGAAGCGCAGCTCGAAACGTTGCGCGTCGCGCATTACTCCGCGAGCGACGCGATGCAGGGCGCGCAAGGCTCGCTCTACGAGGCGAACGCGGAAGTCAGCCGGCTCGAAGCCGAGATCAAGTTCATCGTCGAATCGCGCAACCGCGTGCAGGCGCAGATCGCCGCGCTGACCGCACAGCGTGAGCAGTGGCAGTCGCAGGCGCAAAAAGCGCAAGACGATCTCGAAGACGCCGAAGAGCAACTGGCCGTCGCCGAAGAAAAAGCCGCACTCGCCGAAGATGAAGCCGCTGCCAAGCACGACGCCATGCCCGCGCTCGAAGCGCGCTGGCGCGACGCGCAGACCGAGTTGAATGCCGAGCGCGGTGGCATTGCGCAGACCGAACAGGCGCTCAAGCTCGAAGCCGCGCATCAGCGCAATGCCGACCAGCAATTGCAGCAACTGCAGCAGCGTCACGAGCGGCTGAAGACGGAGTCGGGCGGTCTCGACGCCCCCGACGAAGCGCAGCTCGAAGACCTGCGCATGCAGCTCGCCGAGCACGAAGAAGTCCTGCACGACGCGCAAGCGCGTCTGGCGGACGCGCAGGAAACGCTGCCGCGCCTCGACGGCGAACGGCGCGCCGCGCAGGAACGCGTGCAGTCGGAAAGCGCGCAGATTCATCAGCTCGACGCACGCCTCGCCGCGCTCAAGCAATTGCAGGAAAACGTCCAGACCGAAGGCAAGATCCAGCCGTGGCTCGAAAAGCACGAACTGGGCGGTCTGCCGCGTCTGTGGAAGAAGCTGCACGTCGAAGCCGGTTGGGAAGCCGCGCTGGAATCCGTGCTGCGCGAGCGGCTCGCCGCGCTCGAAGTGTCGAACCTCGACTGGGTCAAGGCCTTCGCGACCGACGCGCCGCCCGCCAAGCTCGCGTTCTACGCGCCGCCGGCCGCCGGTCAGCCGGTCGCCGCGCCGGCCGCGTTGCGGCCGCTGCTGTCGCTGGTACGGATCGACGACGCCGGCATTCGCGCGGTGTTGAACGACTGGCTGGGCCTCGCGTTCGTCGCCGACGATCTGCAGCAGGCGTTGGCGATGCGCTCGCAATTGCCGGAAGGCGGTTCGTTCGTCGTCAAGGCGGGTCACGTGGTGACGCGCGTCGGCGTGCAGTTGTATGCCGCCGACTCCGAACAGGCCGGCATGCTGGCGCGTCAGCAGGAAATCGAAAACCTCGGCCGCCAGGTGCGCGCTCAGGCTTTGCTCGCCGACGAGGCGAAGGCCGCCGCGATCCGCGCCGAAGCCGCCCACACGCAAGCCGCGCAAGCGCTGACCGACGTGCGCCAGCAGGCCGAGCGCGCCACGCAGCGCGTGCACGCGTTGCAGATGGACGTGCTCAAGCTCACCCAGGCGCACGAGCGTTACACGCAGCGCAGCACGCAGATTCGCGAAGAGCTCGCGGAGATCACCGCCCAGATCGAAGAGCAGCGCGCGCTGCGCGCGGAGTCGGAAGCGAACTTCGAGCGTCACGACGGCGAGCTCGCCGAATTGCAGGCGCGTTTCGAAGATCACCAACTGGCTTTCGAAGGGCTCGACGAACAGCTCACCGCCGCGCGCGGCCAGGCGCGCGATCTCGACCGTGGCGCTACCGACGCGCGCTTCGCCGCGCGCAACATGGCGAACCGCATCGAGGAATTGAAGCGCAGCATCCAGGTCGCGCACGAGCAGAGCGAGCGCGTCGCTGGTTCGCTGGAAGACGCCCGTGGCGAGCTCGAAACGATCAACGAGCAGACCGCGCACACCGGTCTGCAGGACGCGCTCGACATTCGCGCGGTCAAGGAAGAAGCGCTGCATGCCGCACGCCTCGAACTGGACGACCTGACGGCCAAGCTGCGCGCCGCCGATGAAACCCGTCTGACCGCCGAGCGTGCGTTGCAGCCGCTGCGCGACCGCATCAACGAATTGCAGTTGAAGGAACAGGCGGCTCGCCTGAACGGCGAGCAGTTCATCGAACAACTGGCCGCGGCCGGTGTCGACGAAGCCGAGTTGCAAGCCAAGCTCACGCCGGACATGAAGCCGTCGTATCTGCAAGGCGAAGTGACGCGCATCAACAACGCGATCGCCGCGCTTGGGCCGGTCAACATGGCCGCGCTCGACGAACTGAAGGCGGCGAGCGAGCGCAAGAGCTTCCTCGACGCGCAATCGGCCGACCTGAACAGCGCGATCGAAACGCTCGAAGACGCCATCCGCAAGATCGACGCGGAAACGCGCACGCTGTTGCAAGGCACCTTTGACCAGGTGAATCACCATTTCGGCGAACTGTTCCCGCGTCTGTTCGGCGGCGGCCAGGCGAAGCTGATCATGACCGGCGACGAAATTCTCGACGCCGGCGTGCAGGTGATGGCGCAACCGCCGGGCAAGAAGAATTCGACGATTCACCTGTTGTCGGGCGGCGAGAAGGCGCTGACCGCCACGGCGCTGGTGTTCGCGATGTTCCAGTTGAATCCGGCGCCGTTCTGTCTGCTCGACGAAGTGGACGCGCCGCTCGACGACGCCAACACGGAACGTTTCGCGAACCTCGTGCGGGCGATGTCGGACAAGACCCAGTTCCTGTTCATTTCGCACAACAAGATCGCGATGGAAATGGCTCAGCAGTTGATCGGCGTGACCATGCAGGAGCAGGGCGTGTCGCGGATCGTGGCCGTCGACATGGAGTCGGCTGCCGGTTTCGCCCAGAATATCGTTTGAGTTTTCGGTTGAGTTGAGCATCGCGGGCGTCCGCGTTCAGCGCAGCGGCCAGCGGCCGCGCGACAGGTGAACAGGGCGTAACGGCCGCGCACATAAAAGAATTGCTGATGGAGCATGCATGGACGAGTTGACACTCGGTTTGATCGGCGCGGGCGCCGTAGTGGTCGGGGGCGTGGTTGTGTACAACGCGTGGCAGGGTGCGAAGGTGCGCCGCAAGATGCCGCGGCCGATGCCGGCCGAGACCGCCGAAACGTTCGCGCGCGACGAGCAGGAAGAACAGAGCCCGTTCATCGAACCGGCCCGGCCGACCACGCGGCGCGAGCCGGTTGTGGGTTCGGACGCGACGGCGGAAACCGGCGCGGCGCGGGTCGAGCCGACCTTTGGCGCGGCTGCAAGTGCGGCTGCCGCGCCGCTCGATACGCCGGCCGATATTCAGGCCGAGACGACCACGCCGAACGGTTATCCGGAAGCGGAAGGCGTGGCCGAAGCCGAGGGCGCCGAGGCCGCTCGTCATGCCGACGAACCGATCGAGCCGATCCTGCCCGCCGCCACAACGATTTCGTCGGCGCCGCCGGCCATCGTCGATCGTCGCATCGACTGTATCGTGCCGATTCGCCTGAATGGCCCGGTGGCCGGCGACAAGGTGATTCCGCTCGCGCAACGTCTGCGCCGCGCCGGCAGCAAGCCGGTGCATATCGAAGGCAAGCTCGAAGGCGGCGCGTGGGAGCTGTTGCAAAACGGCGCGCGCTATGAAGAACTGCGCGCGGCCGCGCAGTTGGCTAATCGCAGCGGCGCGCTCAACGAACTGGAGTTCTCGGAGTTCGTGACCGGCGTGCAGCAGTTCGCCGACGCGCTGGATGCGTCGCCGGAATTTCCCGACATGCTCGAAACGGTGGCGATGGCGCGCGAACTCGACGGCTTCGCCGCGCAGTGCGACGCGCAGTTGTCGATCAACGTGCTGTCGGACGGCGCGCCGTGGTCGGCCAATTACGTGCAGGCGGTCGCGTCGCAAGACGGTCTGCTGCTGTCGCGTGACGGCACGCGTTTCGTCAAGCTCGACGCGAAGCAGAGCCCGGTGTTCATGCTGCAATTCGGCGACACCAACTTCCTGCGCGACGACCTGACCTACAAGGGCGGCCAGATGATCACGCTGGTGCTCGACGTGCCGGTCGCCGACGAAGACATCCTGCCGTTCCGGCTGATGTGCGACTACGCGAAATCGTTGGCTGAGCGCATCGGCGGACGGGTGGTCGATGATGGCCGCCGTCCGTTGCCGGAAACCGCGCTGCTGGCGATCGAAAAGCAGTTGATGACGCTCTACGCGAAACTCGAACAGGCGGGCATTCCGGCCGGTTCGCCCGCCACGCGGCGTTTGTTCAGCCAGTAGTAGGCTTCGCTTTTTCGCTGACGTTCGCAACGGCCGCACGATGTGCGGCCGTTGTCGTTGCAGGCGGCTGCTTTACTGTGTGCTTTATGACGTGCCTTACGGCATGTCAGCGAACATAATCTCCGCGCCCTGAGAACGCCGCAATGAACCCGGAAACCATCATTCGGCCGATGTAAAGGGGCACGCTTCCTGCGATAATCCAATGTCTGAATTTCACTGAAAAATCTTCCGACAGTATGGCCCGAACCCCCGCTTCCCATCCAGCAGACAGCGCTCCCGCAGAACGGGCCGCGTGGTTGCGCGCGGAACTCGAACGCGCCAATTACGCGTATTACGTGCTCGATCAGCCGGATTTGCCGGACGCCGAATACGACAAGCTCTTCAAGGAACTGGAGCGCATCGAGACGGAGCATCCGGATCTGATCGTGCCGGATTCGCCCACCCAGCGCGTGGGCGGCGAGGCGGCCAGCGGCTTCGAGCCGGTCGTGCACGACCAGCCGATGCTGTCGCTGAACAACGGTTTCGCCGACGAAGACATCGTCGCGTTCGACAAACGCGTCGGCGATTCACTCGGCAAGAACGCGAGCGAGCCGCCGGTGCCGGTCGACTACGCGGCCGAACTGAAATTCGACGGCCTCGCGATCTCGCTGCGCTATGTGGACGGCGTATTCGTGCAGGCCTCCACGCGCGGCGACGGCGCGACCGGCGAGAACGTCACCGAAAACGTCCGCACGATCCGCTCCATTCCGCTCAAGCTCAAGGGCAAACGCGTGCCGCACGTGCTCGACGTGCGCGGCGAAGTGCTGATGTTCAAGCGCGATTTCGAGCGTCTGAACGAACGCCAGCGCGCTGCCGAGCAGAAGGAATTCGCCAATCCGCGCAATGCCGCGGCGGGCAGTTTGCGGCAGCTCGATTCGAAGATCACCGCGCAGCGGCCGCTGTCGTTTTTCGCGTATGGCATCGGCGTGGTCGACGGTATCGAGATGCCGGCCACGCATAGCGACCTGCTCGACTGGTACAAGGAACTCGGTTTGCCGGTGAACGGCGAACGGGCCGTGGTGCAGGGCGCGGAAGGGTTGCTCGGCTTCTTCCACGCGGTCGGCGAGAAGCGCGACACGCTGCCGTACGATATCGACGGTGTGGTCTATAAGGTCAACCGGCGCGACGAGCAGGACGCGCTCGGTTACGTCTCGCGCGCACCGCGTTTTGCGTTGGCGCACAAATTTCCCGCGCAGGAAGCGCTGACCCAACTCGTCGCGATCGACGTGCAGGTCGGCCGCACCGGCGCGATTACGCCGGTGGCGCGGCTGGAGCCGGTGTTCGTCGGCGGCGCGACGGTCACGAACGCCACGCTGCATAACGAAGACGAAGTGCGGCGCAAAGACATCCGGATCGGCGACACGGTGATCGTGCGGCGCGCCGGCGACGTGATTCCCGAAGTGGTGAGCGCGCTGCTCGAACGTCGTCCGGAAAACGCTCGCGAATTCGTGATGCCCACGCAGTGTCCGGTGTGCGGCTCGAATATCGAGCGGCTGCCGGACGAGGCGATCGCGCGCTGTACCGGCGGGCTGTTCTGTCCGGCGCAACGCAAGCAGGCGCTGTGGCATTTCGCGCAGCGTCGTGCGCTGGATATCGACGGTCTCGGCGAAAAAATCATCGATCAACTGGTCGAGCTGAATCTGGTGCGTACGCCGGCCGATCTGTTCAACGTCGGCTTTGCGACGCTCGCCGAGCTCGACCGTTTCGCCGAAAAGTCCGCGCAAAACCTACTCGACTCGCTCGACAAGGCCCGGCATACCACGTTGGCGCGCTTCATCTACGCGCTCGGGATTCGCCACGTCGGCGAGTCCACGGCGAAAGATCTGGCCAAGCATTTCGGTTCGCTGGATCCAATCATGGATGCATCGGTCGAAGCTTTATTGGAAGTCAACGACGTGGGGCCGGTGGTCGCCGAGTCGCTGCACCAGTTTTTCGCCGAAGAACACAACCGCACGGTAATCGAGCAGTTGCGCGCGCCGGGCAAGGTGACGTGGCCTGAAGGACCGCCTGCGCCGAAGGCGCCGCAAGGCGTGCTGGCCGGCAAGACGGTCGTGTTGACCGGCACCTTGCCGAGCCTGGCGCGCGAAGAGGCGAAGGAAATGCTTGAAGCGGCCGGCGCGAAAGTGGCCGGCTCGGTGTCGAAGAAAACCGACTATGTGGTAGCGGGTGCCGAAGCGGGCAGCAAGTTGGCGAAGGCCGAGGAACTCGGCATTCCCGTACTCGACGAAGATGGGTTGCGTAAGCTCCTGGAGGGGCAGTTATGATTCGCGAAATTCTCAAGATGGGCGATCCGCGTCTGTTGCAGATTGCCGATCCAGTCGATCACTTCGACACCCCCGAATTGCATGAACTCGTCAAAGACATGTTCGAGACCATGCACCACGCCAACGGCGCGGGTTTGGCCGCGCCGCAGATCGGCGTCAATCTGCAGGTGGTGATCTTCGGCTTCGGGAACAACGAACGCTATCCGGACGCGCCGCCGGTGCCTGAAACGGTGCTGATCAATCCGACCATCACGCCGGTCTCGCTCGACATGGAGGAGGGCTGGGAAGGCTGCCTGTCGGTGCCGGGCCTGCGCGGCGCGGTGAGCCGCTTTTCGATGATCAAATATCACGGCTTCGATCAGTTCGGCAAACCGATCGATCGCGTCGCCGAGGGTTTTCATGCGCGGGTCGTGCAGCATGAGTGCGATCATCTGATCGGCAAGCTGTACCCGATGCGGATCAACGACTTTGCGAAATTCGGCTTCACGGAAGTGCTGTTTCCGGATATGGATCCGAATAGCGACGATTGAGGCGGCCCTCGGGCTGCCGGTTGTTTGCTACGTGTTACCGGCAATAAAAAACCCACGCAATTGCGTGGGTTCAGACTGCTGACAAAGTACCCCCAAAGCCTGGCCTTGCGTCGGGCTTTGTCGTTTAATTGGGGCATGCTGAAGACACCGACGCCCATGCAGCACGAACTCGAGATGGTGACGCTCGAGGAACTCGTGCCGAAGGACCACCTGCTGCGCCAGATCGACGCGGCGGTGGATTTCGAATTCATCCGTGAGAAGGTGGCGCACCTGTATTGCGCGGACAACGGGCGCCCAGCGCTCGATCCGGTGGTGATGTTCAAATTGCTGTTCATCGGCTACCTGTTCGGGGTACGCAGTGAGCGCCAGCTCATGCGCGAGGTGCAGGTCAACGTGGCCTACCGGTGGTTTGCACGCTTTCGGCTCACGGACCGGGTGCCTGACGCCTCGACGTTCTCGCAGAACCGGCGACGGCGCTTCACCGACACGACGGTCTACCAGGAGATCTTCGACGCAATCGTGCAGCAGGCGATCGGGCGCGGCATGGTCGAGGGACGGGTGCTCTACACCGACAGCACCCACCTGAAGGCGAACGCCAACAAGCGCAAGTTTGATCTGGTGCAGCTCGAACAGGCGCCTTCGGCTTATCTGGCGGCGCTGGACGCTGCGGTCGATGCGGACCGGGCAGCGCACGATAAGAAGCCGCTGCGGCGCGACGAACGCAAAGGCCCCGACGACGATGAGGGCTCGAGGTCGGCTGCCACACCGGAGCGCAAGGAAACGAAGGTCAGCCGCACCGACCCGGACAGCGGCTACATGGTGCGCGACGACAAGCCCACGGGCTTCTTCTACCTGGATCACCGCACGGTCGATGCGCGCTATTCAATCGTCACCGACACGCATGTGACACCCGCCTCGGTGCACGACAGCCAGCCGTATCTGGCGCGGCTGGACCGGCAGCGCGAACGCTTTGGCTTCCAGGTGCAGGCGGTGGGGCTGGATGCGGGCTACTTCACGCCGGCAATCTGCCAGGGGCTGGAGGATCGCGGCATTGAGGGCGTGATGGGCTACCGCACGCCGAATCACAAGCCCGGGTTCTTCTACAAACGCGAGTTCAGATACAGCCGGTATCGCGAGGAATACACGTGCCCACGCGGGCAGGTACTGCGCTACAGCACGACAAACCGCGCGGGCTATCAGGAGTTCAGGTCCGATCCGTCGCGCTGCGGCACCTGTGAGGCGCGCGGCCAATGCACGACGAGCGCAAACCATGTGAAGGTGGTCATCCGGCACGTATGGGAGCGCGCGAAGGAGCGCGTCGATGCGCGTCGCCTGACCGACTGGGGCAAGGCGATCTACAAACGGCGCAAGGAAACGGTGGAGCGCAGCTTCGCGGATGCCAAGCAGCTGCATGGGCATCGCTACGCGAGGATGCGCGGGCTGCGCAAGGTGGCCGAGCAGTGCCTGCTCGGCGCTGCGGCGCAGAACATCAAGAAGATCGCGCTGCTGGTGGCACGCCTGCGGGCGTGTTTATGCGTGCGCCAGCGGCCCGGCAATCGCCTGCAGTGGCTCATCGCTGCACTTCTGGCCCGTTTCAACCGCCACGTCGTGCTTCACTGCCAGATTTGCTTTGCCTGAAAAACAAAACCCCACGCTCCGAAAAACGTGGGGTTGGTCAGCAGTCTGAACCCACGCAATTGCGTGGGTTTTTTATTGGGTGAGCCTGAGACTGCGTGAGCAGCCGGGGCTTGATGGTCGGTCGATCATACAGCATCGAACAACCATCGCGGATCGTCAGAACGATTCGTCCGCCGCAAGATAGCGCCATTGGCCCGGCGGCAACGCGCCCAGCACCACACGACCCATCCGCACGCGCTTCAGGCCGATCACTTCGAGGCCGACCAGCTCACACATACGACGGATCTGACGCTTCTTGCCTTCGCGCAGCACGAAACGCAGTTGCTCGCCGTTCTGCCAGTTCACCTGGGCGGGCTTCAGCGGCTGCTCGTCGAGCGACAGGCCGTGACACAGCAGTTCGAGGCTTTCCGGCGGGAAGTGGCTTTCGACGTCGACGGCATGCTCGCCGTACGCCACGCGCACCAGATATTCCTTGTCGATCTCCGAATGGCCGCCGATCAACTGCTTGGCGACGCGGCCGTCCTGCGTCAGCACCAGCAAGCCGGTCGAATCGATGTCCAGACGGCCTGCCGGCGCAAGCTGGCGCAGATGCGAGACCGAGAAGCGGATCTCCGACTGATCGTCTGCCCAGCGATTTTCCGGCGTGACCAGCGTGATGGCCGGCTGATAGCCGTCTTCCGCCTGGCCCGACACCAGACCCACCGGCTTGTGGATCAGCACCGTCACCTGGCTCGCTTGCGCGGCTTCGGCGGCCGGATCGATCTCGATGCGCTGGTCCGGACGCACCTTGGTGCCGAGCGTATCGATCCGCTCGCCATCCACCAGCACCCAGCCCTTTTCGATCCATTCGTCCGCTTCGCGGCGCGAGCACAGGCCGAGCTCGGACATCAGCTTCGACAGGCGTAGCGTGCCGGGCGCATCTTCGTAATCGCGACGCGGGGTGCGCGGCGCGGCGTCGTTGTGTTCGGCGCGTGCTGCGGGCGCTGGGCCGCGCGGCTTATCGGCGCGCGCGGGACGGTCGTCGCCGAAGCGGCGGCCGGCGGTCGGGAGCGTTTTGTCGAAGCTGCGGGCAGGGCGGTCGTTGCGTTCAGTGCGCTCGGTGCGATCACCGGTTCGAGCCGGGCGGTCGCCGAATTCGCGTTTCACCGGCTTGGCGAAGCTGCGCTCGCCGCGGTCGGATGAGCCACGTTCGCCTTCGAAACGGCGCGGTGCGCTGTCGCTGCGCGGGGGGCGGTCGCCGCGGTCGCCGGCACCTTCGAAACGGCGCGGTGCGCTGTCGCTGCGCGGGCCGCGTTCGCCACCGAAGCGCGGACGATCTCCACCGTCGCGATCGTTGCGGACCGGACGGTCGCCACGCGCGCCGCTTTCAGACGGACGGCCTGAGCCCGGACGTGCACCGCTGAACGGGCGGCGTTCGCCGTCGTCGCGACGCGGGGGGCGATCGCCGAAGCTGCGCGGAGCGCGCTCGCTACGGTCACCACCGCCTTCAAACTTGCGCGGTGCACGTTCGCCACGATCACCGGCGCCTTCGAAACGGCGCGGTGCGCTGTCGCTGCGCGGACCGCGTTCGCCACCAAAGCGCGGACGATCTCCACCGTCGCGATCGTTGCGGACCGGACGGTCGCCACGTGCGCCGCCTTCGGACGGACGGCCTGCGCCCGGACGTGCACCGCTGAACGGACGGCGTTCGCCGTCGTCGCGACGCGGAGGGCGGTCGCCGAAGCTGCGCGGAGCGCGCTCGCTACGGTCACCACCGCCTTCAAACTTGCGCGGTGCACGTTCGCCACGATTACCGGCGCCTTCGAAACGGTGCGGTGCGCTGTCGCTGCGCGGACCGCGTTCGCCACCGAAGCGCGGACGATCTCCACCGTCGCGATCGTTGCGGACCGGACGGTCGCCACGAGGGCCGCCTTCGGACGGACGGCCTGCGCCCGGACGCGCACCGCTGAACGGGCGGCGTTCGCCGTCGTCGCGACGCGGGGGGCGGTCGCCGAAGCTGCGCGGTGCGCGATCGCCACGATCACCACCACTTTCAAACTTACGCGGCGCACGCTCACCACGGTCCCCCGCGCCTTCACGCCGCGGCGGCCGATCCGACGACGAGCGGCCCGCGCCGCCCGCATCCCGCTCGCGAGAAAACGACCCCTCAGCGCGCGGCGCCCGTGCACCTGCGCCCGCCGGCTTTCCGCCGGCCGGCCGCGTGCCGGCACCCTTCGGCGCGCCGCCGCCTTCTCCGTGCGCCCCGCTGAAACCCGCCGTCGACGGTTTCGGTCCCACCGGACGTGTCGGCTTACGCGCCGACGTGCTGCCGGTACGGACAGGGGCGCGTTCGGACGAAGCCGGCCGCGGGTGCTTGGCTGTTAATTTGAGTCGCATGAAATCTCACACTGCAATCGCGCGCAGCAGTTCGGTCTCGACCTGAATTTGCAGGCGGTTGTCCGACAGACCGTGTCCATCCAGCAGGAACACGTCTTCGACGCGTTCGCCGAGCGTATTGATCCGCGCCGAAGCGACGCCGACCCGATGCTCGGCCAGCACGCGCGCGATCGAATAAAGAAGGCCTGGCCGGTCGTTGGCCGACACGGACAGGATGTAATATTGGCCACGTTCGTCGGCCCGAAGGTCGACGCGCGGCGTCACAGGGAAGGTCCGCGAAAGCCGCGACAAACGGCCTTTCGACGGTCCGGGGAGCAGGGTGCCGTCGCCGGTAAGACGGGCGGTCAGTTCCTGTTCGACCAGATTGGCAATATCGCGATAATGCACGTCTTCTTCGGTATGCGCGACGAGGAAATTATCGAGCGCGTAGCCGTGACGGGTCGTGCTGACCCGCGCATCCAGCACCGACAAGCCGTTGCGGTCGAAATACGCGCAAATCCCGGCGAACAGATCGGGCTGATCCTTCACGTACACCAGCACCTGCAGCGCCTCGCCGATCGGCGACGGACGCGCCCGCACGATCGGCGTGGCCGTTTCGACGTGACGCGACAGCACGCGGGTTTGCCACGCGATATCGGCTGCGTCGTGACGCAGGAAATAGCCGATGTCGAGCTTGTCCCACAACGCCTTTTGCGCGCCTTCCGGCACGGTTTCGAGGCGCAGCAGCGCCAGCGCCTCTTCCTGGCGCGATTTCAGTTCCGAATGCGCGTCCGGCCGCGCGCCGCCGAGTACGGCCAGCGTGGCGCGGTACAGGTCTTCGAGCAGCTTGCCTTTCCACGTATTCCAGACCTTCGGGCTGGTGCCGCGAATATCGGCCACCGTCAGCAGGTAGAGCGCGGTGAGGCGGCGCTCGGTGCCCACCAGTTCGGCAAAGCGCTTGATGACTTCCGGGTCGCTGGTGTCCTGCTTCTGCGCGACCTGGCTCATGGTCAGATGCTGCTGCACCAGCCAGACCACCAGCTCGCCGTCTTCGCCCTCGATACCGTGGCTGCGGCAGAAGCGGCGCGCGTCGGCCATGCCGAGCGTGGAGTGATCGCCGCCGCGGCCCTTGGCGATGTCGTGAAACAGCGCCGCCACGTACAGCACCCACGGCCGGTCGAAATTGGCGATCAACTGGCTGCAGAACGGGTATTCGTGCGCGTGCTCGGCGACCGCGAAGCGCCGTAGATTGCGCAGCACCATCAGAATGTGCTGGTCGACGGTGTAGACGTGATACAGATCGTGCTGCATCTGCCCGACGATGCGCCGGAAGTTCAGCAGGTAACGCCCGAGCACGCTGGTCTGGTTCATCAGACGCAACGCGTGCGTGATGCCGGCCGGCTGCTTCAGGATTTCCATGAAGAGGCGACGGTTTTCCGGATCGCGCCGCCAATGCTGATCCATGATGTCGCGGGCGTTGTAGATCGCCCGCAACGTGCGCGCCGACAAGCCTTTGACGCCCGGCGTCAGTTCGTACAGCAGGAACGCTTCGAGGATCGCGTTCGGCTCGCGCTCGAACACGTCGTCGCTGGCGATTTCCAGCATGCCCTGTTTTTCGACGAAGAGGTCCGTCAGCACCCGCGTGATCCCGCTCGTGCTCGGGAAAAGCTGGGCCTCGATGTTCTGGATCAGAATCGTGGCGAGCTGCGTGACGGCTTTGGCGGACCAGTAATAGCGCCGCATCAGTTGCTCGCTGGCGCGCTTGGTGGCGGTCGGCTTGTAGCCGAAACTTTCGGCCACCGGCGTTTGCAGATCGAACACCAGAATGTCCTGCCGACGCCCCGCGGTGACATGCAGCCGCGCGCGCAGCGCCTTCAGAAAGCTCTCATTGCGGCGCAGTTCGCGCGCTTCGCGTTCGGTGATCAGGCCGCGCGCCTCGAGTTCGCGCCAACTGCTGCCGAAACCGGCCGCCTGGGTGATCCACAGAATCAGCTGAAGATCGCGCAGGCCGCCCGGGCTTTCCTTGATGTTGGGTTCAAGCGCGTACGGCGTGTCCTGGAACTTGGCGTGGCGCTGGCGCATTTCCAGCACTTTCGCCTGGAAGAACGCCTTCGGATCGAGCGCGTCGCGGTAACGCTTCGCGAAATCGTCGAACAGCGTCGCGCTGCCGGTAATGCGCCGCGCTTCGAGCAGCGAGGTGCGCACGGTGACGTCGTTGGCGGCTTCTTCGAGGCACTGCGACACGCTGCGCACACTGCTGCCGAGTTCCAGCCCCAGATCCCACGCGAGGCTGATAAAACGCTCGATACGCGCTTCGAGATGCTCGATCGGCGCGTCCGGCAGCAGCACCAGAATGTCGATGTCGGAATGCGGCGCCAGTTCGCCGCGCCCATAACCGCCGACCGCCAGTAAAGCCAGCTCGGGCGGCAGTTCGCAGGTGTCCCAGGCGGCGCGCAGCGAGTTGTCCGTGGCGCGCGCGAGAGCGGCCATCAACGCGTCGACGTTGGTGGCCGTCTTGAAGCGTTCCAGCAGCTGGGCTTTGGCCACCTTGTAGTCCGCCTTGAGCGACGTGGCATGGGATGGGGCGACGGCGGGAACACTACTCATTGGCAGGCGGGCACGCGGACGGTGGGCAGGAGGTCGGTCAGGCCGTAACCGCAACGACCGGCGGCCGCGCGGGCGTGCCGGCGGAAACGGTCAGCACGTCGTAGCCGGTTTCCGTCACGAGCACGGTGTGTTCCCACTGCGCGGACAGGCTGCGGTCTTTGGTCTTGACGGTCCACTGGTCGGGCATGGTGCGGATATCGCGACGCCCGGCGTTGATCATCGGCTCGATCGTGAAGATCATGCCGGCCTGCAGTTCGAGCCCGGTGCCCGGGCGGCCGTAATGCAGAATCTGCGGATCTTCGTGGAACACCGTGCCGATCCCGTGGCCGCAATATTCGCGCACCACGCTGTAGCCCTGGGCTTCGGCATGCTTCTGAATGGCATAGCCGATGTCGCCGAGATGCGCGCCGGGGCGCACCTGGTCGATGCCGAGCCACATACATTCGAAGGTGGTCTGAACCAGCCGTTTGGCCATGATCGAGCCTTCGCCGACGATGAACATGCGGCTCGTGTCGCCGAAATAGCCTTCTTTAATGACGGTGACGTCGATATTCAGCGCGTCGCCGTTCTTCAGCGTCTTTTCGCCGGGAATACCGTGGCAGATCACGTCGTTGACGGAAATGCAGGTCGCCTTCGGGTAGGGCGGGTAGCCGGGCGGCTGATAATTCAGCGGCGCGGGCACGGTGCCCTGTTCCTTCAGCATGTATTCGTGGCAGAGGCGGTCGAGTTCGCCGGTCGTGATGCCGGCGGCAACGAACGGCGTGATGTAGTCGAGCACTTCGCTCGCCAGTTTGCAGGCGACGCGCATTTGCGCGATATCGTGTTCGTTTTTGAGCGTAATAGCCATGAGTCGGGCCTGAATTGCGATTTATTCTGAGATTATCGCACCATATCCCGGCTGCCGCAGGGTTTTGCGGGCCTGGCTCGCCGTCAGTCCGCCGGTCTCGCGTCAGCTAGGTCCAGGCACACGCCCGCAGGTGCAACCCGGTCGCGTCCGGAAGGAGCTACCGTGCGGGTTGAGTCATGCAATAGTCGCGTGCTATAATCTTTGGCTAAGTCGCTCTCTGTCTTGGTTTTATTGTCCGGTATCAGTCTGAATGAGGCTGAAATGGTCAAAAAGACGGCGGGAGCAGCTTCCCACGGCGTTCGTTGCCTGTGTCGTGGGGTGAAGCAGTATAAGGCGGCAGACTCGCAAGCCGGCGCACCCAGGGTGTCCGTCGCGTTACGCCAAATTGAAGGCGGGCGCGGCCGATGCGGCAGCCGGCTTAAGACCTAACCCTCGCGGAGATTTTCATGGCAGTTACCATGCGTCAAATGCTGGAAGCCGGTGTCCACTTCGGTCACCAAACGCGCTTCTGGAACCCGAAGATGGCTCCCTTCATTTTCGGTCATCGCAACAAGATTCACATTATCAACCTCGAAAAGACGCTGCCGATGTACAACGACGCGCTGAAGTACGCGCGTCAACTGGCAGCAAATCGCGGCACGATCCTGTTCGTCGGCACGAAGCGTCAATCGCGCGACACCATCGCTGAAGAAGCGCAACGCGCGGGTATGCCGTTCGTCAACGCGCGCTGGCTCGGCGGCATGCTGACCAACTTCAAGACGCTGAAGGTGTCGATCAAGCGCCTGAAGGACATGGAAGCAGCGCTGGAAGCCGGCGAAACCGAGCGCATGAGCAAGAAAGAAGCTCTGCTGTTCGAGCGCGAAATGGCTAAGCTGGTCAAGTCGATCGGCGGCGTGAAAGACATGGGCGGCATTCCGGACGCGATTTTCGTGGTCGACGTCGGCTACCACAAGATTGCTGTGACCGAAGCTAACAAGCTGGGCATTCCGATCATCGCCGTGGTCGACACGAACCACTCGCCGATCGGCATCGACTACGTGATCCCGGGTAACGACGACGCTTCGAAGGCTGTCGCTCTGTACACGGCTGGCGTGGCTGACGCGATCCTCGAAGGCCGTGCGAATTCGGTCAACGAAGTGGTGCAAGCTGCACGCGGCGACGACGGCGACGAGTTCGTCGAGGTCAAAGCGGAAGCGTAAAGCTGCCCCGTGTCCGGCAAAAAAGGGGGCTTTCTACAGGCCCCCTTTTTTTAAGCCGCGACAGATGTAGTAGGGCGCTGCAAACGGTGCCCGAGCAGTGCCGAAAGTGTGGTTGCGTAAAAAAGTACGTGAAACGCTGAAACGAATTCTTGCCGCCGGTATCGAAGTCCGGGCGGCGTGTGACAGACGGAACTCAAGGAGCAAATGATGGCGGCAATTACCGCAAGCATGGTTGCAGAACTGCGCGCAAAGACCGACGCGCCGATGATGGAATGCAAGAAAGCGCTGACGGAAGCCGACGGCGACATGGCGCGCGCTGAAGAGCTGCTGCGTGTGAAGCTGGGTAACAAGGCCAGCAAGGCTGCATCGCGCGTGACGGCTGAAGGCGTGGTTGCTTCGTTCATCGGCGGCAACGCGGGTTCGCTGGTCGAATTGAACTGCGAAACCGACTTCGTTTCGAAGAACGACGACTTCCTGGCTTTCACGAAGACGGTCGCGGAACTGATCGCCACGCAAAACCCGGCTGACGTCGCTGCGCTGGGCGCTCTGCCGCTGGACGGCTCGACGGTCGACGCAGTGCGTCTGGCGCTGGTCGGCAAGATCGGTGAAAACCTGTCGATCCGCCGCTTCGTGCGCTTCGAGTCGGCAAACAAGCTGGCAGCGTACCTGCACGGCACGCGCATCGGCGTGCTGGTCGAGTACACCGGCGCGGACGAGCAGATCGGCAAAGACGTGGCAATGCACATCGCGGCAATGAAGCCGGTGTCGCTGTCGTCGGACGACGTGCCGGCAGAGCTGATCGCCAAGGAACGCAGCATTGCTGAACAGAAGGCCGCCGAATCGGGCAAGCCGGCTGAAATCGTCGCCAAGATGGTCGACGGCAGCGTGCAGAAGTACCTGAAGGAAGTGTCGCTGCTGAACCAGACGTTCGTTAAGAACGACAAGCAGACGATCGAACAGATGCTGAAGGCAGGCAACTCGAGCGTGCAGAAGTTCGCGCTGTTCGTGGTCGGCGAAGGCATCGAGAAGAAGCAGGACGACTTCGCTGCTGAAGTGGCTGCTCAGGTCGCTGCTGCAAAGCAACAATAAGCTTGTCTTAAGCCTTAGCTAGTACCGTTGGACCCGCGGCGGAGCAAGACTTTGCCGCGGTCGGCAGCGCCGCAAGGCTGCGTGCGGGTTGACCCTCGCCACACAGCCGCCGCTGGCGGACCCCAGGGTTCGTCAATTTGGCGGTGCTTGCCCGAATCAGTATTTCACCCCTACATTAGTCCCTTGTTGTTGCCCTGTTCTGCGCGATCTGGATACCCCTATGCCCACTGCCTATAAACGCGTCCTGCTCAAACTCTCCGGTGAAGCTCTGATGGGCGACGATGCCTTCGGCATCAACCGCGCGACCATCGAAAGAATGGTGGCAGACGTGGCCGAAGTGGTCCGTCTCGGAACGCAGATGGCCGTGGTGATCGGCGGTGGCAATATTTTCCGCGGCGTCGCGGGCGGCGCGGCCGGTATGGATCGCGCGACGGCCGACTACATGGGGATGCTGGCCACCATGATGAACGCACTGGCGCTGCAGGACGCCATGCGTCACGCCGGCATCGAGGCGCGCGTGCAATCCGCGCTGCGCATGGACCAGGTGGTCGAGCCGTATATCCGCCCCCGCGCGATTCGCCAGCTCGAAGAAGGCAAAGTCGTGATTTTCGCGGCCGGCACCGGCAACCCGTTCTTCACGACCGACACCGCCGCCGCACTGCGCGGTGCGGAAGTCGGCGCGGAAGTCGTGCTGAAAGCCACCAAGGTGGACGGCGTCTATTCGGCCGACCCCAAGAAAGACCCGAGCGCGACCCGTTACACCACGATCAGCTTCGACGAAGCCATTGGCCGCAATCTGCAGGTGATGGACGCCACCGCGTTCGCGCTGTGCCGTGACCAGAAGCTGCCGATCCGGGTGTTTTCGATCGTCAAGCCGGGCGCGCTCAAGCGCATCGTTCAAGGCGAGGACGAGGGCACCCTCGTCCACGTGTAAACTCTCGTTCACATAACGTGGGCTTTAACGCGAGCCCAGGCCGCCGCATCGCGCGCGCCGGCCGGCTCGCACCGTTTTGAAGGTTCGGAGGTTTAAAAATGTCTGTGGCTGATATCAGGAAGGGCGCTGAACAAAAAATGCAGCGTTCCATCGACGCGTTCAAGAACGACCTGTCGAAGATCCGCACGGGCCGTGCGCACACGGGCCTGCTCGATCATATCCAGTGCGATTACTACGGTTCGCCGGTGCCGATCTCGCAGGTCGCGAACCTGACGCTGATCGACGCGCGCACGATCGGCGTGCAGCCGTGGGAAAAGAAGATGGTCCAGGTCGTGGAAAAGGCGATCCGCGAGTCGGACCTCGGTCTGAACCCGGCCACCCAGGGCGACGTGATCCGCGTACCGATGCCCGCGCTGACCGAAGAACGCCGCCGCGAACTGATGAAAGTGGTCAGGAGCGAAGCGGAAACGGCCAAGGTCGCCGTGCGCAATCTGCGCCGCGACGCGAACGAGCAGTTGAAGAAGCTCGTGAAAGACAAGGAAATTTCGGAAGACGACGAGCGTCGCGCCGGTGATGACGTTCAGAAGCTGACGGACAAGTTCGTCACCGAAATCGACAAGATCGTCGTGACGAAAGAAGCCGAGATCATGACGGTGTAGGCCTTAGGGCTCAGCACTTTCACGGTTTCCACTTCTTTATTTGCAGTTATTGTCCCGACGGCCATGACCTATACCAGCTCAACCGTGCGCGTGCCTGATGTCGCCGCGGTGCCGCGACATATCGCGATCATCATGGACGGCAACGGCCGTTGGGCCACCCAGCGGCGTCTGCCGCGCGTGGCGGGCCATACGCGCGGCGTCGACGCGGTGCGCGCGGCCGTCGAGGCCTGCGCGCGTCAGGGCGTCGAATATCTGACGCTGTTCGCGTTCAGCTCGGAAAACTGGCGCCGCCCGAACGACGAAGTGTCGTTCCTGATGCGCCTGTTCGTCACCGCGCTAGAGCGGGAAATCGGCAAGCTGCACGCGAACGGCATCCGTTTGCGGGTGGTCGGCGATCTGTCCCGTTTCGATACGCGCATTCGCGACCTGATCAAGCGCGCGGAAACCAAAACCGCGCGTAATACCCGTCTGACGTTGACCATCGCCGCCAATTACGGCGGCCGCTGGGACATCATGCAGGCCACCCGCAAGCTCGCCGAACAATCGGCGCTGGCGGGCAAGGCGGTCGAGGTCAACGAAGATTCGTTCGCCGAGCACCTGTCCATGGCTTACGCGCCGGAACCGGACCTGTTCATCCGCACCGGCGGCGAGCGCCGTGTCAGCAACTTCCTGCTGTGGCAACTCGCGTACACCGAGTTCTATTTCACCGACACGTTCTGGCCGGATTTCGACGCCGACGCGCTCGGCCACGCCATCGCTTCGTACGCGGAGCGCGAGCGCCGTTTCGGGCGCACCAGTGCTCAACTCGAGCCGCAATCGCAAAACGTC